>NZ_JAPSKN010000003.1:0-89055 GCF_031181705.1 Streptomyces sp.
CACCCGACCGTGCAGGCCGCCGAGGACGCCGTGCCCGACGGCGACGACCTGCCGGTACGGATCGGCATCGCGCCGGGCACCTACCGCGAGAAGGTGGTGATCCCGGCGGGCAAGCCGCACATCGAGCTGCGCGGCACCGGACGCCACCTCACCTTCGGCAACGACTTCGACGAGGCCGCGCACGAGCTGAGGGGCGAGCAGGCCCCGGCGGTGAAGACGACCGGCGAACCCGACGCGATCGGCCAGGTGCTGACCCGCGACACCGAACCGCCGGCCGCGATCAGGGCCTCGCGGTGGCCTGTCTGAAGGGCACGGACGACTGGGCACCCCACGCCCACCACTGACCCCCCACACCTTCCGAGTTCCGCTGGATCCAGAAGAAGAAGAGAGCCGACCAATGAAGATCAGCAATCGCAGAAGCAGGCGCGCCGCCACGGCCGTCGCCCTGGGGGCCGTACTCGCGCTGACCGCGACCGCCTGCGGCGACGACGGCAGCGGGGCGGGCGGCGACAAGGGCGCCGAGGGAAGCGGCAAGGGCAAGATCGTCTTCTGGGACAACAACGGCGGTGTCCGCACCGAGATCTGGAAGGAGATCATCGCCGACTTCGAGAAGGCCAACCCGGACATCGACGTCGAGTACGTCGGGATCGCCTCGACCGAGTACCAGTCGAAGGTCGACACCGCCCTCCAGGGCGGCGGCCTGCCGGACGTCGGCGGCGTGGGATCGGCGATGATCGCCGGGTTCGCCGCGCAGGGCGCGCTGGAGCCGCTCGACGAGCGGCTGGCCGAGTCGTCCCTGGAGGGCAAGCTCAACAAGGACATGGTCGAGTCGCTGAAGGCGGCCGGCGGCGACGACAAGCTGTACTCGATCCCGACCTCCGCGAACAACGGTGTGCTGTACTACCGCACCGACCTGTTCAAGAAGGCCGGGCTGCAGGAGCCCACGACCTGGGACCGGTTCTACGAGGCCGCGGAAAAGCTGACGAACAAGGGCAGGAACGAGTTCGGCTACACCATCCGCGGGGGCGCCGGCTCCATCGCCCAGGCACTGGACGCGATGTACGGGCAGTCCGGGATCACGTCGTTCTGGGACTCCAGCGGTGAGAAGACCACGCTCAACGACCCGAAGAACGTCGAGGCGCTGGAGAAGTACGCGGCGCTGTACAAGAAGGTCACGCCGGCCGCCGACCTCAACAACGACTTCACGAAGATGGTCGCCCAGTGGGACTCCGGCACCATCGGGATGCTGAACCACAACCTCGGGTCGTACCAGGACCACGTGAAGGCGCTCGGGGTCGACAAGTTCCGCGGCATCCCGCAGCCGACCGGGCCCGGTGGCAAGCGGGTGCAGGTGTCCAACCCGGTGGACGGGCTGGGGCTGTTCAAGAGCGGCAAGAACAAGGAAGCCGCCTGGAAGTTCATCGAGTTCGCCACCTCCGAGGCGGAGAACTCGAAGTTCAACGAGGCGGCGGGGCAGGTGCCCTCGAACACCGACGCGGCGCAGGACGAGTGGATCTCGAAGGCGGAGCCGACGAAGCTGGCCGCGGGCGCGTTGTCGGACGGTTCCACGACGATCGTGCAGCTGCCGTACTACCTGCCGGACTGGAACACGATCTCCAAGGCCGACAACGAGCCGAACTTCCAGAAGGTGCTGCTCGGGAAGATGAGCGCGAAGGACTTCCTGGACACGATGGCGGAGCAGCTGAACACCGCGCGAGAGGAGTGGAACCAGCAGAACGGGTGAGGTGCCCGGGTTTCGCCGTGGGACGGCCTGTGCGTGTGCAGGTGCGGGCCGCCCCTGGCTTGTCGCGCAGTTCCCCGCGCCCCCGGGGAACACACCATCCGCTGTCCGGAAGGAACTCCGCGTGTCTCTGAGCCGTAGACAAGTGGCTGCCGTGGGAATGGCCGCTGTCCCTCTCGCGCTGTCCCTCGGCGGGACCGCGCACGCCGGTGACCGTCGCCGCACTCTCCACATCGCCGGTGATTCCACCGCCGCCCAGAAGTACGCCGACGCCGCGCCCGAGACCGGGTGGGCGATGGCGCTGCCGTTCTTCCTCCGCAAGGACCTGGCCGTCGCCAATCACGCGGTCAACGGCCGGAGTTCGAAGTCCTTCGTCGACGAGGGGCGGCTCGATGCCGTCCTGTCCGTGATACGGCCCGGGGACGTCCTCCTCGTCCAGTTCGGGCACAACGACGCGAAGGCGGAGGATCCCGCCCGTCATACCGAGCCCTGGTCGACGTATCAGGACTATCTGCGGCGGTACGTCGACGGGGCCCGGGCCCGTGGGGCGCGGCCGGTGCTCGCCACGTCCGTGGAGCGGCGCCGGTTCGACGCGAGCGGCAAGGCCCTGCCGACGCACGGGGAGTACCCGGCGGCCATGCGGGCGCTCGCCGCCGAGGAGGGAGTCGCGCTGCTCGACCTCCAGGCGCTCTCGCTCGCCCTCTGGCAGGAGCTGGGGCCCGAGGAGACGAAGAAGTACTTCAACTGGACCGCCACCGAGCAGGACAACACGCACTTCAACCCGCCGGGTGCCATCGCCGTGGCCCGGCTCGTGGCACGGGAGTCGCTGCAGCGCCGGGTGCTCGGCCCGCGGGACGTGCGGCGGCTGGACGAGCCGGTCCCCGAGTCCTGGATCGGCTGGCCGCAGGCCACCTCGTAACACCCCGACGACGCAGGAAGAGAGCCGCACCATGAACGTTCGCAAGTGTCATGATCATGCCATTGGGAGAGCGGTGGTGCTGGCCGGCTGCACCGCGCTCGTCCTCGCCCTCACCGGCACCGGTGCCCAGGCCGGGCCCCGGGACGCGACCCGCCAGACCCTGGCCGCCGGAGACGGCTGGGGCTCGTACGGCACGGGCACCACGGGCGGGGCCGCCGCCGACGCCGCGCACGTCTACACCGTCACCACCTGGGAACAGTTCCGGGCCGCCCTGGAGGACGGCGGGACGGCGCCCCGGATCATCAAGGTGAAGGGGATGATCGACGCCGTCTCCGAGGGCTGCGACGCGTTCGCGGCCGAGGGGTACGACCTGCAGAAGTACCTCGCCGCCTACGACCCCGCCGTCTGGGGCCACGACCGGCCGGTCAGCGGTGAGCAGGAGGAGCTGCGGGCCGCGTCCGCGGCCAACCAGGACAAGGCCATCAAGGCGAACGTGCCCGCCGACACCACGATCATCGGCGTCGGCAGGGGCGCGGGCATCCTCGGCGGCAGCCTGCAGATCAAGGGCGTCGACAACGTCATCGTCCGCAACCTGACCTTCGAGGCGCCGGTCGACTGCTTCCCGCAGTGGGACCCGACCGACGACAACAGGACCGGCGCCTGGAACTCCGAGTACGACGGCGTGGTCGTCCACGGGTCGACCCATGTGTGGATCGACCACAACACGCTCACCGACGGCCGCCACCCGGACAGTTCGCTGCCGACGTACTTCGGCAAGACCTACCAGCAGCACGACGGGCTGCTCGACGTCGTGCGGGGCTCCAACCACGTGACGGTGTCCTGGAACTCGTTCCGGGACCACGACAAGACCATGCTGATCGGCAACAGCGACAGCGCCACCGCCGACGACACGGGCAAGCTGAAGGTCACCCTGCACCACAACCGCTTCGAGGGCATCGTCGAGCGGGCGCCCCGGGTGCGCTTCGGGCAGGTCGACTCGTACAACAACCACTTCGTGGTCACCAAGAATCAGAAGTGGGGTTACGTCTACGGCGTCGGCAAGGAGTCCCGGCTCGTCGCCGAGCACAACGCCTTCACGCTGGCGAAGGGCCTCAGCCCGGCGAAGATCCTCAAGAAGTGGAGCGAGGCGCCGGTCACCGCGAACGCCAACGTCGTCAACGGCAGGCCCGTCGACCTGATCGCCGTGCACAACGCGGAGATCCCCGGCGAGACGCTCCAGTCGGGCGCCGGCTGGACGCCGACGCTGCGGACCCGGATCGACCCCGCGAAGGCCGTGCCCGGCATCGTCGACGCCCGGGCGGGCGCCGGACGCGTGTGCTGATCCGATTCCGACGCACCGGCCGGGGCGGGTCCGCGCCGCGTCCCGCCCCGGCCCCTTCCCCCTCCCCGCACATCCGCCGCACGCCAAGGAGCAGCCGCATGCCCGCGCAGCCCCACCGTTCCGTCTCCCGCCGGGGGTTCCTCGCCGCGGGCGCCGCGGCAGGCGCCGCCCTCGGCCTCGCGCCCGGGCCCGCGCGGGCCGCCGCGCGTCCGCGCCCGTTCGGCCGGTACGGCTCACCGGCCGCCCGCCGGGACCCCCGGACCCTGTACGTCCACCCCGGCGGCGCCGGTGACGTCACCACCGTCCGGGACGCCGTGACCGCCGCGAACGGCCCCGGGTACACCCTGGTCATCGCCCCGGGCGTCTACCGGCAGACGGTCTCCGTCGACCCGGCCCGCACCGGCATGACCTGGATCGGCGCGAGCGAGGACCCGCGGGACGTGGTGATCGTGTACGACAACGCGGCGGGGACGCCCAAGCCGGGCGGCGGCACCTACGGCACCAGCGGTTCCGCCACCGCCACCGTCCAGGCCGACGGGTTCACCGCCCGCTGGATCACCTTCGCCAACGACTGGCTGCGCGCCGGCCACCCCGGCGTCACCGGCACGCAGGCCGTCGCCCTCAAGGTCCAGGGCGACCGGTCGGCCTTCCACCACTGCCGGTTCCTCGGGCACCAGGACACCCTGTACGCCGACTCCACGGCCCTCGGCGCCTTCGCCCGCCAGTACTTCGCCCACTGCTACGCCGAGGGGGACGTCGACTTCGTCTTCGGGCGGGCGACGGCCGTGTTCGAGCGGTGCCACTTCCGGACGCTGTCGCGGACCGACCTGTCCGGCGCCCCGTACGGGTTCGTGTTCGCGCCGTCGACCGCCGGGGCCAACCCGCTCGGCTACCTCGTCACCCGCAGCCGCGTCAGCAGCGAGGCACCGGACGGCTTCTACAAGCTGGCCCGGCCCTGGGTGCCCAGCTCCGACCTCACCGCCCGGCCCATGCTCACCGTCCGGGACACCTGGCTCGGCCCGGGCATCGACGCGGTCGCCCCGTACGCCGACATGCGCGCGGCCCACCCCTGGCAGAGCATGCGGTTCGCCGAGTACCGCAACACCGGCCCGGGCGCGAAGGTGACCGTCCCCGAGAACCGGCCCCAACTCACGGACGAACAGGCCCGGTCCGCGACCCGCGCCGCCCACCTCGGCGACTGGGAGCCGTGGAAGGAGAACTGCTGAGCGGGGCGGAGGCGGGGGTCGTGGACGGTCCGCTGCCCGGCTTCCACCCGGCGCTGAAGGACGCCCTGACCTTCCCGCTCGCCTGGGGCCGGTCCCCGGTCCGCGACGCCCCGGCCTGGCGGAAGACCGCCCGGGCGGCCGTCGAGCGGCACCTGCTCGTCGAGCGGCAGGACGGGGTGCCGTTCGCGCCGGAGTTCACCGGCCGCGTCCCGGGCGGGGGGTACGACCGGGAACTGGTGACCGTCTCCCTCACCCGCTACGCACCGGTGCGCGGCGCCCTGCTCACCCCGCACGGCCGCGGCCCCTTCCCGGCCGTGCTGCTCCTGCACGACCACGGCTCCCGCTTCGACATCGGCAAGGAGAAGCTCGTCCGCCCCTGGTACGACGACACCCGCCTCGCCTCCGCCACCGCCTGGGCGGACCGCTGCTACGGGGGGCGGTTCGTCGGCGACGAACTGGCCCGGCGGGGGCATGTGGTGCTGTGCCTGGACGCGCTCGGCTGGGGCGACCGCGGGCCCCTCGCCTACGAGCAGCAGCAGGCGCTGGCGGCCGGCTTCTTCCACCTCGGCTCCTCGCTCGCCGGTCTCATGGCCCGGGAGGACGAACGGGCCGCCGCCTTCCTGGCGGGACTCGACCGGGTCGACGCCCGGCGGGTCGCGGCCGTCGGCTTCTCCATGGGCGCCTACCGGGCCTGGCAGGCCGCCGCCCTCAGCGACCACGTGGCGGCCGCCGCGAGCGTCTGCTGGATGACCGGGCTCAAGGAGATGATGGTGCCCGGCAACAACACCCTGCGCGGGCAGTCCGCGTACTGCATGCTCCACCCCGGGCTCGCCCGGCACCTCGACCTGCCGGACGTGGCGAGCATCGCCGCGCCCAAGCCGGCGCTGTTCTTCCACGGCGGCCTGGACCCGCTGTTCCCGGCCGAGGGCGTGCGGGTCGCGTACGACAAGCTGCGTGCCGTGTGGCGTGCGCGGAACGCCGAGGACCGGATACGGGTGAAGACGTGGCCGGAGCTGGGCCACGTCTTCACCGCCCCGCTGCAGGACGAGGTCTTCAGCTGGCTCGACGACGTCCTGTGAGGCTCACCGCCGTACCGGCTCGATCCCCCCGAGCGTCGGTGTCACCGGCTCGATGGCGCCGTCGGCCGTGAACTCCATGCGGTCGACGGTCGTCTCGCGGTGCATGCCGTCGCCGCCCGGCCTGCCGGGGCCGTCGAGGGCGAAGCGGTGGTAGACGACGTACCAGTCGTCGGTGCCGGGGGTGTTCACCACCGAGTGGTGACCGGTGCCGAGGATGCCGTACTCGGGCCGCTTCTGGAGGATCGTTCCGCGCTTGGTCCACGGGCCGAGCGGGGACGGCCCGGTCGCGTACGCCACGTGGTAGTTCTCGCTGCGGGTGTCGTCCTCCGACCACATGAGGTAGTACGTGCCCTTCCGCTTGATCACGAAGGAGCCCTCGCGGAAGTTCGCCGGGGTGATGTCCCGCACCTTCGACGCGTCGAACGACACCATGTCGTCGGCGAGCGGCACCACGTACCCGCGGCCGTTGCCCCAGTACAGGTAGGCCTGGCCGTCGTCGTCGGTGAAGACCGCCGGATCGATCATCTGGCCCTGCAGGGACCCGCCCTTGGCGACCAGCGGCTCGCCGAGCGCGTCCTTGAAGGGGCCGGCGGGGGAGTCGGCCACCGCCACGCCGATCTGCTGCTCGGCGCAGAAGTAGAAGTAGTACGTGCCGTTCCGCTCGGCGATCGCGGGCGCCCAGGCGTACTTGTCGGCCCAGCTCACGTCCGGCCCGAGGTCGAGGATGACACCGTGGTCCTTCCAGTGGACCAGGTCCTTCGACGAGTACGCCTTGAACTTCGTGCCGCTCCAGCCCTGGAAGCCGTCGGTCGTGGGGTAGATCCAGTAGCGGCCGTTCAGGTGGTGCACGTCGGGGTCGGCGTTCAGGCCGGGCAGCAGCGGGCTGCGGGTGCGGACCGCCTCGACCGTCCAGGTCCGTTTGGTGCCGTCGGCGGCCGTGACCGTGTACGTCCGCGGCCTGCGGAAGTCGCGGCGGGTGCCCGGCTCCGGGCTCAGCGTGGCGCCCTCGCCGACCCACAGCTTGGGGGCGAGACGCCGCAGGTCGGCGCCCGGCTCCATCGGCAGCACCACCTTGGAGGCGCTGTCCGTGACGATCGCGTACCCCTTCTGGTGCCCGGCCGTCGCGTCCACCACCGAGGTGGGCGTGGCCGGGTACGCGGCCAGCAGACGGTCGTACTCCTCCTGCGTGACCGGCAGGACCGTGCCGTGCCGGGGGCTCGCCGGGAGCTGGTAGTCCGTCGACGGGGTCCACCGGCCGGAGGCGAGGTCGGTGGTCTCGAAGGGGAGGTAGCCGCGGCCGCCGTACTCGTCGATGAACAGGTACCACTTCTTCTCGGTGTTCGACTTGAACACCGTCGGCCCCTCACCGCGGTCCATCGCGCCCTTGCCGATGCAGTCCGCCACGAAGTCGTACCTCGTCGACGTCAGCGAGGCCGACTTCTCGCCGGTGATGAACTTCGAGCAGGGACCGGCGGAGCCGGGGTCCCGCTCGTCCTTGGTGTAGCGGTAGTACTCGTCCCCGTACTTCACGACCGTGGAGTCGATCACCGAGTAACCCGGGTCGTTCCAGATCTCCGGCTCGCTGAAGGTGCGGAAGTCCTTCGTCGTCGCGTACAGCATCTTGTTGTACGTGTCGCCCCTGTGCTCCGGGTCGTCGTCGGCGTACAGCTTCGACGCCCAGAAGACGACGTAGGAGCCGAGCTCGTCGTCCCAGTAGGCCTCCGGTGCCCAGGTGTTGCCCGCGTTGTCCGGGGAGACCCGCACCAGGCGCTGGTCGGTCCAGTGGACCAGGTCGGTGGACTCCCACACCATGATCGACTTGCTGCCGTGCCGCTGCACCTGGTCCCAGCTGCCGCTGGAGTTGCGGTACATCCGCAGGTCGGTGGCGATCAGGTAGAACTTGTCGCCCTCCGGGGAGCGGATGACGAACGGGTCGCGCAGGCCCTTCTCGCCGGTCGTGGAGGTCAGGACCGGCTTGCCGGCGTTCAGTTCGCGCCAGTGCAGCGGATCGTTGCCCCGGCTGAGGGCGTAGCGGATCTGCTCGCCGTCGGCGGTGCCCTCGCCCGTGAAGTAGGCGAAGAGGTAGCCGGCGTACTCGGGCTGCTTCACGGGTGGGGCTCCGGGGTCCGCGGTGCTGTGCGGGGCTGTCAGAAGGGTCAGCAGGAGGCCGGCCAGGGCGAGGAACGGAAGCAGGAGCGTGCGGGCGATGCGGGGGCGCATGACACTTCCTGTCGGAGTCTGGGGGATTCTGTTGGATGGCGGCCCTCGGAGTGTCACCGGACGGGAGCGGTGCGTCAACGGGTGTGCGGGAGGCCGGTGGTCCGGAAACTTTCGAAACGTGCCGGGCGCCGTCCGGGCGCCGCGCACGCGCACACGACGACGCCCCCGCCGGGTGCGAACCGGCGGGGGCGTCCCGCGAACCGGCCGAGGGGGGCTCGGCCGGTGCCGTCCGACCGTCCGGAGGGGGGCTCCGGAGGGTCGTGGTGCCGGTGGTCCGGCTGGGGGGCCGGGCACCCGGCGTCCGGCCGGGCCCAAGGGGGGACCGGGGCCGGCCGGAGTCACAGGGCGGGGGCAGGCCCTACTGGTAACTGATGTCCGAGGCCTTGAACTTGCAGGTCTTGCCGTCCGGGCCGGCCGGCTTCAGCTCCGTGGGCTCCTTGCCCGTGTTGTTGCCCTCGAAGCGCACACAGGTCTTGATCTTCTTCTTGCTGTCGCCGTGGATGCGGATCCGCGACAGCGTGGCCGTGTCACCGTAGTTGGCGTTCACCCCGACGATCGAGTTCATCGGCGCCGTCACGTCGATGTCGTCCAGCACGATCGTGCGCTTGTACTGCGTCTTGCAGTTGCCGCAGGAGCGGACCAGCTTGCCGGCGTCCTGCACCTGGAAGCCCGAGACGCTCAGCGTGCCGGCGCCGTTGAACTGCAGCACCTTGTCGTCGGCGTTCCTCGCACCGCCGCCGATCACCTTGTACACCGCCGAGGAGGACTTGCCCTTGAAGCTGGCCGCGTCCTCGCCGACGTCCGTCCACCACACGTTCTGCAGCGTGCAACTGCCCTTGCAGTGCACGCCGTCGGCGGCCGGGGTGCCGATGATGACGTTCTTCAGCACCGCGCCGTCGGCGAGCTCGAAGAGGGGGTCCTGGCCCTCGTCCTGGCTGTCGCCGCCGAGCGCGCCGGTGCCGTAGAACATCTTCATCCCGCCGTCGCGGACACCGGAGACCGCGATGGTCTTCGACACGGGCGTCTTGCCCTTGTCCGTGGGCCAGGAGGACGCGGCGCCCGCCGTCGACAGCATCGACGTCGTGATGACCGCCGCTCCGGTGATGCCCAACGCCGACACCCCGGCGATCACCGCCCGCCGCTTGGTGACCCGGCGGCGGTGGCGGACGCGCTGTTCTGCTGGTGCAGTCATGTACCGATTCCTCAGATGGGTGGTGACTCTTGCGCGAAGTGGTCGCCACCGGTGAGGAAAGGGTTGCCGCGTCTTCCGGTTTTTTTCACGAGTCGCCCTCGCCGCCGCCCACGGCGGCGAAACCACCGCCGACCGACAGCTGCCGGGAACCGGTCGCAGCCGTCACCGAGTAGCGGTCCGCGCCCGCGTCCCGGCCCCCGCGGTCGTGGTCGTACTGCCCGGCGAACACCCACTCGCCCGCCGGGACCGTACGGCCCTCCCTGAGCGTCCAGGTGTAGACGAGGAAGCCGTCCTCCTCGGCGACCGTGAGCGTGAAGTCGCCCTCGGGCAGGGTGCGCCAGGCGCCCGTCTCGGAGACACCGCCGGTCTGCGCGATCCGCAACCGCACGGTCAGCGCGGTCAGTTGCTCGCGGTTCTTGAGGGTGACATTGCTCTGCGCCCAGAAGTCGTTGCTGTGCGGGTCGACCGAGCCGTCCGACCACACCGGCCCGTCCTCGGTCGCGGCCGGCGTCCGCTGCGGGGCGGAAGGGCTCGGCGGGCGCGAGGGCGGCGGGCTCGGCCGCCGCTCCTCGGGCGAGCTGCTCGGCGCGGGGTCCACCGGCGGTGCGGGCGCCCGGCTCGTCGCCCGCGGCGACGGGGTGGGCGTCGGTGACGTCGCCACCTCCCGCTGCTCTGGGGCGGCCTCCTCCTTCACCGCGGACGCGACCGCGTACCCGCCCACCGCCAGCACCCCCGCCACCGCGGCCGTCGCGCCCGCCACCCGCAGCCAGCCGACCACCGGCGGACGCGTCGCCCGATGGCCGGAAGCGGCCGGACCGGTCATCCCGCGCTCGATCCGGGCCAGGATCCGCTCCCGGTCCGGCTCGTGGCTCCCGGCCGCCTCGTGCAGCCGGGCGCGCAGCTCCTCGTGCACGTCCCGCCGCATCGTCATCGGTCCCTTCCTCCGCCCTCACCGGTGCGCAAGCCTTCCACGGCGGGTGAGCAGCGGGGAGCGCCCAGCGCCGC
The DNA here is from genome assembly GCF_031181705.1 of Streptomyces sp. Lineage (GTDB taxonomy): Bacteria > Actinomycetota > Actinomycetes > Streptomycetales > Streptomycetaceae > Streptomyces. The sequence goes on from NZ_JAPSKN010000003.1 coordinate 10,725, forward strand.
GTGCATCCGCTGCGGCACCCCCTGCGTACCCAGCAGCCGCTGGAGTTCGGCCATCCCCTTCGAGGTCTGGCTCTTCACCGTACCCACCGAGACGCCGAGGGCGAGCGCGGTGTCCTTCTCCGAGAGGTCGAAGGCGTGCCGCAGCACCACACAGGCCCGTTTGCGGAACGGCAGCCTGCGCAGGGCCTCCCGGACGTCGACGACGCCCGCGACGTCGGGGTTCTCGGTCCGCTCCTCGCGCTGCGACCAGAACAGCGCGACGCGCCGCCGTTCGCGCACCGCGCTGCGGATGCGGGTACGGGCCAGGTTGGCCACCACCCCGCGCGCGTACGCCGCCGGATGGTCGGCCGCGCGCACCCGGTCCCAGCGGTGCCACAGCGCCAGCAACGCGTCCGCCGCCAGGTCGTCGGCGGTGTCCGGTTCGCCCGTCAGCAGGAAGGCCAGCCGGGACAGTTCGGCGTAGTGGCGCTCGAAGAAGGCGTGGAACTCCACGGAGGCGGCGTCGTCGACGACTGTGCCCACGGGCGACCTCTCCTCGCAGCGGCGCGGGCACTCCCGGACGGGGGCGCCCTGTGAGTGTCATGTAGATGACATGTGGTCATCCGGAGGGGACCGGACGAGATCCGGAAGCGTAGCAGCGATCCCGGGATGGTTCGTACGGAGCTTCGAACGGCGTGTGGCGGGCCGAACTCTGATTCCGTAACACGGAGAAAACCCGAACCGGGTTCAGCACGGGCACAATCCGGCCAGCATCCGCACACAGATCACCCGGCACCGAGGAGCACGCACGATGTCCGAACCGCAGCAGGTCACCGACCGGCCGGCCGCCGGCCCGCCCCCGGCCCACAGCGTCGACCGGTTCTTCCGGATCTCCGAGCGGGGCTCCACCCTCGGCCGGGAGATACGCGGCGGCTTCGCCACCTTCTTCACGATGGCCTACATCCTCGTCCTGAATCCCATCATCCTGGGCAGCGCGAAGGACATATCCGGGCACCAGCTGGACGCCGTCCAACTCACCACCGCCACCGCCCTGGTGGCCGCCGTCATGACGATCATCATGGGCGTCGCCGGCAACCTCCCCCTCGCGCTGGCCGCCGGACTCGGCCTGAACGCCGTGCTCGCCTTCCAGATCGCCCCGCTGATGAGCTGGGACGACGCGATGGGCCTGATCGTCCTCGAAGGCCTGCTGATCTGCCTGCTGGTGGTGACCGGGTTGCGCGAGGCCGTCATGCACGCCATCCCCCAGCCGCTGAAGCAGGCGATCAGCGTCGGCATCGGCCTGTTCATCGCCTTCATCGGCTTCGTCGACGCCGGGTTCGTCAGCCGCATCCCGGACGCCGCCAACACCACCGTGCCCGTGCAGCTGGGCGGCACCGGCACCCTCACCGGCTGGCCGATCCTCGTCTTCTGCCTCGGCGTGCTGCTGACGGTCGCCCTGCTCGCCCGCAAGGTCAAGGGCGCCATCCTGATCAGCATCGTCACCATGACGGCCGTGGCCATAGTGATCAACGCCACGGCCGACATCAAGTCCTGGGGCCTGACCACACCGTCCTGGCCCGACCGGATCGTCGACGCGCCCGACTTCGGACTCCTCGGCGACTTCGACCTGTTCGGCGCCTTCAGCGCTCCCGGCGTCGGCGTCGTCACCGTCGTCCTGCTGGTCTTCACGCTGATCCTGTCCGACTTCTTCGACACCATGGGCACGGTCGTCGGCATCAGCGCCGAGGCGGGCCTGCTCGACGAGGAGGGCAAGGTCCCGAACCTCGGCCGGGTGCTGCTGATCGACGGCGCCGCGGCCGTCGCGGGCGGAGCCGCCTCCGCCTCCTCCGCGACCTCCTACATCGAGTCCGCTGCCGGTGTCGGCGAGGGCGCGCGCACCGGCTTCTCCAACCTGGTCACCGGCGGCCTGTTCGCCCTCGCCCTGTTCCTGACGCCGCTGCTGACCATCGTCCCGCTGCAGGCGGCCGCCCCCGCCCTGGTCGCGGTCGGCTTCCTGATGATGACCCAGGTCAAGCACATCGACTGGGACCGCTACGACATCGCGGTCCCCGCGTTCCTCACCATCGCCGTGATGCCGTTCACCTACTCCATCACCAACGGCATCGGCGCCGGCTTCCTCGCCTACGTCGTCATCAAGACCGTCCTCGGCAAGGCCAGGGAGGTGCACTGGCTGCTGTGGGCGACCTCGGCGCTGTTCCTCGTGTACTTCGCGATCGATCCGATCGAGCAGCTTCTGGGAGCGAAGTAGGCGAAGCAGGCGAAGCAACGGCGAAGGGCCGCCCCCGGGGGGAAGGGGGCGGCCCTTCGCTCGTACAGACGCCTTTCGCCCGGCCGGGGTTCAGTCCTTCAGCGCCGCTTCCATCATCGCCTTCGCGACCGGCGCCGCGAGCCCGTTGCCGCTGACCTCCGAGCGGGCCGCGTCCGACTGCTCCACGACCACCGCCACGGCGACCTCCTTGCCCGACGCGTCGGACTTCCCGTACGAGGTGAACCAGGCGTACGGCACCTGGCTGTTGTTCTCGCCGTGCTGCGCCGTGCCCGTCTTGCCGCCCACCGTCGCGCCCGGGACCCGCGCGTTCGTGCCCGTGCCCGTCTCCACGACCGTCCGCATCGCCGACTGCAGCTGCTCGGCGGTCGAGGCGGAGACGATCTCCTTTGCACCCGCCTGGTCGTCGTAGTCCTGCAGCACGTCACCGCCGCTGCCGGTGATCTGCGAAACCAGGTGCGGCGCGACCAGCTTGCCGCCGTTGGCGATGGCCGCCGACACCATGGCCATCTGCAGGGGCGTGGCGGTGACGTCGAACTGGCCGATGCCCGTCAGGGCCGTCTCCGACGGGTACATGTCGGAGGGGTACACGCTCGTGTAGGCCCGGACCGGCACGTCCTGCTCGTCGTCGTTGAAGCCGAACCTCTCGGCCATCGCCCTGACCTTGTCCTCGCCGAGCTTCACGGCCATCTTCGCGAAGACGTTGTTGCACGAGTACTCCAGCGCCGTGCGGATCGTGGCGTTGGTGCAGGGCGCGTTCGGGTTCTCGTTGGTCAGCTGCCGGGTGGTGCCCGGCAGGGTGTACGGGTCCGGGCTGTCGGTGCGCTCGTCGACCGACGAGTACAGCCCGTCCTCCAGCGCCGCAGCGGCCACGACCAGCTTGAACGTCGAACCGGGCGGCAGTGGCTGCCGCAGCGCGCGGTTGGTCAGCGGCTTGTCCGGATCCCCGGTGAGCTTCTTCCAGGCCGCCCCCGCCGTGTTGGCGTCGGTCAGCGACGAGGGATCGTAGGACGGCGTCGACACGACCGCCAGGATCCTCCCGGTCCGCGGGTCGAGGGCGACGGCCCCGCCCTTCTTGTCGCCGAGCGCGTCGTACGCCGCCTTCTGCACGTCCGGGTCGATCGTCGTCACCACGTTGCCCGGGTCGGCCCGCTGGTTGGTGAGCGTGTCCAGCACCGACTTCAGACGGCTGTCCGTGCCGTTGAGCAGGTCGGTGTAGATGCCCTCCAGCTGGGTCGGCGCGTAGGCCTGCGACGCGTATCCCGTCACCGCCGCGTACAGCGGGCCGTCCGTGTACGTGCGTTTGTACCTGAGGTCGCCCGTCTTCGTCGGGGCCGAGCCGGTGACCGACCGGCCGCCCACGATGATGTTCCCGAGCGGCGCCGAGTACGTCAGAATCGCGTTCCGCCGGTTGTCCTTGTCGTCTGCCAGCGCCCGGCCCTCGTAGAACTGCACCCAGGTCGCCCTGACCAGCAGGGCCAACACCAGCAGCAGTGTGAAGACCGATGCGCGCCTGATCGTCTTGTTCATACCGAACTGGAAGACGAGTCGCGCGGGGCGGATCGTTCCCGTCCGTCCGGGTTCACCTCCGCCCGCCCCCTTTTCTCATCCGCCGTTCAGGAAGCCCGCCTCGTACGCCGCGATCACCGCCTGCGTCCGGTCCCGGGTGCCCGTCTTGGCCAGGACCGCCGCGACGTGCGACTTCACCGTGGCCGGGCCGACCCGAAGCCGGCGCGCGATCTCCGCGTTGGTCAGGCCCCGCGCCAGGTGCCGCAGCACCTCCCCCTCGCGCGCCGTGAGCTTCGCCACCCACGTGGGCGGGGCCGGGTGCGCGCGGGCGTGCTCGGTGGCCAGGGTGCGCACGGCCGCCGGGAAGAGCAGGCTGTCGCTGCGCGCCACCAGCCGGACCGCCTGCACGAGCGCGTCGGCGTCGGCCCGCTTCAGCAGGAACCCGGCGGCCCCGGCGCGCAGCGCGTCGTACACGTAGGAGTCGTTCTCGAACGTCGTCACGACGACGATCCGGGGCGGCTCGGCCAGGGTGGCCAGGATCTGCTCGGTGGCGCGGATGCCGTCGATGCCCGGCATCCGGACGTCCATGAGGACGACGTCCGGACGCAGGTCCCGCACGAGGGAGACGGCCTCCGCGCCGGTGGCCGCCTCGCCCGCCACCTCCAGGTCGGGCTCGGCCGAGAGGATGGCGCGCAGCGCGGTGCGGACCATGCGCTCATCGTCGGCCAGGACGACGCGGATCGGGCTCGGGCGGCTCATGCGGGTCCCTTCAGCGGCAGGCGTACGTGCAGACGGAAGACCTCCCGGGCCGGTCCGGTGGTTCCCGCCGTCATCGTGCCGCCCAGCAGCCTGACCCGGTCCGCGATGCCCCGCAGGCCGTGGCCGCCGCCGGGCCGGGAGGACACCGGCCCGGTCACCGGGTTCTCCACGGTGATCGTCAGTTCCCCGTCCGCCACCCCGATCCGCACGTCCACGGCGACCCCCTCACCGGCGTGCCTGAGGGCGTTGCTCAGCCCCTCCTGCACGATGCGGTAGGCCTCGCGGGACACGAGCGGGGGCAGCGCCCCGACGTCGGCGGCGACCGTGGCGGACACGCGCTGCCCGCCCGCCCGGGTCCGGGCCAGCAGGCCGTCCAGGTCGGCGGCGAGGGTGGGCGCCAGGGCTGTGCCCGGACCGTCGCCCTCGCGCAACACGCCCAGCACGGCGTCGAGTTCGCCCACCGTGCGCCGGGTCGTGTCCTCGATCGCGGCGAGGGCCTCGCGCACGAACTCCGGGTCGGAGTCCAGGACCCGGCGGGCCGCGCCCGCCTGCAGGGTGACCGCGCTCAGCGCGTGCCCGACGGAGTCGTGCAGCTCCCGCGCCAGCCGGTTGCGCACGGCGAGGTCGGCGGCGCGTGCCTCGGCGGCGGCCAGCCGGTCCTGCGGCGTGGGCCCCAGCAGCCTCGGCGCCCAGTGGGCCAGCAGGGCGCCGCAGCCGGCCGCGCAGCCCGCCAGAGCCGCGAGCGAGACCAGGCCCACGACCGGAGCGAGGGCCAGCGCCCAGGTGTGGTCGAGGACCTGGGGCAGCCCGAGCCGGGTACCGCGCAGTCCCGCGAAGACCGGCAGCGCGATCAGCACGGCGGCGAACGGCGGCAGGGCCAGCGACATCCCCGCGATGATCCCGCCGACGCCTAGGTGCAGCGTGAACCAGGCCGCCGTGCGCCCCTTCTCACCGCGCGTGCGGGCCGGTTCGAGGGCGAGCCGCTCCGCGTCGACCCCGCACAGCCAGCGCACGGCGGCGGCCTCCAGCGGCCGGGTCAGCGGGAACAGGGACGTGACGGCGGCGATCGGCAGTCCCACACCGAACGAGGCGAGCTGGAGCGGGAAGGACCCGAAGACGTTCCGCGATCCGGTGACCGGGCCGATGACCGCCTCCCCGACCAGGACGTAGGGCATGGCGAGCGCGCCGCCGAGGATCAGATGCACCCAGCGCAGCCGCGCCCGCCGGCCGAACAGGAACCGGGCGGCACCCTTCACGCCGTCCGCCGCGCGGACCCGGCCGCACGCTCCGCGAAGAAGTAGGCGCCGAGGGCCGCGACGAGGAAGCCGGAGAGCATCTGCCCAGCGTAGGCGAGGCTCATCAGCGGCGTCGGCCGGTCCGCGACGTCCTTGACACCTCCGAGGGAGGCGAGCGAGAGCCAGCCGCCCCAACAGGCCACGGCCCCGGAACCGACCCAGGCGAGGCCCAGCGGCACGGCCACGGGCAGGGCCCGGCCGCGCCGGAAGGCCAGCGACAGCGCTCCGGCGACGGCCGCCAGCAGGAAGCACGCGAAGACGGCCTCCAGGACGTGGAAGTCACCGGTGCGGCCGGCGGCCCGCCCGGCGCCGAGCCCGGCGGTGCCGCCGCAGGCCCACAGCAGGTGCAGGGTGAGCGGCGGCAGGGCGGCGACGGTGGCGGCGACGGCGAGGGCGCGATGGGCCGGTTTGAGGTCGCCGACGGGCAGCTCCCACACCCGCCCGCGCCACAGCCGCCCCCAGCGGTCCCGTGCGTGGAGCGCGAACAGCCCGCCCAGGGCGAGGCCCTGGAGGAGGAACCCCGCGTACACGACGGCGAACACCCACTCCGCCAGGAAGGGCTCCCGCCCCGCCGGCCGCGCACCGCCGCCGCCGCCGAACGCCCGCACGGCCAGCTGTGCCGGGAAGCCCGCCATGATCGGCGCGAGCAGCCCGGTGGCGACCCAGACCGGGAACGCGAGCAGCCACGCGGGCACCCTGAGCCCCCACGGCCGGGTCAGCACCAGCGCCAGCACGATCACCGCGCTGTCCAGCAGCACGGAGAGGGTGTTGATCACAGCCATGGTGAGGCGGTCGTCCAGCAGCGCGCTGCCCGCGGGGATCCCGAGGTGACTCCCGGCGATCCAGGCGGCCTTGAGCCCGAGGTAGGGCAGGCAGGAGACGACGGCGACGGCACGGAGGATCCGCCGGGTGCGACCGGGACCGGCAGTGGTGCGGGGAGGGAGCGACTGCGTCATGCGCCCAGGCTGCCGTGGCGAAGCCCGCGGCCACCTCCTGCGCGCCGACGATCCGTCTCCGCCGCACGGGGGAGACCCTCCCGCCCGGCTCAGCCCTCCAGGACCAGCACCGTCTCGTCGGTCTCGGCGCCCCGCGCCTGCGCGTAGCCGCTGACCGAGGCCACCGCGCGGAACCCGCACTTCTCCAGCACCCGCAGCGATCCCGCGTTGTCCGCGGCCGCCCGGGCGTACAGCGGACGCTCGGGCACCTCCGTCAGCAGCGCCCGCAGGGCGGCCGTCGCCAGGCCCTTGCCCCAGTACGCGCGGTCGATCCAGTACGTCACCTCGCGCTCGCCCGGCACCCCGTACACCGCCGCGCTGCCCACCACGTCACCGTCGGCCAGCACCGTGCGCACCACGTCCGAGGAGGAACGGATCCGGGCCCAGTGGGCGTCGAAGGCGTCCCGGTCCGACGGATCCGCCGGGGTGAAGGCCGCCATGTGGAGCGACTCGGGGTCGTTCAGCTGCCGGAAGAAGACCGGCAGGTCGCTGTCGTGGACCGCGCGCAGCTCGACGTTCATGCCTCAGAGCCTACGGGTGGCCAGGGTCAGCCGGTCCCGGGCGTCGAACAGCGCGTCCTTCACCAGCTGCTCGTGCGCCGGCGTCAGCCGGGCCACGGGCACCGAGCAGCTGATCGCGTCCCGCGCCGGGGTCCGGTAGGGGATCGCCACGCCGAAGCAGCGCAGCCCCAGCGTGTTCTCCTCGCGGTCCACGGCGAAGCCCTGCTCGCGCACCTGGTGCAGCTCCTCGATGAGCTTCTCCCGGTCGGTGATCGTGTTCTCGGTCAGCGCGGGCAGCGTCTCCGGGAGCATCTTGCGGACCTGCTCGTCGGAGTACGTGCTCAGCAGCGCCTTGCCGAGGGACGTGGAGTGCGCGGGCAGCCGGCGGCCGACCCGGGTGAAGGGGCGCAGGTAGTGCTGCGACTGGCGGGTGGCGAGGTAGACGACGTTGGTGCCGTCGAGGCGGGCGAGGTGGATGGTCTCCGTGGTGTCGTCCGAGAGCCGGTCCAGGGTCGGGCGGGCCGCGGCGACGACCTCGTCACCGTCGATGTACGACGTGCCCACCAGCAGGGCCCGCACCCCGATGCCGTAGCGGGTGCCCGTGGCGTCCGTCTCCACCCAGCCCAGCTCGACGAGCGTGCGCAGCAGCATGTAGAGGCTGGACTTGGGGTAGCCGACGGCCTCCTGGACCGCCGCGAGCGAGTGCATACCGGGACGCCCGGCGAAGTATTCGAGCAGTTCAACCGTGCGTACCGCGGACTTGACCTGCGCCCCGCCGCCCGTCTCGCCAGCCGACATCGCCCTTGACCCCTTCGTTCGACGGGAAATAGTCTCCGAAGCATATTCATCATCGGAGACAGCGTTCAGTATATCGAACGCCCCTGGTGGATGACCCAGTACTGCGGCATTACATGTGTGGAGGGACCCGCGGTGGCAGCAGCACCAGTCTGGAGTGTCGATCCCCGAACCGGGAAGCAGCGCGAGCAGGTTGCGGTGGAGGCCACAGCCCAGGAGGTGGACGCCGCCGTCCGTGCCGCGCACGAGGCGCGCGGCTCGCTCGCGGACCGTACCGTCCGCGCGGCCTTCCTGCGCAGCGCCGCCGAGGAGCTGCAGGCGGCCAAGGACGGACTCGTCGAGACCGCCGACGCGGAGACCGCGCTCGGCCCGGTCCGGCTGACCGGCGAACTCGCCCGCACCTGCTACCAGCTGCGGGCCTTCGCCGACATCGTCGACGAGGGCGCCTTCCTCGACGTCGTCATCAACCACCCCGACGACACCGCCACCCCGCCGATCCCGGACCTGCGCCGCTACAAGGTCCCCCTCGGCGTCGTCGCCGTCTACTCGGCCTCGAACTTCCCCTTCGCCTTCTCCGTCGCCGGCGGCGACACCGCGAGCGCCCTCGCGGCCGGCTGCCCCGTGGTGGTCAAGGCCCACCCGGACCACCCGGCCCTGTCCGAGTACGTCGCCAAGGTGCTGCGCCGCGCCGCCGCCCGGCACGACATCCCCGAGGGCGTCGTGGGCCTGGTCCACGGCTTCGAGGCCGGCGTCGAGCTGATCAAGCACCCGCTGGTCGCGGCGGCCGGCTTCACCGGGTCCGTGCGCGGCGGCCGGGCCCTGTTCGACGCGGCGGCCGCCCGCCCCGTGCCGATCCCGTTCCACGGTGAGCTGGGCTCGCTGAACCCGGTCGTCGTCACCGAGGCCGCGGCCGCCGAGCGCGCCGAGGCCATCGGCTCGGGCCTCGCCGGCTCGATGACGCTGGGCGTCGGCCAGTTCTGTGTGAAGCCGGGCCTCGTCCTCGCGCCCTCCGGCGCCGCCGGCGACGCCCTGCTCAAGTCGCTGACCGACGCCGTCAGCGACACCGAGGCCGGGGTCCTGCTCGACCACCGCATGCGCGACAACTTCGTCGCCGGTGTCGCCGAGCGGGCCGAACTGCCCGACGTCGAGTCGCCGGTCACGCCCGGCGCGGGCGGCGAGCACACCGTCAGCGCGGGCTTCCTCACGGTCCCCGCGAGCAGGCTGGCCCAGGAGGGCGAGCACGACCTGCTCCTGGAGGAGTGCTTCGGGCCGGTCACCGTGGTGGCCCGCTACGAGGACGAGGCCGAGGTCAAGGCCGTGCTGTCGCGGCTGCCGGGCAACCTGACCGCGACGGTGCAGCTGTCCGAGGAGGAGGCCGCGGGCCAGGGCCGTGGCGCCGAGCTGCTGCGGGAACTGACGCCGCTGGCCGGGCGGGTGCTCGTCAACGGCTGGCCGACGGGGGTCGCGGTCGCGCCCGCGCAGCACCACGGTGGGCCGTACCCGGCGACGACGTCGACATCCACGTCGGTGGGCGGCACGGCGATCGAGCGGTGGCTGCGGCCGGTGGTGTATCAGAACGCCCCGGAGGCGTTGCTCCCGGCGGAGCTGCGGGACGAGAACCCGCTGGGGCTGCCGCGGCGGTTCAACGGGCGGCTCGAGCGCTGAGCGCCGCGGGGGCGCGGGTGGATCGCGGGCTGCCGGTACGTCGTGGCCGTCCGCGCGGTTCCCCGCGCCCCTGAAGGGCGCGTCTGGAAGAGTGGGCCGAATGGATCTCGAACTTCCCGAACTGCCGTTCCCGCTGCGCTCCTACGGGCCCGAGGCGCACTGGTCCTACGAGGACGGCGTGCTCACCGGCTGGGCCGGGGCGCGGCAGGACCGGTTCGTGCCGCCCACCGGGGAGGGGCTGGACCCGGCCTCCGACGCGCCGCGGCTGCTGGGGGCGCCCGAAGGGGACTTCCAGCTGATCGCCAGGGTCACGGTCGGGTTCGCGGCGGCCTTCGACGCGGGGGTGCTCTACGTCCACGTGGGCGAGCGGGCCTGGGCCAAGCTCTGCCTGGAGTACTCCCCGGACGTCCCCACCGTCTGCACGGTCGTCACCCGCGGCCACTCGGACGACGCCAACTCCTTCACGGTGGACGGCAGTTCCGTCTGGCTCCGGGTGAGCCGCACCGGCCGGGCGTTCGCCTTCCACGCCTCACGCGACGGGGAGCGCTGGACCTTCGTCCGCCTGTTCACCCTGGGCGACGAGAAGGAGACGGGCGCGGCCCTGGTCGGGTTCATGACGCAGTCGCCGATGGGGGAGGGCTGCGTGGTGACCTACGACCACATCGAGTTCAGGCCGCACTGGCCGGCCGACCTGCGGGACGGCAGCTGAACCCGGGCGCGGAACCGCCTCCCGGCCGGATATCGTCCTCCGTTCCATGATCAGGGACAGAGTGACCTCCGGCCGCGTGATCCGTACGGTGCTGCCCGCCGAGGTGGAGCACGTCGTCGCGCTGCACGCCCGGGCCCGGGCGACGTACTACCCCGGCGGGGTGCCGCAGGACGGCACCGACTGGCACGCCGCCTGGCGCAGCGCCCTCACCCGGCCGGACGGGCGGGTGCTGTGCGTCGTGGAGGAGGGGCGCATCGCGGGCCTGGCGTCCTTCCGCACCCCCGAGGGCGCCCCGTCGGACGCGGTGAAGCTCTTCCAGTTCCACGTCGACCCGGACCACTGGCGCCGGGGCGTCGGCAGCGCCCTGCACGCCGCCTGCGTCGAGGAGTGGCAGGCCGACCGCAGGCGCACCGCCGTGCTCGACGTGCACGTGGACAACCGGCGGGCGCAGGACTTCTACCGGCGGCACGGCTGGGTGCCCGAACCGGCGGAGCCGGGGGACCACCACCTGCGGATGCGGTTCGCCCTGCCCCGGGAATGAAACGCCCTGCTTGAACGTTCACATACCCGGCGGAGGGAGCCTCCGTACCCCGAGAGCTGGAGAGAGCCGAAGTCATGCGCGTCGAGATCTGGAGCGACATCGCCTGCCCCTGGTGCTACGTGGGCAAGGCCCGCTTCGACAAGGCGCTGCGGGAGTTCCCGCACGGCGACGAGGTCGAGGTGGTGCACCGCTCCTTCGAGCTGGACCCGGGGCGCGCCAAGGACGACGTCCAGCCCGTGATCGACATGCTCACCAGGAAGTACGGGATGAGCCCCGCGCAGGCCGAGGCCGGTGAGGACAACCTGGGCGCCCAGGCCGCCGCCGAGGGGCTCGACTACCGCACCCGCGGCCGCGACCACGGCAGCACCTTCGACATGCACCGCCTGCTCCACTTCGCCAAGGAACAGGGCCGCCAGGAGCGGCTGCTCGACCTGCTGTACCGGGCCAACTTCGCCGACGAGCGCTCCGTCTTCAACGACGACGAGCGTCTGGTGGAACTCGCCGTCGCCGCCGGCCTGGAGGAGCAGGCCGCACGGGCGGTGCTCGCCGACCCCCGCGCGTACGCCGACGACGTCCGCGCCGACGAGCGGGAGGCCGCGCAGCTCGGCGCCGGCGGGGTGCCGTTCTTCGTCCTCGACCGCAAGTACGGCGTCTCCGGCGCCCAGCCCGCGGAGGTCTTCACCCGGGCCCTCGCCCAGGCCTACGGCGACCGCGCGCCCCTGGAGACCGTCGACGGCGCGGACACCGACGGCGCCTGCGGCCCGGACGGCTGTGCGGTGCCCCAGCGCTGAAACACCCAGCTCAGGGCGCATCCATAAGCGATTCTTGGCGACATCACGCAGAAATCGGCAATGGACGGGGACATCGAGGGGACGCAGAGTGGTCCCATGGAGACCTTCGACAACCTCGTCCGTGCCGAGTTCGCCCCGAAGCACACCTACCTCAACACCGCGAGCAACGGGCTCCTGCCCGCCCGTACCGTCACCGCCGTGCAGCAGGCGGTGCGGATGCGGGCCGACGGCACGCCCCTGGGTCCCCTGCACGAGGACGTGGAGGCGGCCCGCGCCTCCTTCGCCCGGCTCGCCGGTGTGCCCGCCGAGCGGGTCGCGACCGGGGCCTCGGTCGCCGAGTACGGCGCCCTGATCGCCGCCTCCCTGCCCGCCGGGGCCGAAGTCCTCACCGCCGAGGGCGACTTCGCCTCCCTGGTCAACCCGTTCCACGAGCGCGGCGACCTCAAGGTGCGGGCCGTGCCCCTGGAACGGCTCGCCGAGTCCGTCCGGCCCGGCACCGCGCTGGTCGCGGTCAGCAGCGCCCAGTCCGCCGACGGCCGGCTCGCGGACCTGCCCGCGGTGCGCGACGCGGCCCGGACGCACGGGGCGCGCACGTACGTCGACGTCTCCCAGTCCGCCGGCTGGCTGCCGATGGACGGAGACGCCGACGACTTCCTCGCCTCCGTCGGCTTCAAATGGCTCCTCGGGCCGCACGGCGCCGCGTTCTTCGTCGCCCCCCGGGACTTCGGCGGGCTCACGCCGCTGCTCGCCGGCTGGGTCGCCGGCGAGCTGCCCTGGGACAGCTGCTACGGCCCGGTGCAGGAACACGCCCACTCCGCGCGGCGGTTCGACATCAGTCCGTCCCTGTTCAGCCACGCCGGGCTGCGGGCCTCCCTGGAACTCCTCGAGGAGATCGGCGTCGACGCGGTGCACGCCCACGACGTCGCGCTGGCGGACCGCTTCCGGACCGGGCTCGCCGAGCTGGGACACGAGCCGGTGCCCGCGCCGGGCTCGGCGATCGTGTCCGTGCCCGGGCTCGGCCACCGGCAGCGGGAGCTGAGCGAGGCGGGCATCCAGGTGTCCGACCGGGCGGGGAACCTGCGGGCCGCGTTCCACCTCTACAACACGGCGGCGGACGTCGACCGGCTGCTGGACGCCCTCAAGGCATGAGGGCGTGACGGCATGAGGGCGTGACGGCATGAGGGCGTGAAAAAACCGGGTGGGGTCTCCCGTCCCACACGAGGAGGCCCCACCCGGCAGCTTGTTCACGCGCTCACTTCACCGGCGTGAAGTCCCGCGCCCCGATGAACTCCGGCCGCCGCACCGGTGCCGCGAACGGTTCCACCGCCGTGTTCTCCACGCTGTTGAACACGATGAACACGTTGCTGCGCGGGAACGGCGTGATGTTGTCGCCGGAGCCGTGCATGCAGTTGCAGTCGAACCACGTCGCCGAACCGGCCCTGCCCGTGAACAACTTGATGCCGTGCTCGGTGGCGAACCGGGTCAGCGCCTCGTCCGAGGGCGTGCCCGCGTCCTGCATCTGCAGCGACTTCTTGTAGTTGTCCTTCGGCGTGGCCCCCGCGCACCCGAGGAACGTCTTGTGCGACCCCGGCATGATCATGAGCCCGCCGTTGGTGTCGTGGTTCTCGGTCAGCGCGATCGAGACCGACACCGTGCGCATCCGCGGCAGACCGTCCTCGGCGTGCCACGTCTCGAAGTCCGAGTGCCAGTAGAAGCCACTGGCGCCGAACCCCGGCTTGACGTTGATCCGCGACTGGTGGACGTAGACGTCCGAGCCGAGGATCTGCCGCGCCCGGCCCACGACCCGCTCGTCACGGACCAGCTTGGCGAAGACCTCGCTGATCTTGTGCACCTCGAAGACCGAGCGGATCTCCTTGGACTTCGGCTCGACGATCGACCGCTCGTCGGCACGGATGTCCGGGTCGTTCACCAGCCGGTTCAGCTCGTCGCGGTAGACGGTGACCTCGTCGTCCGTGATGAGCTGGTCGATGGCGAGGAAGCCGTCGCGCTCAAAGGACAGCAGGTCGGCCGGCACGATCGGCCCGGGCGCGTCGGGCGCGCCCCAGACGACCGGGTCCTGCCGCGGGGTGAGCACCTCGGCGGTACCGCGCGTGGGGTAGAGGTCGGGCATACCGGTGGTGGTGGTCGTGTCGGTCGTGGCGGTCATGGAAACGTCACACCTCCTCGGTGAGCAGCGGGTAGACGCCGTTCTCGTCGTGGTCCTCCCGTCCGGTCACGGGCGGGTTGAACACGCAGAGGCAGCGGAAGTCCTCCTTGACCCGCAGCGTGTGCCTCTCGTGCCCGTCCAGGAGGTACATGGTGCCGGGCGTGATGGTGTGTTTCCGCCCGGTCTCGTGGTCGGTCAGCTCGGCCTCGCCCTCGACGCAGACCACGGCCTCGATGTGGTTCGCGTACCACATCGACGTCTCCGTACCCGCGTACAGGATCGTCTCGTGCAGGGAGAAGCCGACCTTCTCCTTGGCGAGGACGATGCGTTTGCTCTCCCACGTACCGGACGCCGCCTTCACGTGCCGGTCGGTACCCTCGATCTCCTTGAACGAACGGACAATCACGGTGCTGCGATGCCTCCTAGGTGGGTGGTGCTGTGGTGCCGGTGAGGTCAGGCGGTCTCGCGGACGGCGCGGGCCAGCGTGCTGAGGCCCTCGTCCAGTTCCTCGGGCGTGATGGTGAGCGCGGGAAGCAGTTTCACGACCTCGCTCTCCGGGCCGGACGTCTCGATGAGCAACCCGAGTTCGAAGGCGCGCTTGGCGACCTTGCCGGCGCGGGCCTTGTCGTGGAACTCCATGCCCCACACCAGGCCGCGGCCCCGGTACTCCTTCACGTCGGCCAGGTTCTCCTCGGTGATGGAGATCAGCGCCTGCTCGACCTGCTCGCCCCGCGTGCGGGTCTGCTTCTCCATCGCGGAGCCGTCGGCCCAGTACGTCTCCAGGGCCGCGGTCGCCGTGACGAACGCGGGGTTGTTGCCGCGGAAGGTGCCGTTGTGCTCGCCGGGCTCCCAGATGTCGAGCTCGGGCTTGAACAGGCACAGCGACATGGGCAGGCCGTAGCCGCTGATGGACTTGGAGACGGTGACGATGTCCGGGGTGATGCCCGCCTCCTCGAAGGAGAAGAACGCGCCGGTGCGGCCGCAGCCCATCTGGATGTCGTCGACGATCAGCAGCATGTCCTGCCGCTCGCACAGGTCGGCCAGCGCGCGCAGCCACTCGGGCCGGGCCACGTTGATGCCGCCCTCGCCCTGCACGGTCTCCACGATCACCGCGGCCGGCTTGTTCAGGCCTGAGCCCTGGTCCTCCAGGAGCCGCTCGAACCACAGGAAGTCCGGGACCTGGCCGTCGAAGTAGTTGTCGAACGGCATCGGTGTGCCGTGCACCAGCGGGATGCCCGCGCCGGCCCGCTTGAAGGCGTTGCCGGTGACGGCCAGCGAGCCCAGCGACATGCCGTGGAAGGCGTTGGTGAACGACACGATCGCCTCGCGCCCCTTCACCTTCCGCGCCAGCTTCAGCGCGGACTCCACGGCGTTGGTGCCGGTCGGGCCCGGGAACATGACCTTGTACGGCAGGTCGCGCGGGCGCAGCAGCAGGTTCTGGAAGGTCTCGAGGAAGCGGCGCTTGGCCGTGGTCGACATGTCGAGCCCGTGCGTGACGCCGTCCCGCTCCAGGTAGTCGATCAGCGCGCGTTTCAGGACGGGGTTGTTGTGCCCGTAGTTCAGTGACCCCGCTCCGGCGAAGAAGTCGAGGTACTCGTGGCCGTCCTCGTCGTACATGCGGCTGCCCACCGCACGGTCGAAGACGGTCGGCCAGCCGCGGCAGTAGCTGCGCACCTCGGACTCCAGGGTCTCGAAGACGCTCAGGTCGGGCTGGGTGATGGTCACGACGAATCGCTCCTCGGTGCGTGGGGGAAGTGTGCGAACTGCGAAGTGTGCGAACTGCGAAGTCTGTGAAGTCTGCGGGGGGCGGGCGGGACGTCTCAGCGGGGCAGCGGTCCGATGCGGTACAGGACCTCCGGGTCGTGCGGCCCGTCGGGGAACAGGCCCGTGTCGAACAGCACCTCGCGCTCCAGCGGCGCGCCGTGCCGCTCGGCGAAGGACGTGAACAGGCGCTCCGAGGCGGCGTTGCCCGGAGTGATGGTCGTCTCCACCGTCGTCACCGCGCGCTCGGCGACGGTCCGCGCGACCAGACCGTCGAGCAGCGCCGCGGCCAGACCGCGCCCGCGGTGCGCCTCGTCCACGGCCACCTGCCACACCAGCAGGGTGTGCGGGCTGTCCGGTCGCACGTACCCGGTGAGGAAGCCCATCGGCTCGCCGCGCTCGTCACGCGCGACGGCCGACGTGGCGGCGAAGTCGCGGCACCACAGCAGATAGCTGTAGGACGAGTTCAGGTCGAGAACCTTCGAGTCCTTGGCCATCCGCCACAGTGCGGCCCCGTCGGCCACTGTGGGTCGGTCGATTTGCACATCAGCTTGAACGGCGGTCATGCAAATCGAACTTACCCAGCGATATTCAAAAATGCATCGCCGATCGGGGTTACGGATGACCCCGCTCTGTGTTATCGCGCGAACGCGAGGCTGGGGCGGGAGGTGCGGCGGGATGCCCGAGAATGTCCGGGTAATACCGGGCAAAAGGGGCGCTGTGTGTAACGCGTCACAGCCATGTAGCCCCCACGGGATCTGCCGGAATTACCTCGCGAAAGGTCCTCGAAATCTGCGCGTTTAGGACCTGCAAAAGCGGGCAGAAGAGTACGGGAAGCTATTCTTGGAAGAATTCTTCATTGTGTTCCAGCTTACATGCGGGCAAACTCGGAAAACACCTGGAATTCACCGGCCGGTCACCGGCGGGCCGGGGACCGCCACGCGTCCTCGACAGCCCGCAGCGCCCCCTGCACGTCCACCGTCACGCCCTGCTCGGCCAGCGCCGCCCCGAGCGCCGTCAGGCCGGCCCGGACGGCCCCGGGCGTCGCGTCGGCGCCGTAGTGGTTGACCCGGATCATCTCCTTGGCCAGCGCACCCCCGCCGGCGGCGATCGGCAGCGCCGGGTCCGCCGCCAGCGCCCGCCCCACCAGCTCCGAGGCGACCACCCCGGCCGGGACGCGCAGGGTCGTGGCGACCGGAGCCGCGTCCCGGGCCTCGCGCACGTACGGCTCCAGCCCGCCGCCGAGCGCGACCGCCCCGGCGCGGGTGGCCGCAGCGGCCGACGCGTGCCGCGCCATCACCACGTCCAGGCCCACCGCCTCGATCCGCTCCACGCACGCCTCCAGCGCGAGCATCTCCAACTGCGCCGGAGCGTGCAGCAGCGCCTTGCGGCCGCCGTCGATCCACCGCTCCTTCCAGTCCAGCAGCGACAGGTACGACCGCCGCGGCGCCCGCGGGTTCCCCGCCATCCGGGCCCAGGCCCGCTCGCTCACCGACACCGCCGACACCCCGGCCGGGCCGCCCATCGCCTTCTGCGCGCCGATGACGCACAGGTCGACGCCCCACGCGTCCGGCAGCACCGGCTCGGCCCCGATCGACGCCACCGCGTCCAGGTAGAACAGCGCCCCGTGCGCCCGCACCACCTCGCCGATCTCCGCGACCGGGTTGGTGTTGCCGGTGGCCGCCTCCGCGTGCACCAGGGACACGAAGTCGATCTCCGGGTGCGCGGCGAAGGACTCCCGGATCTGCTCGGCGGTCACCGCCGTGTGGAAGGGCACCGCCAGGTCGATCACCGTCGCGCCGCAGTCCCGCAGCCAGTCGCCGAAGGTCTGCCCGTAGGGGCCCGTGATGACGTTCAGCGCCGTCGTTCCCGGACCGGCCGTGGCGCGGATCGCGCCCTCCAACGGCAGCAGCGCCTCGCCCTGCATGATCACGACGTCCTGCTCGGTGCTCAGCAGCCGCGCCACACGGTCCTCGATCGCGGCGAAACGGTCCGCGCCGAGCGGGGCCAGGTCCAGAAACGGATGCGTCACAGCAATGCTCTCTTCACTCACAGGTTCGACGGCAACGAGGGTAACCGGCGGGTACCGCGCCCCCCGTACGCGAGGCCCAGGGGGGACCGCCCGCCCCCCTGCGAGGTGCCGCCCGCGGCTCACTAAGGTGCCGTGCATGAGCGATCACGCGGTGCTGCACGTGAAGGGACGGGTGCTCGTCGGGCCCGAGGACGTCCGGGACGAACTGTGGGTCGTCGACGGCCGTATCTCCTACGACCGGCCGGCCGGTGCCCGCGACGTCCGCACGGTCGAGGGCTGGGCGCTGCCCGGCCTCGTCGACGCGCACTGCCACGTCGGGCTCGACCGGCACGGCGCGGTCCCGCGGGACGTCGCCGAGCAGCAGGCGCTGACCGACCGGGACGCGGGCACCCTGCTGATCCGCGACGCGGGCTCGCCCTCCGACACCCGCTGGGTCGACGACCGCGAGGACCTGCCGAAGATCATCCGTGCGGGGCGGCACATCGCCCGCACCCGGCGCTACATCCGCAACTACGCCTGGGAGATCGAACCGGACGACCTGGTCGCCTACGTCGCCCAGGAGGCCCGGCGCGGCGACGGCTGGGTCAAGCTGGTCGGCGACTGGATCGACCGCGACCTCGGCGATCTGTCGGCCTGCTGGCCCCGCGGCGCGGTGGAGGCGGCGATCGCCGAGGCGCACCGGCTCGGCGCCCGCGTCACCGCGCACTGCTTCGCCGAGAGCTCCCTGCGCGACCTCGTCGAGGCGGGCATCGACTGCATCGAGCACGCGACGGGCCTGACCGAGGACCTCGTCCCGCTGTTCGCCGAGCGGGGCGTCGCCATCGTGCCGACCCTCGTCAACATCGCCACCTTCCCGCGGCTCGCCGACGGCGGCGAGGCCAAGTTCCCGCGCTGGTCGGCTCATATGCGCCGGCTCCACGCCCGCCGCTACGACACGGTCCGGGGCGCCTACGACGCCGGGATCCCCGTCTTCGTCGGCACCGACGCCGGCGGCGGACTCGCCCACGGCCTGGCGGCGGCCGAGGTCGCCGAACTGGTCACCGCGGGCATCCCGCCCGTCGAGGCCCTGGCGGCCGGCACCTGGAAGGCGCGCGCCTGGCTCGGCCGGCCCGGCCTGGACGAGGGCGCCCCGGCCGACCTCGTCGTCTACGACGAGGACCCGCGCGCGGACGTGCGCGTGCTGGCGGCCCCGCGTCGGGTGGTGCTCAACGGGCGTGTGGTGGGCGGGGCGTGAGGGCCACGCCGGGGAACGCCTGTGCCGCGAGATTCGCATCCATTGGCGATATCGCCCCGTTGGGGTGAAGCGCTGTCGGATCGCTGACGGGGGGCGCGCGGCGGGGTGATTCTGTCCGGGTCCCGAGCCTGTCTCTTCTGGGAGTCCCCGCCGTGAACAGCACTTCCTTCCGCATGCCCGCACACCGTCTGGCGGTCCTCGCCACGGCGACGGCCCTCGCCGCCGGACCCGCGGTCCTGGCCGGCGCGAGCCCGGCGCACGCCACCGGCGACCACGGGCGCGCGAGCGCCGCCGTCCTGCGCACCGGCCTCGACGTCTCGCTGCTGAACAAGTCGGTCAACGCCCCGCTGGCCGTCTCCCTCAACGAGGTCGAGGCCCCGGGCAGCGCCGAGAAGACCACGCTGACGGCCCGTCTGGACGCGGTGGACGGCGGCCGGCCGTTCAGCGTGCTGCGCGCGGAGGTGGCCCGGGCGACGGCCACCACGACCGCCGCGAAGGCCGAGGGGAAGACCACCCTGGCCCACGCCCGCCTGCACGTCCCGGGCCTGCCGCTGCTGTCGCTGATCGAGATCGAGCAGGTCACCTCCACGGCCACGTGCGAGGTGGGGAGGAAGCCGGTCGCCACGACCGACCTGCCCGGCTCGGTCACCGTGCTGGGCAAGCGCGTGAACCTGACCGCCGGCGGCCCGACCGACGTCACGGTGCCGGGCGTCGGCGAGGTGCGCCTGGACCTGTCGAACACCCGGACGACGGCCCGCTCGGCCGCCGCCACCGCCCTCGAACTCAAGGTCTCCGTCAACCCGCTGAAGCTGAACGTCGCCGAGGTCGACGGCACGCTCACCCTGGCCGAGGCGACCTGCAAGACTCCCAGCCCCGCGACGACCCCCTCCGCCCCACCCGCCGGCATCGAGCCCCAGGGCGCCCCCGCAGAGGCCGACCTGGCCGAGACGGGCGGCGGTTCGTCGACGCCCTACCTCGTGGGCGGCGCGGTGGTCTTGCTGGCCGGGGGCGGGGGAGCGGTGCTCCTGGCCCGGCGGCGCGGGTGACGCCGTAGCCGGGCGTCGCCGGTGTCGTCGCAGGCTGGCGGCGCGGGTGACGCTGCAGCCCGGCGCCGCGGCTGCTTCGCGGCCGGCTTCGCGGGTGTCGCCGCAAGCTGGCGGCGTGGCCGGCGCCGCGGCCCGGCGTCGCGGGGGTCGCCGCAGTGGGCCCCGTGTCGTCCTGGCCGGGGCGGCGGCCGCACGGGGACCCGATCGACCGGGCCGAGGGGGCGGACCTCGAGGGGGCCCATCGTCCTGGCCGGGGCGGCGGCCGCACGGGGACCCGATCGATCCGGCCGTGACGGCGACGGCACGGGGACCCGATCGACCCCGGCCGAAGGGGCGGGCCGCACGGGCATCCCGTGCCCCGGGGGAGGGAGACCGCGGCGCGTGCCCTCCGCGGTCGTGCGGAACCTCGCGTGCTCGGGGGCTCACGCCACAGCGCCCGGTCAGCTCCTCAGGGCCCGCTCCAGCGCCGTCAGGAAGCCGTCGACGGTCGTGCGGTCCCGGACCGCCAGGCGCAGCCACTCCTCGTCCAGGCCCGGGAACGTGTCCCCGCGGCGCACGGCGTAGCCGAGGTCGCGCAGGCGGCGGCGCACGGCCCCCGCCCGCGGCAGGCGGATCAGCAGGAACGGGCCCTGCGCGGGTTCGACCACCCGCAGCCCGGCCGGGGTGAAGCGGGCCAGGCCGGCCAGCAGGTACGCGCGGTCCGCCGCGACGCGGTGGGCCGCGTGCGCGGCCTCGGTCACCGCCCGGGGCGCCACGCACGCCTCGGCCGCCGCCAGCGCCGGTGTCGACACCGGCCACAGCGGCTGGGCCCGCTCCAGGTCCGCCACGGTCTCGGGCGCCGCCAGCACGTACCCGATGCGCAGCCCGGCCAGCCCCCAGGTCTTGGTCAGGCTGCGCAGCACCACGAGACCGGGCACGTCGACCCGCCCGGCCAGGGACTCCCGTTCACCGGGCACGGCGTCCATGAACGCCTCGTCCACCACGAGCACCCGCCCGGGCCGCGCGAGGGAGGCCACGGCGTCCGCCGCGTGCAGCACCGACGTCGGGTTCGTGGGGTTGCCGATCACCACGAGGTCCGCGTCCTCGGGGACGGCCGCCGGGTCGAGCCGGAAGCCGTCCTCCTCCCGCAGCAGCACCCGCCCGACCGTGTGCCCCGCGTCCCGCAGCGCCGCCTCCGGCTCCGTGAACTGCGGATGCACCACGACCGGCCGCCGTACCTTCAGCGCCCGGGCCAGCAGCACGAACGCCTCCGCGGCGCCCGCCGTCAGCAGCACCCGCTCCACCGGCACACCGTGCCGCGCCGCCACCGCCGCGCGCGCCGCCCGCCCGTCCGGGTAGGCGGCCAGTCCGGTGAGCGACGCCGCGATGTGCTCCCGCAGCCACACCGGCGGCGTGTCCGCGCGGACGTTCACGGCCAGGTCGACCAGCGAGCCGCCGTGGTCCCGGACCTCCGCGTCCCCGTGGTGGCGCAGGTCGTGCCCGCTGTCAGCGCGCATGCGAGTGCGCGCCGTGGTGATGACCGTGCCCGTGGCCATGACCGTGGTGGTGGTCGTCGTCGTCCGGGTGGAAGTGCGGCTGCTGCGGCATCCCCACCTTGTCCTCGAAGCCAGGCAGCGCGATGCGGTACACGCACGAGTCGCAGTTCATCCGCAGGTCGCCCTTGACGGCCTCCTCGTACCGCTCCCACACCAGGTCCAGCAGCTCCGGCTCGGGACCGATGACGTCGGCCGAGCGCACCTCGACCTCCGGGTGCGCGGCCGCCCAGCCCTCCGTCTGCTGCCGCACCCGGTCCGGCAGGATGCCCGTGAACAGGAAGTAGGGCAGTACCACGATCCGGCGGGCGCCCAGCCGCACGCACCGGTCGAGCCCGCTCGGCACGTCCGGCGCCGCCAGCGACACGAACGCCGTCTCCACGCCCGCGTAGCCGCGCCCCTCCCACAGCAGCCGCGCCGCCTTGTGCACCTCGGCGTTGGCGTCCGGGTCCGTCGACCCGCGCCCCACCAGCAGCACCGTCACCTCGGACCGGTCCCCGGGCGTGCGCCCGGGGCCGGCGCCCAGCGCCTCGTCCAGCCGCCGCTCCAGCACGCTCAGCAGCGCCGGGTGCGGGCCGAGGGGACGCCCGTAGGTGTACGAGATGCCGGGGTGGCGCTCCTTCTCGCGGGCCAGCGCGGCCGGGATGTCGCCCTTGGCGTGCCCGGCCGACACCAGCATCAGCGGCACGGCGGCGAAGCGCCGCACGCCCCGCTCCACGAGTTCGGTCACGGCCTCGCCCAGCGGCGGCGGGGACAGTTCGATGAAGCCGCCCGCGACGGGCAGTTCGGGGTGGCGGGCCCCCAGCTCCCGTACGAAGTCGCGGAACGCCTCGGCTCCGGCGTCGTCCCGGGTGCCGTGGCCGGCGATGAGCAGGGCGGGCGGGGTGGTCACAGTTTCTCCTCGGCGGAAGCGGGGTGGTACAGCAGGGCGTTGAGCGCGGCGGCGGCGACCGCCGAGCCGCCCTTCTCGGACACGTTGCTCACGGCGGGCAGCCCGCTCTCGCGCAGCGCGGCCTTCGATTCGACGGCGCCGACGAACCCGACGGGCAGGCCGATGACGAGCGCCGGTTCGGCGTCCAGGGTCAGCAGTTCCTCCAGCGCGGTCGGGGCGTTGCCGATCACCCACAGGGCGCCCGGCCCGACCTGCTCGTAGGCGAGCCGGATCGCGTGCGCGGACCGGGTCAGCCCGGGCCCGGACTCGGCGTCCCTCAGCCGGCAGACGGTCTCGCGGCGGGTGATGCCGGCCCCGACCATCTCCACGTCCACGACGACGGGCGCCCCGGCGTGCAGCGCGGCGTGCGCCTTCTCCAGGTCGGCCTCGGCCATCACCAGGTCGGTGGCGTAGTCGAGGTCGGCGGCGGAGTGGATGACCCGCTCCACGACCGCCCGGGTCAGCGGCGGGAGGTGCGAGGTGTCCAGCCGGGCGCGCAGCCGACGGTAGGACTCCACCTCGATGGGGTGCACGACGCGGTTCACGCGGCGCCCTCCCGCCCGCTCTGCCACCGGTAGCCGCGCGGCGTCACCATGCGCCCCGCGATCTCCCGGGTCGCCGTGTTGCCCACGGTCACGACCGTCATCATGTCGACCGTCGCCGGGTCGAGAGCGCCCAGCGTGGTGAGCCGGCTGGACTCGTCCGGCCGGGAGGCGTTGCGGACCACACCGACCGGCGTGGCCGGCGCCCGGTGCTCGGCGAGGATCGCCAGGGCCTTCGGCAACTGCCAGTCCCGGCCGCGTGAACGGGGGTTGTAGAAGGTGACGACGATGTCCGCCTCGGCCGCCGCCCGCACCCGGCGCTCGATGACCTCCCACGGCGTGTGCAGGTCGGACAGGCTGATCGACACGTGGTCGTGGCCGAGCGGCGCACCGAGGATCGCGGCCGCCGCGAGGGCCGCCGTCACCCCGGGCACACCGACCACGTCGATGTCGTCGGACGCCTCGGCGAGCGCGGGCGAGGCCATGGCGTACACGCCCGCGTCGCCGCTGCCGATCAGCGCGACGGCCTGCCCCTTGCGGGCCTCCTCGACGGCGGTGCGGGCCCGCTCCTCCTCGGCCCCGAGCCCCGACTCCAGCACCCGCGTGCCGGGCCGCAGCAGGTCCCGGATCTGGTCGACGTACTGGTCGAGCCCGACGAGCACGGCGGCGCGCCGCAGTTCGGCCTTCGCACGCGGCGTCAGCAGGTCCCGGGCGCCCGGCCCGAGCCCGACCACCGCCAGCCGCCCGCGCCCGGGCCGCCGTACGACGGCACAGGTCGCCATCGCCGGGGTGCCGTCGACGCGCTCCGACTTCCGCTTCGGCACGAGGAGTTCGCCGCCGCGCAGGAGGGCCGCGGCCTCCGCGACGGAGGGCGTGCCGACGGCGGCGAGGGGCGCGTCGGACGGATTGGGCACCTCGATCCCGGCCAGCTCCCCGGCCGGGTACGTCACCAGCGGCACCCCGAGGCGCCGCGCGGCCTCGACGATCCCGGGCTCCTCGGCCTTGGCGTCGACGGTGGCGACCTCGGCGAGGCTGCGGGCGGACAGCCCCGCCTCCCGCAACGCCGTCTCGACCAGCCCCAGCACCTCCTCGGCCGGCACGCCCGAGGAGGCGCCCACGCCGACGACGAGGGACGGGGGCCGCAGCACCACTTCACCCGGCGCCGCCCCGACGAGCCGGTCGGTCAGCCGGATCGTGTACGCCCCCTCGGCCCCGACCGGGAGCGGCGGCAGCGGCCAGGGCACCTCGGCCCGCAGCGCCACCGGCTCACCGTCGAGCAGGGCCCGCGAGACCCCGGCGACATCGCCCTCCACGGGCAGTCCGAGCGTGTCGAGGCCGGGCAGGTCGGCGGCGTCCGTCGCCGTGGTCACCACGGGCTCCGCGCCCAGCACCTCACCGACCGCGCGGGCCAGTTCGTTCGCGCCGCCGCCGTGCCCGCCGGCCAGCGGCACGGCGAACCGCCCGGCCTCGTCCACGCAGACCACGCCCGGGTCGCTCGCCTTGTCGGCCAGCAGCGGGCCGACGATCCGGACGACCGCCCCGGCCGCCAGGAAGCACACGAGTTGCTCGCACTCCGCGAACGCCCGCCGGACGGCGTCCCCCACGGGCCCTTCGTACACGCGGGTGCGGTCCGGCCACGCCGCGGCCAGCCGGTCGCGTGCCGCCGCCCCCGCCGCGGTGGCGGAAATGAGGCCGATCACTGGGCAACTCCCTCACGATCCAGGGGCTCACGGACACCCCACAACAGGAAAACCGGATTGGTCGCCGCCAGCCGGGTCACATCGCCCGGCAGCGGCGCGAGCCGGGACGACTGCGACAGCACCCCGTCGCAGGAGAACCCGGCGCTCGTCAGGGCCCCGCGGACGGCCGGCACCCGGTCGAGCGCGGCCATCGCGACGACCACCGCGCGCCGGGCCCGCCGGGCGCACGCGGCGACGATCGCGGGCAGTTCCCGCCCGCCGCCCCCGACGAACACGGCGTCCGGGTCGTCGGCGAGCCCGTCCAGCGCGGCCGGCGCCGTGCCGTGCACCACGCGCACGTCCACCCCGTGCGCGGCGGCGTTGGCGCGGACGCGCTCGACCCCGTCGGGCGTCTTCTCCACGGCGACGGCCGCCGCCCCGAGCCGGGCGCACTCCACGGCCACCGAGCCGGAGCCCGCGCCCACGTCCCACACCAGGTCGCCCAGCCGGGGACCCAGCCGGGCCAGGGCCAGCGCCCGCACCTCGAACTTGGTGATCATCGAGTCGCGGTGGGCGAACTCCGCCTCATCCAGGGCCCAGCCGGCCGGCTGCTCCCCGGGTCCCGCGACCGTGCGCACGGGCCCGAGCGCCCGCGTCTCCTCCAGGCACAGCACCACGTTCACCGCCGTGCCCCAGTCCCGGACGGCGGCCTCGGCGGGCGTCACCCGCTCCACGCGTTCGTCCGCCGAGCCGAGCCCGCAGGCGACGACCAGCACCCGGTTCCAGCCCGCCAGGGCCGCACCCAGCTCGGCCGGACCGGCACCCGGCCCGGTCAGCACGGCCGTCTTGGCCCGCGCCCGGCACACGTTGACGGCCGTGCGCAGCCCACGCCCGTGGGCGCTCACCACCACGGCGTCGTCCCACGGCAGCCCGGTCCGCGCGAACGCGGCGGCGACCGACGACACCCCGGGCCGCACGTCCAGCCGCTCCGGCCCGAACCGCTCGGCCAGCACCCGGACGATCCCGAAGAACCCGGGGTCCCCGGAGGCCAGCACCACCACCGGCCGGTCCTTCGCGAGGTACTCCCCGATGGTGTCGAGGGCAGGTGCGAGCGGTCCGAGCACGACCCGCTCGGCGCCGTCCGGCAGCCGGGCGGCGTCCAGGTGCCGCCGCCCGCCCACGACCAGTCCGGCACCGGCGAGGACGTCACCGGAAGGCACCGCCCCCGTCCCCGTACCGATCACCGTGATCACGTACTCGCCCCCCGCTCGCGCAGCGCCCGGCGGGCCTGAGGGTCGGCCTTGCGGTAGCCGTGGAAGTGCCCCGGGTGGTACAGGTGCGAGCGCGTGCCGTGCGCGTCGAGGGCCGGGCCGACCAGGAACAGCGTGTGCTTCCAGAGCTTGTGCTCCTTGACCGTCTCCTCCAGCGTGCCGATCGTGCACTTCACGACCAGTTCCTCCGGCCAGGTCGCCTGGTAGGCCACCACGACCGGGGTCGTCGTCGGATACCCGCCCTCCAGCAGCTCCCGCACCAGCTGCCCGCTGCGGGCGGCGGACAGGAACACGGCCATGGTCGTGCCGTGCTTGGCGAACTCGCGGACCTCCTCGCCGGGCGGCATGGGCGTCTTGCCGCCGCCGAGCCGGGTCAGCACCACGGACTGCGCGACCTCCGGGATGGTCAGCTCGCGCTGCGCCAGCGCCGCCACGGCCGAGAAGGAGGAGACACCGGGCACGATCTCGGTGGCGATGCCGAGCTCGGCGCACCGGTCGAGCTGCTCCTGCGTGCCGCCCCACAGGGCGGGGTCGCCGGAGTGGATACGGGCCACCTTCAGGCCGTCGCGGCGGGCCCGTTCGTACACGGCGACGACGTCCTCCAGGGACATGGTCGCCGAGTCGAGGACCTCCGCGTCCTCGCGCGCGTGGTCGAGGACCTCGGCCTGGACCAGGCTGGCCGCCCAGATCACGACGTCGGCCTCGGCGATGGCGCGCGCGGCGCGGAACGTCAGCAGGTCGGCGGCGCCGGGGCCGGCACCGACGAAGGTCACTTTGCCGGCGGGGGCGTCGGCCATGGGTGGGTCCTCTCGTACAGGGGTTTGACGGTGATGAACGGGCGGCCGGGTCAGAGCTTTCCGCCCCGGCCGCCCTCGCGCCGGGCGGGCGCGATGAGCGTCGACAGGTAGGGCAGGGGAGCGCCGTCGAGGTCGGCGGCCGGTCGGATCGACTCCTCCGCCAGCCCCAGCGCCGACCCCCACACCGCGTCCTCGATCCGCCCGGTCTCGCGCAGCGCCTCGGCGACCTCGTGCGCCTGCCGGCCGAACTTGTACGCGACGACGGTCCCGGGCCCGGCGAGGGCCTCCTTGAGCACGGTCGCCCCCGCGGTGACGGGCACCAGCGTGAGCGGCTCGGTCCCCTCGGTCAGCACGGCACCCGACCGGGCGGCGAGGTCCTGCATGGCGGTGATCCCGGGCACGGTCTCGACGACGGTCCCCGGCACCAGTCCGGCGACGGTCTGGGCGAGATAGGTGAAGGTCGAGTAGACGTTGGGGTCGCCGATGGTCGCGAACGCCACCGTGGCGTGGGCACGCAGCAGCTCGGCGACCCGTTCGCCCGCCGCGTCCCAGGCGGCCTCGCGCCGGGCCCGGTCGCTCCGCTCGTTCAGCGCGAACACGACCCGGACGACCTTCTCCTCGGGCACGTAGTGCACCACGGTCGCCTCGGCCCGCCCGCGCTCGCCCGTGTCCATCACGGGCACGACGACCACGTCCGCCGCGCGCAGGGCGTTGACGCCCTTGACGGTCACCAGCTCCGGATCCCCGGGGCCGACCCCGACCCCCACCAGCCTGCTGCTCATGACGTGCGGCACCTCTCCACGAACCGACGGGCGACACCGGGCTGGGACGCCCAGTGCGTGTGCAGATAACTCGCGTGCACACCGCGCTGTACGAAACCTTCGACCCGCGGCCGGGGTGTGCGGACGCCCCAGGCGGGCTCCGCCCCAGACCCGGGCTCCACGACGGTCCGGTGGAACTCGTGCGCGCGCATCCGCGTCCCGGCCGCCGCGAGCACGCTGTCACCGACGGCCACGGCGTCCCGGTAGCCCAGCGTGAGCCGCTCGCTCATCCGCGCCCCGGCGTCCAGCACCCCGCACATCGGCAGCCCGTCCAGCTCCCGGCACAGATACAGCAGCCCGGCGCACTCGGCGGCCACGGGAGCGCCGCTCAGCGCCAGCTCGGCGACGGCCTTGCGCAACGGCTCGTTGGCGGACAGCTCGGCGGCGTACACCTCGGGGAACCCGCCCCCGATCACCAACCCGCGGGTCTCTTCGGGCAGTTCCTCGTCCCGGAGAGGATCGAAGGTCACGACGTCGGCCCCGGCGGCCCGAAGCAACTCGGCGTGCTCGGCATAGGAGAAGGTGAAGGCGGGCCCGCCGGCCACGGCGATCCTCGGTGGGAAGCGGTCATCCGGCCGTGTCGGGTGCCGGGTGGGCGGAGCGACCGCCTCAGCCGCGTCCCACGCCGCACACGGCAACGCGCCCGCACTTCGCGCCAGCGCGGCCAACGCCTCCAGATCGCACCCGGCGGCGACCTGCGCCCCCATCGCCGCCACGGCCTCCACCGCCGCCGCCTGCCGCTCGGCGACCGGCACCAGCCCCAGATGCCGCGACGGCGTCTCCACCTGCCCCGCCCGCCGCAACACCCCCAGCACAGGCACCCCGGCCGAATCCAGCGCCTCCCGCAGCAGCTCCTCGTGCCGGTCGGACCCGACCTTGTTCAGGATCACGCCCCCGACCCGCACCTCCGGGTCCCAGGACGCGAACCCGTGCACCAGCGCCGCCACCGACCGCGACTGCGACGACGCGTCGACGACCAGCACCACCGGTGCCCGCAGCAGCTTCGCGACATGAGCGGTGGAGGCCAGCTCCCCTTCCCCGGCCGCCCCGTCGTACAGCCCCATCACGCCCTCGACGACGGCGACGTCACACCCCCGCGCCCCGTGCAGGAACAACGGCCCGACCATCTCGGGCCCGCACAGGTAGGCGTCCAGGTTCCGCCCCACCCGCCCGGTCGCGAGCGCGTGGTACCCGGGGTCGATGTAGTCCGGCCCGACCTTGTGCGCGGACACGGCGAGCCCCCGCGCGGCGAACGCGGCCATCAGCCCCGTGGCGACGGTGGTCTTGCCGCTGCCGGACGACGGCGCGGCGACGACCAGCCGGGGGACGGAAGGACTCACCACTCGATGCCCCTCTGCCCCTTCTGCCCGACGTCCATGGGGTGCTTGACCTTGGACATGTCGGTCACGAGGTCGGCGAAGTCCACGAGCCTCTCCGGGGCGTTGCGCCCGGTGATCACCACATGCTGCGTCCCGGGCCGGTTGCGCAGGACGTCGACGACCTCGTCGGTGTCGACCCACCCCCAGTGCATCGGGTACGCGAACTCGTCGAGCACGTACAGCTGATACGTCTCGTTCGCCAGGTCCCGCTTGACCTGCTCCCAGCCCTCCCGGGCCTTCTCCTCGTTGTCCATCTGCGCGTCGCGCTGCACCCAGGACCAGCCCTCGCCCATCTTGTGCCAGGCCACGGTGCCGCCCTCGCCGGAGTCGCCGAGCACGCGCAGCGCCCGCTCCTCGCCGACCTTCCACTTCGCCGACTTGACGAACTGGAACACCCCGATCGGCCACCCCTGGTTCCAGGCCCGCAGCGCGAGCCCGAACGCGGCGGTGGACTTGCCCTTGCCGACGCCCGTGTGCACCACGACCAGCGGCCGGTTGCGCCGCTGCCGGGTCGTCAGTCCGTCGTCGGGCACCACACTCGGCTGTCCCTGCGGCATTACGCGGCCCTCCTCTGCACGTCCTTCACCAGCCCGGCGATGCTGTCCGCCCGCAGCTCCTCCAGGGTCACGGCCGTGCCGCCCAGCTCACCCGCGAGCTGCCCGGCGAGCCCCAGCCTGACGGGCCCCGACTCGCAGTCCACGACCACACAGGCGACCCCTTCGGCCGCGAACAGCCGAGCCGCGCGCGAGGCCAGCGCGACAGGCTCCGGCCCGCCCGTCGCCCGCCCGTCCGTCACCACCACGACCAGCGGCCGCCGCGCCGGATCCCGCAGCCGCTCCACGCGCAGCACGTCGTGCGCCCGCAGCAGCCCCGCGGCGAGCGGTGTCCGCCCACCGGTCGGCAGCGACTCCAGCCGGGCCGCCGCCGCGTCCACCGACGAGGTCGGCGGCAGCGCGACGTCCGCGCCGGTGCCCCGGAAGGTCACCAGACCCACCTTGTCCCGCCGCTGGTAGGCGTCCAGCAGCAGCGACAGCACGGCGCCCTTCACGGCGCTCATCCGCTGCCGCGCCGCCATCGACCCGGAGGCGTCCACCACGAACAGCACGAGATTGCCCTCGCGCCCCTCGCGGGTGGCCTGCCGCAGATCGTCCCGGCGCACCACCAGACCCGGCCCGGACCGTCCACGTGCCCGCTGGTGGGGCGCCGCGGCCTGCACGGTCGCGGCCAGGTGCAGCTTGGTGAGCGCGCCCCGGGGCCGCCTGGCCCCGGTGGTGCGCCCGTGCTCGGTCCGCGCCCGCGAGCGCCGCCCGGCCGCGCCCTCGCCGATCCCGGGCACGCTCAGCACCTTCGTGCGGAACGGCTCGGCGGGCCGTGCGGCCGGCTGCTCGCCGCCGCCGGACGGCTGCGGCCGCCCGCCCTCCCCGGCCTCGGGCCGGGCACCGGTGTCACCGCCCTCGGGACCCTCGCCGGGGTCCGGCTGTCCGCCGCCCCCGCCGGGCCCGTCCGGCCCAGGGTCCGGATCCGGGTCGTCGTCCTGCGAGCCGCCGAACTCCTCCAGCGTCTCGTCCAGCTTGTCCTCGTCCAGCCCGGGCGCGTCGAACGGGTTGCGCCGCCGCCGGTGCGGCAGCGCCAGCAGCGCCGCCTGCCGGACGTCCTCCGCGAGCACGTCCGTCCGCCCGGCCCAGGCCGCCAGCGCGGTCGCGGTCCGGGCCATCACGATGTCGGCGCGCATGCCGTCCACCTCGAAGGCCGCGCAGGTCGCGGCGATCTGCCGCAGCGCCCCGTCACCCAGCCGCACCGACGGCAGCAGCTCCCGCGCCGCCACGATCCGCGCCCGGACGGCGGCCTCCTCCTCGGCCCAGCGGGCCGCGAAGGCGGCCGGGTCGTCGTCGTAGGCCAGTCGCCGGCGCACGACCTCGACCCGCTGGTCCGGCTCCCGGGAGGCCGCGACCTCGACGGTCAGCCCGAACCGGTCGAGCAACTGCGGCCGCAGCTCGCCCTCTTCGGGGTTCATGGTGCCGACGAGCAGGAACCGCGCGGCGTGCCGCACGGAGACGCCCTCGCGCTCGACGTACGAGGCGCCCATCGCGGCGGCGTCCAGCAGCAGGTCGACCAGGTGGTCGTGGAGGAGGTTGACCTCGTCGACGTAGAGGATCCCGCGGTGCGCGTCGGCGAGCAGGCCGGGCTCGAAGGCCTTCACGCCCTCCGACAGCGCCCGCTCGATGTCCAGCGCGCCGACGAGCCGGTCCTCGGAGGCGCCGACGGGCAGCTCCACCATGCGGGCGGGCCGTTCGACACCGCCGCCGGCCTCGTGGGGCCCGTCCGGGCACCCCGGGTCGGGGGAGGCGGGGTCGCAGGAGAAACGGCAGCCGGGGACGACCGGGACCGCCGGCAGCAGCGCCGACAGGGCCCGCACCGCAGTCGACTTGGCGGTGCCCTTCTCGCCGCGCACCAGCACACCGCCGACCGCCGGCGACACGGCGTTCAGCAGCAGCGCGAGCCGCAGATCGTCCTGGCCGACGACGGCCGTGAACGGAAAGGGGGTGGTCACTTGTCGTCGCCCTCCAGGTCGCCTTCGAGTTCCAGGTAGGTGGCGCGCAGCCGCTCCAGCGTCTCGGCGTCCGGCTCGGCCCACAGCCCGCGCTCGGCGGCCTCCAGCAGCCGCTCGGTGATCCCGCGCAGCGCCCACGGGTTGGACTTCTTCATGAAGTCCCGGTTCTCCGGGTCGAAGACGTACTCGGCGCTGAGCTTCTCGTACATCCAGTCGTCCACGACCCCGGCCGTGGCGTCGTACCCGAACAGGTAGTCGACGGTCGCCGCCATCTCGAAGGCGCCCTTGTAGCCGTGCCGCCGCATGGCCGCCATCCAGCGCGGGTTGACCACCCGGGCCCGGAACACGCGGTGCGTCTCCTCGCCGAGCGTGCGGGTCTTCACCTGGTCCGGGGTGGCCGAGTCGCCGACGTACGCCTCGGGGCTCGTGCCGGTGAGGTGGCGGACCATGGCGACCATGCCGCCGTGGTACTGGAAGTAGTCGTCGGCGTCGACCAGGTCGTGCTCGCGGGTGTCGACGTTCTTCGCGGCGACCGCGATCCGCCTGAACGCCGTCTCCATGTCCCCGCGCGCGGCCCGTCCGTCGAGCCCCCGACCGTAGGCGTAGCCGCCCCACACCGCGTACACCTCGGCGAGGTCCGCGTCCGAGCGCCAGTTGCGGGCGTCGATCAGCGGCAGCAGACCGGCCCCGTAGGCGCCCGGCTTGGAGCCGAAGATCCGGGCGGTGGCGCGGCGCCGGTCGCCGTGCTCGGCGGTGTCCTCGTCGGCGTGCGCCCGTACGTAGTTGGCGTCGGCGGGCTCGTCCAGTTCGGCCACCGTGCGCACGGCGTCGTCGATCAGGCCCACCACGTGCGGGAACGCGTCCCGGAAGAACCCGGAGATGCGGACCGTGACGTCGATGCGCGGCCGGCCGAGTTCCGCCAGGGGGATCACCTCGAACCCGGTCACCCGGCGCGAGGCGTCGTCCCACACCGGCCGGCAGCCCAGCAGCGCCAGGATCTCGGCGATGTCGTCGCCCTGGGTGCGCATGGCGGAGGTGCCCCACACCGTCAGGCCGACGGACTTCGGGTACTCCCCGGTGTCCTGGAGGTAGCGCTGCACCAGCGAGTCCGCGAGCGACTGCCCGACCTCCCAGCTGAGCCGGGACGGGATGGCCTTGGGGTCGACGGAGTAGAAGTTGCGGCCCGTCGGCAGGACGTTGACCAGACCGCGGGTGGGCGAGCCGGAGGGACCGGCCGGGACGTAACCGCCGTCCAGGGCGCGCAGGATGTGCCCGATCTCGTCGGTGGTGCGCGCCAGCCGCGGCACGACCTCGGCGCAGGCGAACTCCAGCACGGCCACCGCCTCGGGCAGGTCGGCGCCGAGGACCTCCCGTACCAGCGGCGCGCTCTCGGCGACCGCCCAGCCGCGCTCCTCCAGGCCCTCGGCGAACCGCCGGCACAACTGCTCCAGCAGGTCGATCGCGTCGGCGGCGCTGCGGGCGGGGCCGTCCACCAGGTCCGTCAGCTCGGCCGGCACCTTCACCGGGGCGCCCGGCTCGGCCAGCAGCTCCTTCTCCACCAGCCCGAAGTGCTCCGCCAGCGCCGCCCGGAGCCCGGGCAGCGCCCCGGCCCGCCCGCCCCACACCTGCGAGGCGCGCAGCACGGCCAGCACCAGGTTGACGCGCGGTTCGCCGACCGGACCGCCGCCCAGGACGTGCAGGCCGTCGCGGATCTGCACGTCCTTGATCTCGCACAGGTAGCCGTCGATGTGCATGACGAACTCGTCGAACGCCTCGTCGTCCGGCTGCTCGTCGACGTGCAGGTCGTGGTGGAGTTCGGCCGCCTTCACCAGCGTCCAGATCTGCGCCCGCACGGCCGGGGCCTTGGCCGGGTCCAGGTCGGAGACGAGCGCGTACTCGTCCAGGAGCTGCTCCAGCTTGGCCAGGTCGCCGTAGGTGTCGGCGCGGGCCATCGGCGGCACGAGGTGGTCGACGACGGTGGCGTGCCCGCGGCGCTTGGCCTGGGTGCCCTCGCCCGGGTCGTTGACGATGAACGGGTAGACCAGCGGCAGGTCGCCGAGGACCGCGTCCGGGGCGCAGCCGCCGCTGAGCCCGAGGCCCTTGCCCGGCAGCCACTCCATGGTGCCGTGCTTGCCCATGTGCACGATGGCGTCGGCGCCGAAGCTGTGTTCCAGCCAGCGGTAGGCCGCCATGTAGTGGTGCGAGGGCGGCATGTCCGGGTCGTGGTAGATCGCGATCGGGTTCTCGCCGAAGCCGCGCGGCGGCTGGATCATCACCACGACGTTCCCGAACTGCAGGGACGCCAGCACGATGTCGTCCCCGTCGACGTAGAGGCCGCCCGGCGGCTCGCCCCACGCCTGGGTCATGGCGTCCCGCAGCTCAGGGTCGAGCCTGTCGAACCAGGCCCGGTAGTCCGCCAGCGGCACCCGCGCGGGCGCCGAGGCGAGCTGCTCCTCCGTCAGCCACTCCACGTCGTGCCCGCCGGCCTCGATCAGCCGGTGGATCAGCTCGTCCCCGTTGTCCGGGTACCCCTCTACGGCGTACCCGGCGTCCCGCAGCGCGTCCAGCACCCGCACCGCCGACGCCGGGGTGTCGAGCCCGACCGCGTTGCCGACCCGCGAGTGCTTGGTCGGGTACGCGGTGAAGACCAGCGCGAGCTTCTTCTCGCCGTTCTCCTTGTGCTTCAGCCGGGCGTGCCGTACGGCGATGCCGGCGACCCGCGCGGCCCGCTCCGGGTCGGCCACGTACACGGGCACGTCGTCCGGGCCCTGCTCCTTGAAGGAGAACGGCACGGTGATCAGCCGCCCGTCGAACTCCGGGATCGCCACCTGCATCGCGGCGTCCATGGGGGACAGGGCGGCGTCCGACTCCTCCCAGGCCTGCCGGGAGGACGTCAGGCACAGCCCCTGCAGCACGGGGACGTTCATCTCGGCCAGGGCGCCGATGTCCCAGGCCTCCTCGTCCCCGCCGGCCGAGGCCTGCGAGGCGTGCGTGCCGCCGGCGGCCAGGACGGTGGCGACCAGGGCGTCCGCCCGGCCCAGGATCTCGTACAGCCCCTCGTCCGCCCCGCGCAGCGAACCGCAGTACACGGGCAGCGCGTTGGCGCCGTGGGCCTCGATCGCGTCGCACAGCGTGTCCACGAAGGCGGTGTTGCCGCTCAGTTCGTGGGCCCGGTAGAAGAGCACACCGACCGTCGGGCGTCCCTCGGTGTGCGCCCGCTCGCCGTGCACGCCGTACTCGGGCATCTCGCGCGGCGCGGCGAAGCCCTCGCCGGTGAGCAGCACGGTGTCGGACAGGAACCGGGCCAGTTCGGTGAGGTTCTCCGGGCCGCCCTCCACGAGGTACTTCAGCGCCTCCGCGACGACCCCGGCGGGCACGGACGACTCGGCCATCAGCTCCGCGTCCGGCACGGTCTCGCCGCCCAGCAGCACGGTGGGGATCCCAAAGGCCCTCAGCGCGGCGAGCCCGTCCTCCCAGGCCCGCTTGCCGCCGAGCAGCCGCACCACGGCGATGTCCGCCCCCTGCAGCAGCGCCGGCAGCTCCTCGCGCACGTCCACGCGGGTGGGATTGCCGATCCGGTACGAGGCGCCCGAGGCGGCCCGGGCCGCCAGCAGGTCCGTGTCGGCGGTCGACAACAACAACACAGTGCTCATGCGGGTGCTCCCGGTGGGATGAAGGGCAGTCCTTGCGGCGCGCCGGACTCGATGAGCCGCCACAGCGCGTCGGTGTCCGCGTGC
This sequence comes from Streptomyces sp., assembly GCF_031181705.1. Taxonomy (GTDB): domain Bacteria; phylum Actinomycetota; class Actinomycetes; order Streptomycetales; family Streptomycetaceae; genus Streptomyces. Next base: position 46,030 of record NZ_JAPSKN010000003.1, read on the forward strand.
TGTTCGATCAGGTCGCCGAGCCGGTCGAGCTGCTCCTCGCGCAGCGCGGCGAACGAGGTGTCGGGAGCCGGCGCGAAACGGCGGCCCGCGGCGGCCGCCACCTCGCGCAGGAACGCCCGCCGGAAGCCGTCCGACTCCAGCGAGCCGTGCCAGTGGGTGCCCCAGGTCTGGCCGACCCGGCAGCCGTCCAGGAAGGGGTCGCCACCGGTGACGTCGGCGACCCCGTGGTGGATCTCGTAGCCCTCGACCCGCTCGCCGAGGGCCTCGCCCTGCGGCCTTGTGAGGGTCTTGTCGCGGGCGAACCGCACCCGCACGGGCAGGATCCCCAGCCCGTCGACCCGGCCCCGGCGGCTCTCGACGTCGTCCTCGATGCGCTCGCCGAGGATCTGGAAGCCGCCGCAGACGCCGAGCACGGGCCGCTGCTCGGCGGCCCTGCGCACCAGGGCGTCGGCGAGCCCCCGCTCGCGCAGCCAGTCCAGCGCGCGGACCGTGCCGCGGGTGCCGGGCACGATGACGAGATCGGCGTCGGCCAGCTCCTCCGGCCGGTCCACGAACCGCACCACGACGCCGGGTTCGGCGGCCAGCGCGTCGACGTCCGTGAAGTTGGACATGAGGGGGACCGCGCACACGGCGACGCGCAGCACGTCCTGTCCGACGGGCGGCGCGACGACGGACTCGCGCACCGCGCCGCGCAGGGACACCCGCAGCCCGTCCTCCTCGTCGATCCCGAGCCCGTGCCGGAAGGGCAGCACGCCGTACGTCCGCCGCCCCGTGAGGCCCTGCAGCATCTCCAGCCCGGGCTCCAGCAGGGAGACGTCCCCGCGGAACTTGTTGACCAGGAACCCGGCGACGCACTCCTGGTCCTCGCGGGACAGCAGCGCCACCGTCCCGAAGAACGAGGCGAAGACACCGCCCCGGTCGATGTCGCCGACGACGAGCACCGGGAGCCCGGCGTTCCGGGCGATGCCCATGTTGACGATGTCGGTCCGCCGCAGGTTGATCTCGGCGGGAGAACCGGCCCCCTCACAGATCACCGCGTCATACGTGCCCCGCAACTGCTCCAGGCAGTCCAGCACCGTCCCGAGCAACTTCCGCTGCCGCCCGCCGTGGTAGCCGCGCGCGCTCATCTCGCCGACCGGCTTGCCCAGCAGCACGACCTGACTGCTCTGCTCGCCACCGGGCTTGAGCAGCACGGGGTTCATCAGCGCGGTCGGCTCGACCCGGCAGGCCTGCGCCTGCATGGCCTGCGCCCGCCCGATCTCGGCGCCCTCCCGCGTCACGAAGGAGTTCAGGGACATGTTCTGCGCCTTGAAGGGCGCGACCTTGACGCCCTGGCGCACCAGCCACCGGCAGATACCGGCCGTCACGACGCTCTTGCCCGCGTCGGAGGTGGTCCCGGCGACGAGAAGCCCACCGCTCATGACGTACGCCCCTTCGTGATGTGGCGCGCGGCGACACAGACGCCGAGCGCGAGCCAGCCGACGCGGCGGGACAGCCGCACGGCCCGTTCGACGTCCCGGACGCCGACGCCCCGCCCCGCCTCGTTGAGCACGGGCCGGTGCTCCACCCGCCCGCCGTACGACAGGGTCCCGCCCAGCCGCACGCCGAGCGCCCCGGCGAACGAGGCCTCCACGGGACCGGCGTTGGGGCTCGGGTGCTGCGCCGCGTCCGCCCGCCAGGCGCGCACGGCGCCGCGCGGATCCGGCCCGGCCAGCGTCGCCAGGACGGCCGTCAGCCGAGCCCCCGGCCACCCCATGACGTCGTCCAGCCGCGCGGAGGCCCACCCGAAGCGGCGGTAACGGGCCGACTTGTGCCCGACCATGGCGTCCAGGGTGTTGACGGCCCGGAACCCGAGCAGCCCCGGCACCCCGCCCAGGGCCCCCCACACCAGCGCCCCCACCACCGCGTCGGAGGTGTTCTCGGCGACGGACTCGACCACGGCCCGGGCGATGCCGTCGGCGTCCAGGGCCTGCGGGTCGCGTCCGCACAGATGCGGCAGCCGCGCCCGGGCCGCCTCGACGTCGCCCGCCTCCAGGGCACGTCCGATGGTCCGCGCCTCACGCGCGAGTGAAGTCCCCCCGACGACGGCCCAGGTGGCGGCACCGGTGAGCGCGACGGAGGCGACGGCGGAGGACCGCACCGCACGCTGGGCGACAGCCCCCAGCGCGACGGCGCCTGACGCGCACACCCCGGCGTGCAGCGCGCCCCACCCGCGGTGGTTCCGCCACACCACTCGTTCCACGGCACCCGCGGCCCGCCCGAACGCGGCGACCGGATGCCCTCGGCGGGGGTCGCCGAGCAGCAGGTCACCGATCAGGCCGGCGGCGGCACCGTACGCGAAGACGCGACCGGCACCCATGGGGTCAGCCGCCCAACGGGGCAGGCGGGGGTGGGGTGCTGAACCTCGGTCGGCAGCCGCGCATGGCGATACGTGTCCTCACTCAGGGTGTCCGCGCCCTGGTTCGACGTGACCGGCGGTGAGAGTTCCTGGCTCCCGGGGATGGCTACCCCGGTGACAGTGGCGGGACCGCGCCGGACTCGCACCGGCTTCCTCTCCTGCCGCCGTACTGGCCCCGGAAGTCCACCACGGGCGCGAACCGCCGTCAACTTGCCCTTGACCTGCGAGGGGAGAGTGTGGAGAACCCCACACCGTCCCTTTCGCGCACACGACGACCGGGCGGCACGGGACCGAGGTCCCGTGCCGCCCGGCGGACACGATGTGCGGTCGGGCCGTCAGGCCACGATCAGGTAGATGCCGTACGCCACGGCCGCCGCGCACGCGGCGAAGCAGGCGTAGGCGCCCGTCACCGCCAGGCCCGCGGACCCGCCCTGCGCCACCGCCCGTTCGCGGCGCGACAGACCGGTGATGCCGAGGGTGAACAGGCCCACGAGGGCCACGGTGACCACGAGGCTGACGCCGAAGACGGAGCCGAGGGCCGCCCAGTCGATCTTCATCTCTGCTTCTTCCTTGTAACCGGTGGGCGGGGTCAGACCGTGGTGGTCGTGGTGGGCGTCCGTTCGGCGGCCGCCTGGGCGGGGAACGTCGGGACGTCGCCGGCCGTGGGGCCCGCGGGCGGCGGCGTCACCGCGGCCATCGCCGCGGTCACCACGCCGGCCGGCTCCTCGTCGGCTTCGGCGCCGGTGTCGTTGACGTTGGTGTGGTCGACGACCTCGCGCCGGGAGAGCTTCCAGATCGCCGCGGAGGAGGCGACCAGGAAGACGGCCACCACGGCGGTGCCCCAGTTCCCGAAGCCGGTGACGTACTCGGCGAGCGCGCCCACCAGGGCGGCCGCCGGCAGGGTCAGGCCCCAGGCGACGAACATCCGCGTCGCGGTCGACCAGCGGACGACACCGCCCTTGCGGCCGAGGCCCGCGCCCATCACCGAGCCGGACACGGAGTGGGTGGTGGAGAGGGAGAAGCCGAGGTGCGAGGAGGCCAGGATGACCGTGGCCGCGCTGGTCTGGGCGGCGAAGCCCTGCTGCGGCCGGAGGTCGGTCAGGCCCTTGCCCATGGTCCGGATGATGCGCCAGCCGCCCAGGTAGGTGCCGAGCGCGATCGCGATGCCCGCGGAGAGGATGACCCACATGGGCGGGTCGGAGTCGGGGGCGACGGCGCCGCCGGCGACCAGGGCCAGGGTGATGACACCCATCGTCTTCTGCGCGTCGTTGGTGCCGTGCGCCAGGGAGACCAGGCCCGCCGAGGCGATCTGGCCGGCCCGGTAACCCTTCTCGGACGCCTTGCCGTCGGCCTTGCGGCCCAGCGAGTACGTCAGCCGCGTGGCCAGCATCGCCGCGATGCCCGCCACCAGCGGGGCGGCGATCGCCGGGATGAGCACCTTGGTCACCAGCACGTCGCCGTGCACCGCGCCGACGCCCGCCGAGGCGATCGTGGCGCCGATCAGACCGCCCATGAGGGCGTGCGAGGAACTGGACGGCAGGCCGACCAGCCACGTCAGCAGGTTCCACAGGATCGCGCCGACCAGGGCGGCGAAGATGACTTCGGGACGGATGCCGGCCTCGTCGACGAGGCCCTTGGAGATCGTGTTGGCGACTTCGACGGACAGGAAGGCGCCGACCAGGTTCAGGACCGCGGACATGGCGACCGCGGCCTTCGGTCGCATGGCGCCCGTGGAAATGGTCGTGGCCATCGCGTTCGCGGTGTCGTGGAAACCGTTCGTGAAATCGAACGCGAGTGCGGTTACCACCACAATCGCGAGGATCAGCGAGAAGCTTTCCATTTACCCAGGCAATCGTTCGAGGTCATTGGCTGGACGAACGTAAGTAACCCGAGTGAACGGAAGATGAACTGGGAGGGGCGCATGGGTGTCCACAACGGGGGTTCGACGTTCCGGCGTGCTGTGAGACTCCCCACGCCCCCGCGGCCTAGGCTCGACGCGCCCACCTCTTCAGCCGATCGAGTGACCTGTCGAGGACGCCGTGCGCAGGGCCTGCGCCTGGCAGGATCGCCGCATGGCTGAGCAGCGAGACGACGAGCGGGACACGCGGCACGTCCGGGGCGGCACTGAGGACGTGGGGGAGGCGCGGCGCAGGAGCGTGCGCCCCGAGGAGGCCCGCGCCTGGGAGGACCTCGTCGCGACGGCCCGCCGCACGGTCGCGGAGGGACTCGTCGTCGGCACGTCCGGCAATGTCTCGGTGCGCGTCGGGGACACCGTCCTGGTCACGCCGTCCGGCGTCCCCTACGACCGCCTCACGCCCGGCGACGTCACCGGCGTCGACCTCGACGGCCGGCAGGTCCTCGGCACGCTCGTCCCCACCAGCGAGCTGCCCATGCACCTGGCCGTCCACCGCACGACCGACGCCCGTGCCGTCGTGCACACCCACGCCGTGCACGCCACGGCCGTGTCCACGCTCGTGACCGAGCTGCCGCTGATCCACTACATGGCCGCCGCGCTCGGCGGACCCGTCAGGGTCGCCCCCTACGCCACGTACGGCACCGACGAGCTGGCCGCGCACATGCTGCGCGCCCTCGCCGGCCGCTCCGGCTGCCTCCTGCAGAACCACGGCACCGTCACCTACGGCACCACCCTCGACCAGGCCTACGACCGCACGGCCCAGCTGGAGTGGATGTGCCGCCTGTGGCTCACCGCCACGTCGGTGCCGGGCCTCACGCCGAGCCTGCTGTCCGGCCGGCAACTGGCGGAGGTGCGGGAGCGGCTGCGCGGTTACGGCCAGCGGCCCTGACCCGGCGCGCGACGTCACCCCGCCGCCGCCTCCCACTGGTCGCCCGCTCGCCCCGCCGGGACACTGGAGCCGTGCGCACTGTCAGAGCGACGGCCGCTGCCGTCACCGCCGTGCTAGGGGCCGGCGCCGCCGCGGTGGCGGCCGGCCGGCTCGCCAGCGACGCCGCGCTCAAGGCGCCCGCGGGCCGGCCGCTGCCCACCGAACCCCGGCTCACCGTGCACGGCACCGCCGCCGGGCAGATCACCCTCACCCGGGACCTGGCCGCCCTGCGACCCGGCCGCTACGGCCTGTCCGGCGACGGCTCCCACGCGATCGTCGGCCCCGTCCTGGCCGGCGCCACGCCCTCCGCCGACACCGTCGTGCGCCGCCTGGAGAGCGTGACGCACGGCACCCTGAAACCCGGTGACAAGGTCTGGCTCACCCCCAACGCGCACGTCGGCGACCCGGGCTCCGCCCTCGGCATCGAACACGCCGACGTCGACGTCCCCGGCGAACTCGGCGCCCTGCCCGCGTGGTTCGTGCCCGGCGCCCGGGACACCTGGGTGATCGCCGTGCACGGCCTGGGCACCACCCGCGAACTCGCCCTCAACGTCATGGGGTTTCTGCACCGCAGCCGCTTCCCGGTGCTCGCCCTCGCCTACCGCGGCGACCTCGGCGCACCCCGCCCCGCCGACGGCCTGAACCACCTCGGCGAGACCGAGTGGCGCGACCTCGACGCGGCGATCCGCTACGCCGTGCGCTACGGCGCCCGCCAGGTCGTCCTGCACGGCTGGTCCACCGGCGCCACCATGGCCCTGCGCGCCGCCGAGCGCTCGGGGCTGCGCGAGCGGGTCTCCGGGCTCGTCCTGGACTCGCCGGTGCTCAGCTGGGAGACCACCCTGCGCGCCCTGGCCGCGGCCCGGCGCACCCCGGGCGCGCTGCTGCCCCTCGCCGTGCGCGCCGCCCGGGGCCGCACCGGCCTGTCCGGCGACCGCGCCACCGCCCCCTACGACGGCCTCCGCGTCCCGGCCCTGGTCATCCACGGCCCCGGCGACACGGTCGCCCCCTGGCGGTTCTCCCGCCGGCTCGCCGACGCCCGCCCCGACATGGTCTCCCTCCACACCGTCGGCGACGCCCCGCACGGAGCCATGTGGAACGCCGACCCCCGGGCCTACGAGGAAGCCCTCCGGCGCTTCTTGACCCCGCTCATGTGACCCGCCCTCGGCGCCCGGCCGCACGCACCCCCCGTTCACGCCCCCTTCGCCCCCTCGCAACCACGTCCCGGCCCGGCCCCCACCGACCGGTCGTGATGATTCCGTTTAGCGTCGTACGACTGGCCTGTTCCCGGCCGGGGACCACTCCGGCGAGCCGGTGCGTTGGCCATCCCCGTCGCCCGCCGTGACATTCCGTTTGGGTTTTCGGACCGTCAACCGGAAGACTGCCCCCGTGACGTCCCGTATCCCGCGCGACTCCAGGCTCCGACTCGTCCGCCCGCGACCCCTGGCCGCCGCCCCCGCAGCGATGAACCAGCGGCGCTCGCGCCGACCCGCCCCGCGCCCCCCGGAGGGCACCCCGGCACCGGCGGAACTGGCCAGAATGGCACGCTCAGGTCTGGCCGGCGCGGCCCGCGTCGCCCGCTGGGCCGACGCCGCGCTCGGCCCCGGCGGGGACAGCGCCACCGCCGACGGCAAGGCCACCCTCTCCGAGGCGACCGCCGAACGGGCCGCCCGCGACCTCGGCCTGACCCCCGCTCAGGTCAGAGCCGACTGGGACACCGCCCGGCTCGCCGGTCTCGTCGAGGTGCACGGCGACAGCGCCCGCCCCGGCTGGCGGCTGCGCGCCTGGAACCGCGACGACAGCGCCGTCCTGCGCGGCTGGGTCGCCCTCTTCGACGCCTGGTCGCTGGCCTGCCCGGAGCCCGAGGAACACGAGCCCGCCGCCGTCGCCGAGGTCGTCTCGGCCATGCCCCAGGTGCTCTCCTTCCTCCAGCTGTCCGCCGGCCCCGTCCCCGTCGAGCAGCTCCTCGACCTCCTGGAGCAGCGCGTCACCGAGCTGCGCACCGCCCGCTGCGAGATCCCCTACGGCCCCCAGCCCGAGCCCACGGCCGAACCGGAGCCCACCGACGCCCCGCTCGCGCCCCTGCTGGACTGGGCCCTGCGCGCCCTCGCCTCCGTCGGTGCCCTCACCTACGGCGACGGGCAGGCCACGCTCACCCCGCTCGGCAGCTGGGCCGTCTGGGTCAAGCTGGAGCAGATCTGCGTCGCCGCGCAGAGCCCCGCCGGGAACATCGAGCAGGGCGCCGAGGACATGCTCCGCGGCTGCGCCCAGCTGCGCCCGAACGCGGCCCGCGCCGAGTACCGCGCCTGGCTCGCCGCCCGCACCGTCGGCAGCGCCGTCACCGAGCTCCTCGACGCCGCCCGCGGTGAGGACGCCCTGCTGCGGGGCCTGGCCTTCGAGGCGCTGCGCGTCGTCGGCGCCCCCGCCGAGCCGGACGTCCGCGCCGTGCTGGACGAGCCCACGCTGCGGCCGTACGCGCTGCTGTGGCTCGCCGAGCACGACGGCGCCGACCCGGAGGACGCCCACGAGGTCCTCACCCGGCAGGAGGCGACCTGGCTGTGGGTGGACACCGCCGCCGCCGTCGCCGACCACGGGGAGGCCCCGCTGCTCGTGCGGCACCTGGAGTCCGCCGTGCAGCCGACGGTCCCGATGCTGCTGGACGAGGTCCGCGCCGTGGGACACCCGCGCACCGTGCAGGTCCTGGTCGCGCTCGCCGCGGCCCACCCCGACCCGGCCCTCGCCAAGGCCGTCCGCCGGGCCGCCTTCCAGGTGCACACGGGCGGCAGCTAGGCGCCCGTGTCGGGCGCGTAGGTGCCGAAGCTCCAGACGTTGCCCTCGGCGTCCCGGGCCATGTAGTCCCGGGAGCCGTAGTCCTGGTCCGTCGGGGGCATCAGGATCTCCACGCCGTGCTCCACGGCGTGGCGGTGGTGCGCGTCGACGTCGTCCACCACGACGTACACCCCCGTGGTGCCGGCGCCTTTCATGGCTCTGTCGAAGACGCTGCCGGTGCCGCGGGTGCCGATCATCACCGCGCCGTTGCCCTGCGCCAGCTCGGCGTGCAGCACCGAGCCGTCCTCGCCCTCGTACACCGACAGCTCGGTGAAGCCGAGGGCCTCCGTCAGCTGGCGGATCGCCGCCTTCGCGTCCCCGTACAGCAGCGTCGGGTAGACGCTCGGGCGCCCGCCGGAGGTGCCTGCCATGCCGATCACTCCCTTGTGCTCGGTCGCCGTGATCCTCGATGGTCCGGACCCGTTGTCCAGTCTGGCAGCGGGTCCGGACGACGACCCGTCGGGACGAACCGCGCGTCCGCACGCAGAAAAACTGGTTGCACCGCCCCGTTAGACTGTCCCCATGGCCTTTCTCCTCGCGCATTAGACGGCGGGAACGTCCTCAGCCGCCCTTCCCGCCCCCGTATCCGCCCTGGAGTCTGTCCGTGATCTCCGCTTCCGGTATCGAGCTGCGCGCCGGTGCCCGCGTCCTCATCGAAAACGCCTCCTTCCGGGTCGCCAAGGGCGACCGCATCGGCCTGGTCGGCCGCAACGGCGCGGGCAAGACCACCCTCACCAAGTGCCTGGCCGGCGAGGGCATGCCCGCCGGCGGCACCATCACCCGCTCCGGCGAGGTCGGCTACCTCCCGCAGGACCCGCGCACGGGCGACCTCGACATCCTCGCGCGCGACCGCATCCTCTCCGCCCGCGGCCTGGACGTACTGATCCGCAAGATGCGCGAGAACGAGCAGCGCATCGCCAACGGGCAGGGCGCCACCCGCGAGAAGGCGCTCAAGCAGTACGAGCGCCAGGAGACGGAGTTCCTCACCAAGGGCGGGTACGCCGCCGAGGCCGAGGCCGCCACCATCGCCGCCGCGCTCAACCTGCCCGACCGCGTGCTCGGCCAGCCCCTGCACACCCTCTCCGGCGGTCAGCGGCGCCGGATCGAGCTGGCCCGGATCCTGTTCTCCGACGCGGACACGCTGCTGCTCGACGAACCGACCAACCACCTCGACGCCGACTCGATCGTCTGGCTGCGCGACTACCTCAAGACCTACCGCGGCGGCTTCATCGTGATCTCCCACGACGTCGACCTGGTCGAGACGGTCGTGAACAAGGTGTTCTACCTGGACGCCAACCGCGCCCAGATCGACATCTACAACATGGGCTGGAAGCTCTACCAGCAGCAGCGCGAGGCCGACGAGAAGCGCCGCAAGCGCGAGCGCGCCAACGCCGAGAAGAAGGCCGCCGCCCTCCACTCGCAGGCCGACAAGATGCGCGCCAAGGCCACCAAGACCGTCGCCGCGCAGAACATGGCCCGCCGCGCCGACAAGCTGCTGTCCGGCCTGGAGGCGGTCCGCCAGTCCGACAAGGTCGCCAAGCTCCGCTTCCCCGAGCCCGCGCCCTGCGGCAAGACCCCGCTGATGGCCGAGGGCCTGTCGAAGTCCTACGGCTCGCTGGAGATCTTCACCGACGTCGACCTGGCCATCGACAAGGGCAGCCGCGTCGTCATCCTCGGCCTCAACGGCGCCGGCAAGACCACCCTGCTGCGGCTGCTGGGCGGCGTCGAGCAGCCCGACACCGGCATGGTCGTCCCCGGCCACGGTCTGAAACTCGGGTACTACGCCCAGGAGCACGAGACCCTCGACCCGGACCGCACGGTCCTGGAGAACATGCGCTCCGCCGCGCCCGACATGGACCTCGTCGAGGTCCGCAAGGTGCTCGGCTCGTTCCTGTTCTCCGGCGACGACGTCGACAAGCCGGCCGGGGTCCTCTCCGGCGGCGAGAAGACCCGCCTCGCCCTCGCCACCCTCGTGGTGTCCTCGGCGAACGTGCTGCTCCTCGACGAGCCGACCAACAACCTCGACCCGGCCAGCCGCGAGGAGATCCTCGGCGCGCTGCGCACCTACAAGGGCGCGGTCGTCCTCGTCACGCACGACGAGGGCGCGGTCGAGGCGCTCCAGCCGGAGCGCATCATCCTGCTGCCGGACGGCATCGAGGACCTGTGGGGCGCCGACTACGCGGACCTCGTCGCCCTGGCCTGAGCGTCAGTACCGCTTGATCGAATGCGTGATCAACGGCGTATGGATCATTCGGCCCATCGGTGATCCATCATCTGTGTGAGATCTCCTCGTACCGAGGTGTGTCCTACATCGATTTCGCGGCCGAGCCCCTGATCCTTCCGGGCTCGGCCGCGACGTCTTTCTGACCTGGCATTTCCCGGGACGATGCGTTCGGCCTCGGGAACGAGGCTCTTCGGAATTTCGCATTCCGCATGTGGGGATGCGCTCCCGTCGTCACCACCGTGTCTCACGGACCTTGCCGAATGGGTGGCCATCAGGGCCCGGAGGGGTGATCATGAGGAGACCAGAGCGCACTTCCCATGAGGAGGCACGGGTGGCCGAGACTCTGAAGAAGGGCAGCCGGGTGACCGGCGCCGCGCGCGACAAGCTCGCGGCAGACCTGAAGAAGAAGTACGACGCCGGTGCGAGCATCCGGGCGTTGGCCGAGGAGACCGGCCGCTCGTATGGCTTTGTGCACCGCATGCTCAGTGAGTCGGGCGTCACGCTGCGAGGGCGTGGCGGGGCGACCCGGGGCAAGAAGGCCACGGCCTGACCCCGGGTGGCCCCACGGCTTCGATGGTGGCCACCCGGTCGTTCACCTGACCGACCGGGTGGTTACTGTGCAGTCACTTAGCTGTGTCGTGCCCCGGTGCACCAGCCGGCGTACGGCGCGGATGACGACCGCACACATCGGAGGCGTCCCATGGCTTCGCCCGACCAGGACCTCGTTCCCGTACTCGACAAGGACGGCGTACGGCTCACCGTCGACGACGTGATCGCCACGGTGACGCTGACCAACCCGGCCAAGCGCAACGCGCAGAGCCCCGCTCTGTGGCGGGCGCTGACCGAGGCGGGGCGGCTGCTGCCGGGCTCCGTCCGCGTCGTGGTCCTGCGGGCCGAGGGCAAGTCCTTCTCGGCCGGGCTCGACCGGCAGGCGTTCACGCCCGAGGGCTTCGACGGGGAACCGTCGTTCATCGACCTCGCGCGCGGCGGCGACGCCGAGTTGGACGCGACCATCGCCGAGTACCAGGAGGCGTTCACCTGGTGGCGGCGCAGCGACATCGTCTCCGTCGCCGCTGTCCAGGGGCATGCCATCGGGGCGGGCTTCCAGCTCGCCCTCGCCTGCGACCTGCGCGTCGTCGCCGACGACGTGCAGTTCGCCATGCGCGAGACCAGCCTCGGACTCGTGCCCGACCTGACGGGTACGCATCCGCTGGTGGGGCTCGTCGGCTACGCCCGCGCACTGGAGATCTGCGTGACCGGGCGCTTCGTTGCGGCCGAGGAGGCCGTCAGCACCGGGCTCGCCAACGTGGCCGTGCCCGCCGGACAGCTCGACGACACGGTCCGCGACCTCACCGCGGCCGTCCTCGCCGCGCCCCGCGACGCCGTCATCGAGACCAAGGCCCTGCTGCGCGGCGCCCAGGACCGCACCTACGAGGAGCAGCGCCGCGCCGAGCGCCAGTCCCAGGCCCGCCGGCTGCGGGACCTCGCGGGCGTCGGCGACTGAGACCCCCGCCGCGGCCGGCCGGAGCGCGGTCAGCCGAGCGCGCTCACCACGACCGCCACCGTCGGGTGGTCCGGCAGGACCTGCCCGACCGCCGTGCGGACCGCGCGGGCCACGTCAGCGGCCCGCCGGTCCGCGGCCACCGCCACCTCCAGCCGGACGTGGCGGCGCGTCAGCGCGGCGTCGCCGGCCGGCACCTCCTCGATGTGCACCGGGTGACCCAGCGTGCCGGTCAGCCGGAGCACGCCCGGCACCTCCAGCGCGGCGCCGGCCACGCGGCCCTCGTCGCCGCCCTCCACCCGTTCGGCCCGCGGCGGTTCGGGGGACGCGGCCCCGGGCTCCCCGTCCGGGTCCTCCTCCAGCAGGCCCGTCACCTTCAGGTCCACCTCCGCGACCGCCAGGCCGAGCCGCTGTGTCGCCGCGCTCGCCAGTGCCGCCCGCAGCAGCGACGCCGTCTCGGGCAGCGGCCGCGAGGCCGTGGCCGTGAACTGCGCGGTCACCCGCAGCGGTCCCGGCGGCAGGGCACTCGGCGGCGCCGGCACGGCCGGTTCATGGATCTCCTCGACGTCCGCGAGCGCGATCCGGAGCGCGTCGAGGCGTACTCCCGGGGCGTCGCGCGCCGCGCGCTCCAGCACCGTCTCGACCGCCCGTTCGGCGATCCAGGCGCCGTCCCGCGCCTCACCCAGCGGCAGAAGCCTGCCCAGACCCAGTTGATGTCTCACTGCTCGCGTCCATCGGTCGGCCGTCATTCCTCCAGCCTGCCGCATCAGAGGCGCGCTTCCACGTAACCGTGCATACGGTAGTCGAAGGACGACGACCGAAAGGGACGTGCGGCGATGACTGACATGACCGAGAACCGGGGCGGGGAGAGCGAGACGGCGGCGGCGCGCAGAAGCCCTCTGACCAAGCGAGGTGGGGGAGACCCGGGCTCCCGGGGGCGGACGACCATCGCCGACGGCGTCGTCGAGAAGATCGCCGGGCTCGCCGCGCGCGACGTGGACGGCGTGCACGCCATGGGCAGCGGACTGTCCCGCACCTTCGGAGCCGTGCGCGACCGGGTGCCCGGCGGCCAGAAGTCGGGGGTGACCCGCGGTGTGAAGGCGGAGGTCGGCGAGGTGCAGGCCGCCCTCGACCTGGAGATCGTCGTCGTGTACGGCGTGTCGATCGCCGACGTGGCGCGGGACGTGCGGGAGAACGTCATCACGGCCGTCGAGCGGATGACCGGCCTGGAGGTCGTCGAGGTCAACATCGCGGTGAGCGACGTGAAGCTGCCGGACGAGGAGGAAGAGGAACCGGAGCGCCGGATCCAGTGAGGCACGGGCCAGGACACGGCACAGCGGATGAGGAGCTGAGGAGCGCATGAGCATGGGCGTGGCCGGGATGATCGCCGGCATGGCGCTGGCATTCGCCGGATACTTCGGCGGGTTCGGGGCGTTTTTGCTGGTGGCGGCGCTGGGCGCCGTCGGCTTCGGCGTCGGCCGGTTCCTCGAGGGGGACATGGACCTCGGCGACTTCTTCCGCAACCGTGACGAACGGTGGCGGTGACGCCCGTGAGCACGGGTGCCGGTGAGCTCGACAGACCACTGACCGTCGTCCCGCCGGGCGAGCGCGGGGCGACCAGGATCGCCGACCGGGTCGTCGCGAAGATCGCCTCCCAGGCGGCCCGCGAGGCCGTCGGGACGCTGCCGCCCGACGTCGACCGGCCGTCGGCCAGCGTCACCGTCCACCGCGACGTCGTCCACGTCCGGGTGCACGTGGAGCTCGCCTACCCCTGCGACATCGGCGACCGCTGCCGGAGCGTGCGGCGTCAGGTGGTCGAGCGCGTGGGCGCTCTGGTGGGCATGCGGGTGCCGGAGGTCGTCGTCCAGGTGGAGGGGCTGCATCTGGCCGGGGCACCCGGAGCCGGACAGCGGAGGACGCGATGAGCGAACCCCGGGGCACCGACCCCCAAGGCACCGAACCGCGGGGCACCGAGCGCGAGGGCACGACACAGCGCCTGCCCCTCCTGGAGAAGCCGGAGACGGACGAGGGCACCGGACCCGGCCGGCCGGCGCCACAGGCGGAGGCCGGGGGCGAGGGGGGCCGCGCGGGCCGCTTCTGGTCGGCACGCCGCGTCCCCGCGGGCATCGTCGCGCTGCTGCTCCTGGGCCTGGCGGGGCTGTTCCTCTACGACATCGTCTCGGTGCGCGCCGGCCGGCCCGGCATGAGCTGGCGCCGGGACCTGACCCGGCAGCTCGCCGAACGGCCGCTGGACGACACCTGGGTGCTCGTCGGGGCCGGGGTCGCCGCCGCGCTCGGCCTCTGGCTGATCGCCCTGGCCGTCACCCCCGGCCTGCGGCACGTGCTGCCGATGCGCCGCACGCACGCCGGGGTACGGGCGGGCCTGGACCGGGACGCCGCCGCGAGCGCCCTGCGCGACCGGGCCGTGGAGGTCGCCGGCGTGCAGTCGGCACGGGTCCGGGTGCGCCGGCGCCGCGCGAAGGTCCGCGCCCTGTCGCACTTCCGGGAACTGGACGAGGTACGGAGCGACCTGGACGCCGTGCTCGGCGACGCCGTGCGCGGCCTGGGACTGTCCCGGCCGCCCTCGCTGTCGGTGCGGGTACGGCGCCCGGGCCGGAAGGAGTGACGACGATGCTCAGAGGCGTCAACCGTGTCTTCCTCGGGCTGGTGGGCCTGGTGCTGCTGGTGCTGGGCGGCTCGGTCCTGGCCGCCGGCCTCGGCGTGTCGCTGCCCTCCTGGTGGATCCACGACAGCGAGCACGACGTGCTGCTCAGCGATGCCGAGCGCACCCGCTGGCGGGAGGCCGGCTGGTGGTGGCCGGTCGTCATCGCCGCGCTGGCGGTCCTGCTGCTGCTCGCCCTGTGGTGGCTGGTCGCGGTCCTGCGCAGGCGCCGCCTCGCCGAGGTCCTGGTCGACACCGGCGACGGCGAGGGCGCCCTGCTGCGGGGCCGGGCCCTGGAGCAGGTGCTCACCCAGGAGGCGGAGCGGATCGACGGCGTCGACCGGCCCCGGGCCCATCTGACGGGCCGTCGCACCGCCCCCGAGGCCCACGTACGCCTCGCTCTGGAGCCGCACGTGGACCCGGGAACCGCCCTGACCGACTTCACGACCGGTGCCCTGCACCACGCCAGGACGTCGGCGGGGCTCGCGTCGCTCCCGGCGGAGGTGAGACTGCGCGCGGTCAAGCACGGCGCCGAACGGGTCAGTTGAGCCCGGCCGCTCAGAACCCGTGCCGTGCCCCGCCGTCCACCGGCACCATGACACCGGTCAGATAGGACGCGGCCGGCGACAGCAGGAAGGCGGCGACCCGCCCGAACTCCTCGGGCGTCCCGTACCGCCGCAACGGGATCCGCGACTCAGAAGCCGCCCGGGTCGCCCCGGGGTCGGCCGACAGCGAGTCCAGCTCGCGCACCCGGTCGGTGTCGATCCGCCCCGGCAGCACACCGACCACCCGGACGCCGCGCGGCCCGAGTTCGTCGGAGAGCGACTTGGCGAACCCGGCCAGTCCCGGCCGCAGCCCGTTGGAGATGGTCAGGCCCGGGATCGGCTCGTACACCGACCCGGACAGCACGAACCCGATGACGCCCCCGGCCTCCAGCTCGGCCGCCGCGGCGCGCGCCAGCCGCACCGCGCCGAGGAACACCGACTCGAACGCCGTCTGCCACTGCTCGTCGGTGTTGTCGGCGACGAACCCGGCGGGCGGCCCGCCCACGCTGACGAGGACACCGTCGAAGCGCCCGAAGTGCTCCCGCGCGGCCGAGATCAGCACGGCCGCCGCGTCGGGGTCGGCGTTGTCGACGGCCACCCCGACCGCGTTCGGGCCCAGCGCGGCGGCCGCCTCGGCGGCACTCTTCTCGTCCCGCCCCGAGACGACCACCTTCGCCCCGTCCGCGACGAGCTCACGCGCGGAGGCGTTGCCGAGGCCGCGCGTGGCCCCGGTGACGACGTACACCCGGTCCTTCAGTCCAAGATCCATGGCCCTATCCTGCCCCGTCCTCCCCGAACAGGGCGAGGGCGGTGTTCACCAGGCCGATGTGGCTGAACGCCTGCGGGAAGTTGCCCAGCTGCCGGCCGGCCACCGGGTCGTACTCCTCGGACAGCAGGCCGACGTCGTTGGCCAGCCCCACCAGCCGTTCGAACAGCTCGCGGGCCTCCTTCGTGCGGCCCGTCATGTGCAGGGCGTCCGCGAGCCAGAACGAGCACACCAGGAAGGTGCCCTCGCTGCCGGGCAGTCCGTCGACGTCCGTGGAGTCCGCCTCGGTGGTGCTGTAGCGCCGCAGCAGGCCGCGGTGGTCCAGCTCCTCGCGGACCGCGTCGATCGTGCCGATCACCCGGGGATCGTCCGGCGGCAGGAAGCCCACGCGCGGGATGAGCAGCAGCGCGGCGTCCAGCTCCCGTGAGCCGTAGGACTGCGTGAAGGTGTTGCGCTCGGGGTCGTAGCCCTTCTCGCACACCTCGCGGTGCACCTCCTCGCGCAGCGCGCGCCAGGCGTCCACGTCGCCGTGCAGCTCCGGATGGCTCTCCAGGGTGCGCACGGCGCGGTCGGCGGCCACCCACACCATCACCTTGGAGTGCACGAACTGGCGCCGGCCGCCGCGCACCTCCCACAGCCCCTCGTCCGGCTGCCGCCAGTTCGTCCGCAGGAAGTCCATCAGGGCCGTCTGCAGTGCCCACACGTCCGGCTGGGGCGACAGGCCCGACTCGCGGGCCAGCGACAGGGAGTCCATGACCTCGCCGTAGACGTCCAGCTGGAGCTGGTTCACGGCGTCGTTGCCGATGCGGACGGGCGTGGACTCGTCGAAGCCGGACAGCCAGGGCAGCTCGAACTCGGGCAGCCGCCGCTCGCCCGCCAGCCCGTACATGATCTGCAGGTCGGCCGGGTCGCCCGCGACCGCGCGCAGCAGCCAGTTCCGCCAGGCCTCCGCCTCCTCCTGGTAGCCCGCCGCCAGCAGCGCGTTCAGGGTGAGGGTGGAGTCGCGCAGCCAGCAGAAGCGGTAGTCCCAGTTGCGCACGCCGCCCGGCTCCTCGGGCAGCGAGGTCGTGGCGGCGGCGACGATGCCGCCGGTCGGGGCGTAGGTCAGGGCCTTGAGGGTGATCAGGGAGCGGACGACGGCGTCCCGGTACGGCCCCTCGTAGCGGCAGCGCGACGCCCAGGTCCGCCAGTCCTCCACGCTGTGGCGCAGCGACTCGAAGGGGTCGACCAGCGGCGGGCGCGGCTGGTGGGAGGGGTGCCAGGTCAGCACGAACGCGACCTTCTCGCCCTTCTTCACGGTGAACTCCGCGTGCGTGCCGAAGTCCTCGCCCCAGCTGGTCACTTCCGGCTCGCTGCGCAGCCAGGTGGAGTCCGGCCCGGCGACGGCGACCCGGTGGCCGTCCGAGCGGCGCATCCACGGGACGACCGAGCCGTAGTCGAAGCGCAGCTTCAGCACGCTGTGCAGCGTCACCTCGCCGTCCAGGCCCTCGACGATCCGCACGAGATCGGGGGCCTCGTCGCGCTGGGGCATCAGGTCGGTGACCCGGACCGCCCCCTGCCCGGTCTCCCACTCGGTGTCGAGGACGAGGGTGTCGCGGCGGTAGGCGCGCCGGGTGCACCGGTCCGCCCCCACGGGGGCGATGCGCCAGTGGCCGTTGTCCTCGTCACCGAGCAGTTTCGCGAAGCAGGCGGCCGAGTCGAAACGGGGCAGGCACAGCCAGTCCACCGATCCGTCCGTGCCGACCAGGGCCGCGGTCTGTTCGTCGCCGATGATCGCGTAGTCCTCGATGCTGGGGTGCACGCAGTGCGGGTTCCCGGCAACTCGGCGTGGCAATCAGGGCAGGGCCGGGGGAGTGACATTCCGTCGGCGGCCGTGGCACCGCCGCCCCAGGAGACGACATCCGGCCCGGCCGGGTCCGGCCGGGCACCCGCCGGCCGCGCGCGCCTCGGTGACGCGAGGGCCGCCGGGACGGCCCGCGGTCGTCACACCGCCGCCGGTTCCGCCTCGCTGGAGTCCTGCTTCTCGGCCGCCTGCGCCCGCTCCCGGGCCTCACGGCGGGCCAGGATCACCCAGCCGACCGGGACGGCGGCGGAGAACAGCCACCACTGGACGGCGTACGCGTAGTTCAGCGCCGCGTCCTCCTTGCCGGGGTCGCCCAGCAGCTCGGGGGTGTCGCCCTTGGGCTCGGGCGCCGTCAGGGCGATGTACCCGCCGAGCACCTCGGCGCCCAGGCGGCGCGCCTGCTGGTCGCTGTTGATCAGCATGACCTGCCGGTCCGGCAGGTCGCTGAGGTTCTTGATGCCGCTGGCCGCGGTCGTCTCGCTGGGCATCAGCCGGCCCTGGACGGTGACCTCGCCGGCGGGCGGTGCGGGGACCTTCGGGAACGTGGTCTGGGTCGGGCCGGAGGGGACCCAGCCCCGGTTGACCAGCAGCACCTTGCCGTCGTCCAGGAGGAACGGGGTCAGTACGTGGTAGCCGACCTCGTCGTCGGAGTTGGTGCGGCGGCGGACGACGACCTCGTCCTCGGCGTCGAAGCGGCCCGTGGCGGTCACGGTCCGGTACCGCTCGCCGCTGGTCACGGTGTGCCCGGGCGCGGTCAGCCTCTCCACGGGCACCGGATCGGCGGCCAGCGCGTCGGCGACCAGCTGGTTCCGGGCGGTGCGCTCCTCGTAGCGGTGCATCTGCCAGATGCCCAGCCTGATCATCGTGGGGATGAGGAGCAGGGCGATCAGCGTGAGGATCACCCACTGCCGGGACATCAGGAAGCGGTACACCCCACGACCGTACAACTCGGTCGTGGGGTGCATTCAGGTGGGTACGGGTTCAGACCTTGTCGACGATGCCCGCCTTTCCCTCCGCGCGGGCGCAGTGGGCGCCGCAGTACCAGTGGCCCTCGACCTCCACGCCCTGCCCGATGATCTGCACGCGGCAGTGCTCGCAGATGGGGGCCATGCGGTGGATCGCGCAGGCGAAGCAGTCGAAGACGTGCACCGCGCCCTGCGCGTGCACCTCGAAGGTCATTCCGTACTGATTGCCACAAACCTCACAGGTCGCCATGGGCCACAGGGTGGGCCGTGGCCCCGGTCCGGGCGAGCGGCCGCCGGGCGAGTCGCCCGGCAATCACCCGTCCGTACGGTCGCCCCGCGCCGCGCCCGGCAATCACCCGTCCCTACGGTCGCCCCGCGCCGCGCCCGGCCTCACTCCCCGGACGCCGGCTCCACGTCCGCGAGGAGCTGCCCGAAGGCCGCCTCGTCCACGACCGGCGTGCCGAACTGGCGGGCCTTGACCACCTTGGAGGTGCCCGAGTCCGGGTCGTTCGTGACGAGCAGGCTCGTCAGCCGGGACAGGCTGGTGGCCACGTGCAGCCCGGCCTCGGTCGCGCGGTCCTCCAGCAGCTCCCGCTCGGTCGAGGTGTCACCGGAGAAGGCGATGCGCATGCCCTGCTTGAGCCGCCCGCCCGGCTCGTAGCGCCCCGGGTTGGGGTAGGGGCAGGCGGGGCGCTTGCGGGAGGGGCGCCAGCCGCCCGGCCGGTAGCCGCCGTAGCCGGCCTGCTGCCCGATGCGGGGCGCGGCGGGACGGTCCGACCACTCCGTCAGCGGCCGGCACTCGTGCAGCGGCAGCCGCAGGTTGTTCGCCGCCGCGGCCCGCAGGCTGGGGCGGAACGCCTCCGCCAGCACGCGCGCGTCGTCCAGCGCGTGGTGCGCCCGCCGCTGCACGACGCCGAAGTGCGCCGCGAGGGACTCCAGTTTGTGGTTGGGCAGCGGCAGTGCCAGCTCCTTGGAGAGCGCGATGGTGCACAGCCGCTGCCGCACCGGTGCCTCGCGCTGTGCGCGCGCGTACTCCCGGGCGATCATCTGCCAGTCGAAGACGGCGTTGTGCGCGACGAGGACCCGTCCCGTCAGCCGGGCCGTGAACTCCTCGGCGATGTCTTGGAAGAGGGGAGCGCCCTCCAGCGCCTCGCTCGTCAGACCGTGGATCCAGACCGGGCCCGGGTCGCGCTCCGGGTTGACCGTCGTGTACCAGTGGTCCTCGACCTCGCCGCGCGCGTCCAGCCGGTAGACGGCCGCGGAGATGATGCGGTCGTCCCGGGCCAGGCCCGTGGTCTCCACGTCAACGACCGCGTATCCCTGGGGATACGCGGCCGGCCACGCCGTGGCGGAGAACGCTGCGGTCGTCAGGTCTTCGAGCATGGTTCACGAGGATACGGGCCGGGACTGACACCGCCGTCCGCCAGGTGCGCGCCCGCGTGCTTTCCGATGCCCCCTCAGGTGGCTTGTCCGGTCTGTCCGTTCACGGGGCGTACGTCTGCTCGACCGGAGCCGCTTTGGTGGAGATCGCCAAGAAGCAAGCGCGTACCGTCGGTCATACTTGTCGGTAACAACGTCTGGTGGGCCCGGGACGGCGGTCCTACGGTGCTTGCATGCCGAACCTGCCCGATGTCGTGCTGTGGTCGATACCCGCCTTCGTGCTGCTCACCGTGGTCGAGATGGTGAGCTACCGTCTCCACCCCGACGAGGACGCCGCGGGCTACGAGGCGAAGGACGCCGCCACGAGCGTCGGCATGGGGCTCGGCAGCCTCGCCTTCGACTTCCTGTGGAAGATCCCGATCCTGGCCGTCTACACGGCTCTGTACGAACTCACGCCCCTGCGCGTCCCCGTGCTGTGGTGGACGGTCCCGCTGATGCTGCTCGGGCAGGACTTCTTCTACTACTGGTCCCACCGGGGCCACCACGTCATCCGCATCCTGTGGGCCTGTCACGTCGTCCACCACTCCAGCCGGAAGTTCAACCTCACCACCGCGCTGCGCCAGCCCTGGACGTCCCTGACGGTGTGGCCGTTCTACGTGCCGCTGATCCTCGCCGGAGTGCACCCGGCCGCGCTCGCGTTCTGCTCCTCGGCCAACCTCGTCTACCAGTTCTGGATCCACACCGAGCGGATCGACAGGATGCCGCGCTGGTTCGAGTTCGTCTTCAACACGCCCTCGCACCACCGCGTCCACCACGCCTCCCAGGGCGGCTACCTGGACCGCAACTTCGGCGGCATCCTCATCGTCTGGGACCGGCTGTTCGGCTCGTTCGTCGCGGAGACCGAGCGGCCCCGGTACGGGCTGACCAAGAACATCGACACCTACAACCTGCTGAAGGTGGCGACCCACGAGTACGTGTCGATCGCCAAGGACCTTCGCGCGGCACGCAGTTGGAGCGAGCGCGCGGGGCGGGTGTTCCGCGGGCCGGGATGGGGACCGGCGCGGCCCACCGCCCCCGCTGCTCCCGCCTCCGCCGCCCCTGCCGCGCCCGCCGGGAAGACCCCGTCGGCGTGAACCGCCCGCGCCTCGTCCTGGCCGCCTTCGCCCTCACCGCGGCCGTCGACCTCGCCTGTCTCGCGGCCGGCTTCGACGCCGGGCACACCGTCGCCAAGCCCCTGCTGATGCCGCTGCTGGCGCTCTGGGCCGCCCTGCGCCGGGCGCCGCGGCCGCTCCTGGCGGCCCTGCTGTTCGGCTGGGGCGGGGACGTCCTGCTGCTGTCCGACGCCGAGCCGGCCTTCCTCGCCGGCATGGCCTCCTTCGCCGCGGGACACCTCTGCTACCTCCTGCTGTTCCGCACGCACGGCAGCCGCTACGCCGTCCCACGCGCGCGTGCGGGCCTCCTGGCCCTCGGGTACGCCGGCGCCCTCGTGCCGACCGTCGCGCTGCTGTGGCCGGACCTGCCCGCGGCGCTGCGCGTCCCCGTCGCCGGCTACAGCCTGCTGCTCACGGCCATGGCGTACGGGGCGGGTGTTCGGCTCGGCCTCTACACCGGCCTCGGCGGGGCGCTGTTCCTGCTCTCCGACACGCTCATCGCGACCGGCGTCGCCGACTGGCCGCAGCCGCCCCGGCCCGACTTCTGGATCATGCTCACCTACATCGCCGCACAGGCCCTGCTGGCCGGCGGCACACTCGGGGCGCTGAACGCTCGCCGCGCTCCGGCCGCGACGTACGGCGAGATGCGGGTGGCCTGAGGCCGCTTCGGGGGCGCCCGCAACGGCCGGTCTACCAGCGGATGGGGACCGGCAGCGCCGTCAGCAGTCCGGACACCGCGACCACCAGGCCGAGCGCGACGACCTCCGCCCGGGCCGGCGCGCAGGCGGTCAGCGGATCGGCCGCCCGGCGCAGCCGCCGCCGGGCCCACAGGGCGAGCGCGGCGACGGCGGCCACGAGCAGCACCTTGGCGAGCAGGGCGCGTCCGTACGCCGTCGCGGTCAGCTGCTCCAGGATCGTCTCCGGCGGCATCCGCCGCAGCGAACTGCACACGCCCGTCGCGGTGATGGCGGCCAGCAGGACGACCGCCACGCGCGCGTAGAGCCCCAGCAGGGCCGCGCCCGCCGGGTCGCTCCACAGCCGCAGCATCCGCAGGGCGTGCAGCAGACCGCCCACCCACAGGGCGGCACAGGTCAGGTGGACGAGCGTCAGGCCGGAGCCGGCCAGCGGGGTGTGCTCGGTCGTGGGGTGGGCGCGCAGGGCCTCCGCGACGACCACGGCGGCCAGTGGCAGCACCTGTGTGGCCGGGCGCCCGGACACCGCGCACAGGCCCGCCACGAGGAACGCGTTGACCTCCAGCAGGGCCAGCTTGCCGTCCCGGGAGGCGTAGAGGCCGCCGACGTCGATGTCCGACAGGCCGCCCGGCACCAGATTGCCCGTGGCGACGACCGAGGCGAGCCCGAGGGCGGCCAGGAAACCGGCGGCGGCCGCCCAGGGCGACCAGCTGGGGGGCACGCCGGGGGAAGCCCCCGGCACGGACCGCGCCAGCCGGTTCACGAACACCTCGCCGACCGGTACGCACAGCGCCGCGAACAGCACCGTGCGCAGCAGGGCTATGCCCCCGGCGCCGGGCGCCTCGGCCTCCCCGGTGCCGTGCAGCGCGGCGGACGGGCCGAGCAGCGGTATGAGCGCGGCCAGCGCCACGAGCACCAGGACGGCGACGGCCCGCCCGGCTCCCGCACGCCCCCTCGTCCCGGCCGCCCCGGGTGCAGATCTTGTCAAGGTCACCCCAGGATCTTCACCAACCTCCACAGGGCCGGGCAAGCCGGAAGCCCGAAGCGGTACACACCCCGGACACGACACGGGCCGGGCAGGTGTCCCCGCCCGGCCCGGACCGCTCACATCCGCCCTACTTGGTCACCGCGTCCAGCGCGTCCGTGATGCCCCAGCCGTAGAAGCCGTTGCGGTTCTTCGGGCCCTCGCACACGGCGTCCACCTTGCCGTCGGCGTCGATGTCGTACGGGTCCGTGCACGCCTTGGCGTCGGCCTGCGCGTACAGCAGGGCCTTCACCAGGGCCGGAGAGGCGTACGGGTGCGTCGACTTGATGAGCGCGGCGACGCCCGCGACGTGCGGGGACGCCATCGACGTACCGGCCATGTAGCCCCACTTGCCGCCCGGCAGCGTGCCCAGGATCAGACCGCTCGTGGCCGGCGGCTCCGGCTTCTGGTAGGCCGTCGAGTCGCCGCCCGGCGCGGCTATGTCGGCCACGCCCAGACCGTAGTTGGAGAAGGACGACTTGATGCCCTTCGCCCCCGTCGCCGCGACCGTGACGACACCCGGCAGCTGGGTCGGTATGTCGAGGCACTTGGAGGGGTCGACGACCCGCTCGCCCGGCGTGGTGTCGTTCGGGGAGGACGGGTCGGTGATCGAGTCGGAGGCGAGGTCGTAGTTCTCGTTGCCCGCCGCCGCGACGTTGACCGCGCCCTTCTTCTCCGCGTACCGCGAGGCACGCGTGACGGCCTCCACGAGGGCCTTCTGGTCCGGGTCGTCCTTGCAGTTGAAGTACCAGGGGTCGGTGTAGTAGCTGTTGTTCGTCACGTCGACCCCGTGCTCGGCCGCCCACACGAAGCCGCACACCACGGCCTCCGTGTAGAAGAAGCCGGCCGTGGTGGACACCTTGATGCCGGAGACCTTCACACCGGGCGCGACACCCGTCATGCCGACGCCGTTCTTGGCGGCGGCGATCTCACCGGCCACGTGCGTGCCGTGCGGGCTCTCCTCGGCGCTCGGCCGCCAGGCCCCGTCGGACGTGTCCGGCTTGCCCGTCACGCAGTTGACCGACGCCTTGCGGTCGAAGTTGGGCGCGATGTCGGGGTGGGTGTCGTCCACACCGGTGTCGATCACGGCGACCGTGACCTTGTCGCTGCCCAGCGACTTCTCGTGCGCCTTGTCCGCCTTGATGGCGGGCAGGTCCCACTGCAGGGACTCCAGCGGGTCCTGCCCGGCCGCCGCCTCGGCCTTCGCGACCTCGGCCGCGCTCAGCACCTTCGGCGCGCCCAGGTCGCCCGTCGACGCCGAGGGCAGCGGCGCGGTGCGCGTGGCACCGGCCGACTGCACACCGCGCACCGTGCGGATGCTCTTGGCGAAGTCGGGGTTCGAGGAGTGGACGACGATGACGCCGATCTGGTCGTACGACGTCACGATCGTCCCGCCGGCCTTGCCGACGGCCTTCTTCACGTACGCCGAAGTGCCGTGTCCCGGCTTGACGTTGACGACGTAGCTGAGCGGGGTCGCGTCGGCCGAGACCGCCGCGGGGGTGTCCTCGGCGGCCGTGGCCGTGACGTTCGGCAGGAACGCCAGGGCCGTGGCCATGGCCATTCCGGCCGGGATGGCGACGGCGCGACGGTAACGCGCGTGCGGCGCGGTCATGGTGTCTCCAGTTCGTTCGCGGTACGAGGCAACGGTGCGAAAGGTCCGTGGGGCGCGCGGGTCACCTGACCGCGCGCAGCGCGTTGACGATGCCGTGGCCGTAGAAGCCGTTGACGCGCTCGCCGCCCTCGCACACCGCGTCCTGCGTGCCGTCGCCGTCCTGGTCGTAGGAGGCGGGGCAGGCGGTCTCGTCGGCCTGCGCCTTCAGCAGCGCCTGGAGCTGGGCCGGCGAGGCCCACGGGTGCTTGGACTTCAGCAGCGCGGCGACGCCCGAGGCGTGCGGCGAGGCCATCGAGGTGCCCTGCAGGAAGGCCCACGCGCCGTTCGGCATGGTGGACAGGATCCGGCCGTCCTTGGAGGGCGTGTCCGGGATCTGGTAGCGGCGGTCACCGCCCGGCGCGGCGACGTCGACGACGCCCTTGCCGTAGGTCGAGTAGTACGACTTGACGTTCTGCACGCCGGTCGCGCTCACCGTGACGACACCCGGCAGCTGGGTCGGGATGTCGAAGCACTCGTGCGGGTCGATGGTGCGCTCGACCGGCGTGGTGTCGTTCGGGCTGGAGTCGTCGACGATCGCGTCGGCGTCCAGGTCGTGGTTGGAGTTGCCCGCCGCGGCGACGTGGAGCGTGCCCTTCTTCTGGGCGTACAGCTGGGCCCGGTTGACCGCGGTGACCACGGCGCGCTGGTCCGGGTCGTCCATGCAGTTGTACAGCCACGGGTCGACGTAGTAGCTGTTGTTCGTGATCTCGACGCCGTGGTCGGCGGCGAACACGAACGCGCAGACGACGCTCTCCGGGTAGAAGAGGCCGCTCGCCCGGTCGGTCACGTTGATGCTGGACACCTTCACACCCGGAGCGACGCCGGCGACGCCGACTCCGTTCCGGGCGGCGGCTATGGACCCGGCGACATGCGTGCCGTGGTAGTCCTCGGGCGTGTACGGCCGCCAGGCGCCCTCGCTGGTGTCGGCCTTGCCGCCTGCGCAGTTGGCGGACTGGGAGGCGGAGAAGTTCGGGGCGATGTCGGGGTGGGTGTCGTCCACGCCGGTGTCGATCACCGCGACCGTCACCTTGCGGCTGCCCGGGGCGATCTTCGCGGCCTGGTCGGCGCCGATCGCGCGCAGGTCCCACTGGTCCGCTTCGAGGGGCTCGCTCTCGGGCGTCCGCGCGGAGGCGGCCTCGACCCGCTCGGCCTCGGCGGCCGTCAGGTACCGGGCGGCGCCCTCCTCCTTCGTGCCCGCGGCGGCCAGCGGCGCCGTGCGCGTCGCACCGGCCGAGTGGACTCCGCGCACCGTGCGAACGGTCTTGGCGAAGTCGGGGTTCGAGGAGTGGACGACGAGGACGCCGATCCGCTCGTACGTCGCCACGACCGAACCGCCGGCCTTGCCGATCGCCTTCTTCACCGACGCGATCGTGTGGCGGTCCACCTTGGTGTTGACGACGTACGCCAGGCGCGGCGCGTCCGCCGTCCGGGTGGCCTGCTCCGCCTGCGGGGCCGCCGAGGCGGCGGCGGGCAGGAAGCCGAGCGAGGCGGTCAGGGACAGCACGACGGGCACGGCGAGAGCGAGCCGGCGTCTGGAACGCAAGTGAGACATGGGGTCTCCACATCCTCCGGAAACGAAACCGGCCCGAGGCACAGGTGGTGCTCGGGCAGGTACATGACGAGGTGGTGCAGGGTGAAGCTATCCCGGCCTCTCGCCGGCCAGCAACGTTTCGCCGGAACGACTTCGGAAAGAACGCGACGCTGTTGAACCGCTCCTCGCGTGCCGCCGTGACGTTGGACAAGGAGCGCGAGGACACTCGCCTCCGTCCCCGTACCCACCGCTTTCGTCATTGCGAGGAGACTCCGTGGCCACCGACGCACCGCCCCCCTCGAAAGAGCAACACAAACTCCCCTCACCCGAGGAGTTCACCGAGGTGCAGCAGAGCGCGGAGTTCGGTGAACTGCGCCGCTCCCACCGCTCCTTCGCCTTTCCGCTGACCGTCGCCTTCATCGCCTGGTACCTGCTGTACGTGCTGCTGTCGAACTACGCCGGCGGCCTCATGGGCACCAAGCTGTTCGGCAACATCAACGTCGCCTTCGTCCTGGGCGTCGCCCAGTTCGTCACCACGTTCCTCATCGCCTGGTGGTACTCCAAGCACGCCGCCGCGAAGCTCGACCCCAAGGCCGAGGCCATCAAGTCCCGGATGGAGGGCCGCGCATGAGCACCGCACAGCAGACCCTGCTCGCCGCGAACGAGGCCAGCGAGCACCGCCCGCTGATCATCACCCTGTTCGCGCTGTTCGTCCTCGCCACCCTCGGCATCACCGTCTGGGCCGGCCGCCAGACCAAGGACGCCGCCGACTTCTACGCCGGCGGCCGCCAGTTCAGCGCCTTCCAGAACGGCCTGGCCGTCTCCGGCGACTACATGTCCGCCGCGTCCTTCCTCGGCATCGCCGGCGCCATCGCCATCTTCGGCTACGACGGCTTCCTGTACTCCATCGGCTTCCTGGTGGCCTGGCTGGTCGCCCTGCTGCTGGTGGCCGAGCCGCTGAGGAACTCCGGCCGCTACACCATGGGCGACGTCCTCGCCTACCGCATGCGCCAGCGCCCGGTCCGCACCGCCGCCGGCACCTCCACGATCGTCGTGTCGATCTTCTACCTGCTGGCCCAGATGGCCGGCGCCGGCGTCCTCGTCTCGCTGCTGCTCGGCATCACCTCCGACGCGGGCAAGATCCTCATCGTCGCCCTGGTCGGCCTCCTGATGATCGTCTACGTGTCCATCGGCGGGATGAAGGGCACCACCTGGGTGCAGATGGTCAAGGCCGTGCTGCTCATCGGCGGCACCCTCCTGATCACCTTCCTGGTGCTGCTGAAGTTCGACTTCAACATCTCCGACCTGCTCGGCACCGCCGCCGAGAACAGCGGCAAGGGCGCGGCCTTCCTGGAGCCCGGCCTGCAGTACGGCGCCACCGGCACCTCCAAGCTGGACTTCATCTCCCTGGGCATCGCCCTGGTGCTCGGCACCGCCGGCCTGCCGCACATCCTGATCCGCTTCTACACGGTGCCCGACGCCAAGGCCGCCCGTAAGTCGGTGAACTGGGCGATCGGCATCATCGGCGGCTTCTACCTGATGACCATCGCGCTCGGCTTCGGCGCCGCCGCCCTCATCTCGCAGGAGGAGATCCTCGCCTCCAACCCGTCCGGGAACACGGCGGCACCCCTGCTCGCCCTGCACCTCGGCGGTGTCGACTCCACCTGGGGCGCGATCCTGCTCGCCACGATCTCGGCCGTCGCCTTCGCGACGATCCTCGCCGTGGTCGCCGGCCTCACCCTCGCCTCGTCGTCGTCCTTCGCGCACGACATCTACGCCAACGTCATCCGCAGGGGGCAGGCCTCCGGCGCCGAGGAGGTCCGCGCGGCCCGCTGGGCGACCGTCTTCATCGGCGTGATCTCCATCGGCCTCGGCGCCCTGGCCCGCGACCTGAACGTGGCCGGCCTGGTCGCCCTCGCCTTCGCGGTCGCGGCCTCCGCCAACCTGCCGACGATCCTCTACAGCCTGTTCTGGAAGCGGTTCACCACCCAGGGCGCCCTGTGGTCGATCTACGGCGGCCTGATCGTCGCCGTCGGCCTGGTGCTGTTCTCACCCGTGGTCTCCGGCGACCCCAAGGCGATGTTCCCCGACGTCGACTTCGCCTGGTTCCCGCTGAAGAACCCCGGCATCATCTCCATCCCGTTCGGCTTCCTCATGGGCTGGCTCGGCACGGTCCTGTCCAAGGAGGAGCCCGACGTCAAGAAGTACGCGGAGCTGGAGGTCAGGTCCCTGACCGGCACCGGCGCCCACTGAGCACGACCGGCCGGCCGCGGCCGCGTCGTAGGAACCTCCAGGTCCCTGCGGCGCGGTCGCGGTCCACGTCGTGGGATCGGGTCTGTGGCGTTGTCGGTGGGGTCACGTAGGCTCACAGGTGTCGGAGAACCAGTGCTCCGGGCACGATCCGCGTCGAGGGAGGGGGCCCACGTGCTCATCGACACCTACGGCCGAGTGGCCACCGACCTGAGGGTCTCGCTGACCGACCGCTGCAATCTGCGCTGTACGTACTGCATGCCCGAGGAGGGCCTGCAGTGGCTGGCCAAGCCGGACCTGCTGACGGACGACGAGATCGTCCGCCTGATCGACATCGCGGTCACCTCCCTCGGGATCGAGGAGGTCCGCTTCACCGGCGGCGAGCCCCTGCTGCGCCCCGGCCTGGTCGGCATCGTCGAGCGCGTCGCCGCCCTTCGGCCCCGCCCCCAGATGTCGCTGACCACCAACGGCATCGGCCTCAAGCGCACGGCGGCGGCCCTGAAGGCGGCCGGCCTGGACCGGGTCAACGTCTCGCTGGACACGCTCCGGCCGGACGTCTTCAAGACCCTCACCCGCCGCGACCGCCACAAGGACGTCCTGGAGGGCCTCGACGCCGCCCGCGACGCCGGCCTGACCCCGGTCAAGGTCAACTCGGTCCTCATGCCGGGGCTCAACGAGGACGAGGCCCCCGACCTCCTCGCCTGGGCCGTGGAGCACGAGTACGAGCTGCGGTTCATCGAGCAGATGCCGCTGGACGCCCAGCACGGCTGGAAGCGCGACGGCATGATCACGGCAGGCGACATCCTGGCCTCCCTGCGCACGCGCTTCGACCTCACGCCCGAGGGCGAGGACAAGCGCGGCTCGGCCCCGGCGGAGCGCTGGCTGGTCGACGGCGGCCCGCATGTGGTCGGCGTGATCGCCTCCGTCACCCGCCCGTTCTGCGCGGCCTGCGACCGCACCCGCCTCACGGCCGACGGCCAGATACGCACCTGTCTGTTCGCCCGGGAGGAGACGGACCTGCGGGCCGCCCTGCGCTCGGGCGCCCCGGACGAGGAGATCGCCCGTGTCTGGCGCCTGGCGATGTGGGGCAAGAAGGCCGGCGCGGGCCTGGACGACCCGGCGTTCGTGCAGCCGGACCGCCCGATGTCGGCGATCGGCGGCTGAGCGGGTCAGTCGCGATCTTCCCATTCCCTGAGCAGGACGACGTCCTTGAGGAAGCCCCGCACCCCGAGGAACTGCGAGAGATGCTCGCGATGCTCCTCACAGGCCAGCCACGTCTTGCGCCGCTCCGGCGTATGGATCTTCGGGTTGTTCCACGCGAGCACCCACACCGCGTCGACGCGGCAGCCCTTCGCGGAACAGACGGGCGTCTCGTCACTCACAGGTTCATCTCACCACTGCACGCAGAAAAGGCGACGCCGAGCAGCCACGGGGGGAGCTGCCCGGCGTCGGTCCGTCGCTCCGACGGGGGATGCGGAGCGCGTACGAAGTATGTCACGGGTAACCCCGGGCCCGGCACCGGAACAGCATGATTGATCTGAGCTTTTCCTGAGCTTGGCGGGAAGCCTACTTCCGTTTGTGCGCGCGACCCGCAAGGCCCTCGGCGCCCCTACCGCTCGGGTGTCTCGCTCCGTGCGCCCGGCACCGTCCCCGACACGGCGTCTTCCGCGACGGATTCCGCCCGGCCGTCCTCCGGGCCGGGCGGCGCGATCATCGGCCGCGCCGGCGGTGCCACGAACGTCGACGGCAGAGACGGCGCGTTCTCGCGCCCGGCGTTCGCGATCACCACCGCGACGTACGGCATGACCAGTCCGAGCACCAACGCCACGACAGCCACGTGCCGTTCGACGTTCCACAGGGTCGCCGCGAGGATCACGGAGACCGTGCGGACCGACATCGAGATCACGTACCTGCGCTGCCGCCCGCGTACGTCCTCCTGCAGCCCCGCCCGGGCGCCGGTGATCCGGAAAACCTGGACGTTGCCGCCGCCATGCTGCTTCCGCATCGCATTCCACCATCCGCCCGTATCGGACCTTCCCCGCCCCGTCGCAGCCCCGGGCCGGTGGGGGAGACCGACCAGGACAGATCCCACGTTACGCCGCGTCTGCGCCCGCTACGAGACCGGGGCGGGTCCGGGCGGTGCGAGCGGCCTGCGCCGTACCGCGTACGGCGGCGTCGGCATGCGGCGTACCGCTACTCGGCCGACACTGGCCGTAGAGCTCAGGTCGAGCCGACGAGGAGGCAACGATGGGCTGGTTGTGGGCGATCATCGTGGGACTGGTGCTCGGTCTGCTCGCAAAGGCGATCATTCCGGGCAAACAGCACATTCCACTGTGGCTGACCGTCATCCTGGGCATCATCGGCGGTATCGCCGGCAATGCCATCGCCCGGGTGGCCGGTGTGGAGGCCACGGCCGGTATCGACTGGTGGCGGCACATCTTCCAGCTGGTGGCCGCGATCATCCTCGTGGGGCTCGGCGACCGGGCCTGGACGGCGGCCAGGGGGAGCAGACGCAGGGCATGACGGGGCGCGGGTGAAGGGGCGGCCTCCGGCGCCGGAGGCCGCCCCCTTCCCATGCCGGGTGCTCAGCCGCCCGTGACCTCGACCGCGGCCAGGTTCTTCTTGCCCCGGCGCAGCACCAGCCAGCGGCCGTGCAGCAGGTCCTCCTTGGCGGGGACGGCGTCCTCACCGGTGACCTTGACGTTGTTCACGTACGCGCCGCCCTCCTTGACCGTGCGGCGCGCGGCCGACTTGCTGGCGACCAGGCCGACCTCGGCGAACAGGTCGACGGCCGGGCCCAGCTCGGCGACCTGGATGTGCGGCACCTCGGACAGGGCCGCGGCCAGCGTGCGCTCGTCCAGCTCCGCCAGCTCGCCCTGCCCGAAGAGGGCCTTGGACGCGGCGATCACGGCGGCCGTCTGGTCGGCGCCGTGCACCAGCGTCGTCAGCTCCTCGGCGAGCGCCCGCTGCGCGGCCCGGGCCTGCGGACGCTCCTCCGTCTGCCTCTCCAGCTCCTCCAGCTCCGCACGGGAGCGGAAGGACAGGATGCGCATGTACCGGGAGATGTCCCGGTCGTCCACGTTCAGCCAGAACTGGTAGAACGCGTACGGCGTCGTCATCTCCGGGTCGAGCCAGACGGCGCCGCCCTCGGTCTTGCCGAACTTGGTGCCGTCCGCCTTCGTCATCAGCGGCGTGGCCAGCGCGTGCACGGTCGCGTCCGGCTCCAGGCGGTGGATCAGGTCCAGGCCCGCCGTGAGGTTGCCCCACTGGTCGCTGCCGCCCTGCTGGAGCGTGCAGCCGTAGCGGCGGTAGAGCTGGAGGAAGTCCATGCCCTGCAGGAGCTGGTAGCTGAACTCGGTGTAGCTGATGCCCTCCGAGGACTCCAGGCGGCGGGCCACGGAGTCCTTCGTCAGCATCTTGTTGACGCGGAAGTGCTTGCCGATGTCCCTGAGGAACTCGATCGCGGACAGGTCCCGCGTCCAGTCCAGGTTGTTCACCATGACGGCCGCGTTGTCGCCCTCGAAGTCGAGGAACGGCTCGATCTGGGCGCGCAGCCGGTCGACCCAGCCGCCGACCGTCTCCGGGTCGTTCAGCGTGCGCTCCGCAGTCGGGCGGGGGTCGCCGATCAGGCCCGTGGCGCCGCCGACCAGCGCCAGCGGACGGTGACCGGCCTGCTGGAGCCGGCGCACGGTGAGCACCTGCACCAGATGCCCCACGTGCAGCGACGGCGCGGTCGGGTCGAAACCGCAATAGAACGTGACGGGACCGTCCGCGAGCGCCTTGCGCAAAGCGTCCTCGTCGGTGGACAGGGCGAACAGCCCGCGCCACTTCAGCTCGTCGACGATGTCCGTCACGGTTCTCGTATCTCCTTGATTGGGCTCGTGGTGGGTACGAGGTTATACGCCCTGGCTGACGGAGCTCATATTGAAATCGGGGACGCGCAGCGCGGGCATCGCGGCCCTGGTGAACCAGTCGCTCCATTCCCTCGGCAGCGTCTTCTCCGTCCGCCCCGCCTCGGTGGCCCGCCCCAGCAGACCCACCGGCGACTCGTTGAACCGGAAGTTGTTCACCTCGCCCGTCACCTCGCCGTTCTCCACGAGGTACACGCCGTCCCGGGTCAGGCCCGTCAGCAGCAGCGTCGCCGGATCGACCTCGCGGATGTACCACAGGCAGGTCAGCAGCAGCCCTCGCCCGGTGTTCGCCACCATGTCGTCCAGGGAGCGGTCCTCGCCCCCGTCCAGGATCAGGTTGTCGATGCCCGGTGCCACCGGCAGCCCCGTCAGGCCGGCGCTGTGCCGGCTGGTGGTCAGGTGCCGCAGTTCCCCCTCGCGCATCCACTCGGTGGCCGAGAGCGGCAGCCCGTTGTCGAACACCGACTGGTCGCCGCCCGAGGAGTGCGCGATCACGAACGGCGCCGTCTCCAGACCGGGCGCGTGCGGGTCGCTGCGCAGGGTCAGCGGCAGACCGGTGAGCCTCTCGCCGATCCGCGTGCCCCCGCCCGGCTTGGAGAAGACCGTGCGGCCCTCCACCGCGTCCCGGCCCGAGGCCGACCACATCTGGTAGATCAGCAGATCCGCCACGGCCGTCGGCGGCAGCAGCGTCTCGTACCGCCCCGCCGGCAGCTCCACGCGCCGCTCGGCCCAGCCGAGGCGGACGGCCAGCTCGGCGTCCAGGGCGGCCGGGTCCACGTCCTTGAAGTCCCGGGTGGAGCGCCCGGCCCACGCGGACCGGGTCCGGTCGGGCGACTTCGCGTTCAGCTCCAGTGTCCCGTTCGGCTGGTCGTGCCGCAGCCGCAGCCCCGTGGACGTGCCCACGTACGACGACACCAGCTCGTGGTGTGCGAAGCCGTACAGCTCGCGGCCGCCCGCACGCGCGCGTGCGAAGGCCTCGCCGAGCGCCGGCGCGAAGTCGGCGAACACGGCCGAGGAGGTCTCGGCGGGCGCCTCGGCGAACTCCGGCGACCGGTCCACGCCCGTGACCAGCGGCTGCGCGTCCTCGGCCGGGCCGGCGCCACGCGCGGCGGCCTCCGCGGCCCGCACCAGGGGCTCCAGTTCGCCTGCGGTCACGGCGGACCGGGACACGACCCCCGAGGCCGTGCCCTCCTTGCCGTCGACCGTGGCGACGACGGTGAGGGTGCGCCCGCGGGTGACGCCGTTGGTGGTCAGGGCGTTGCCCGCCCAGCGCAGGTTGGCGGAGGAGTGCTCGTCGGCGATGACGACACAGCCGTCCGCCCGGGACAGTTCGAGGGCGCGCTCGACGACCTCGTGGGGCTTGCTGGTGCGCGCGCTCATCGACCGGCCTCCTGGGTGGTGTTGAGGATGTTGACGCCCTTGAACAGCGCCGAGGGGCAGCCGTGCGACACGGCGGCGACCTGGCCCGGCTGAGCCTTGCCGCAGTTGAAGGCGCCGCCCAGCACGTAGGTCTGTGGGCCGCCCACCGCGGCCATCGAGCCCCAGAAGTCGGTGGT
The DNA here is from genome assembly GCF_031181705.1 of Streptomyces sp. Taxonomy (GTDB): domain Bacteria; phylum Actinomycetota; class Actinomycetes; order Streptomycetales; family Streptomycetaceae; genus Streptomyces. Next base: position 79,749 of record NZ_JAPSKN010000003.1, read on the forward strand.
GGTCGCCTGGTAGGCCACGTCCCGCAGCTGCCCGGCCAGGCGCCCGTTCTCGATGCGGTAGAAGCGCTGCCCGGTGAACTGGAAGTTGTAGCGCTGCATGTCGATCGACCAGGACCGGTCCCCGACCACGTAGATGCCGCGCTCCACGCCTCCGATCAGGTCCTCGGTCGACATCCCGGCCGGGTCCGGCCGCAGCGACACGTTGGCCATGCGCTGGACCGGCACATGGCCGGGGGAGTCGGCGTAGGCGCAGCCGTTGGACCGCTCGAAGCCGGTCAGCCGCGCGATGCGCCGGTCCAGCTGGTAGCCGACGAGCGTGCCGTCGCGCACCAGGTCCCAGGACTGGCCCTCGACGCCCTCGTCGTCGTAGCCGACCGTGGCCAGGCCGTGCTCGGCGGTGCGGTCGCCGGTGACGTTCATCAGCTCGGAGCCGTAGCGCAGCCTGCCCAGCTGGTCGAAGGTGGCGAAGGAGGTGCCGGCGTAGGCGGCCTCGTAGCCGAGCGCCCGGTCGAGCTCGGTGGCGTGGCCGATGGACTCGTGGATGGTCAGCCACAGGTTGGACGGGTCGACGACCAGGTCGTACAGGCCCGGTTCGACGCTCGGGGCGCGCATCTTCTCGGCGAGCAGCTCCGGGATCCGCTCCAGCTCGTCCGCCCAGTCCCAGCCGGTGCCCCGCAGGTACTCCCAGCCGCGTCCGACGGGCGGCGCGAGGGTGCGCATCGAGTCGAACTCGCCGCTGGACTCGTCGACCGACACGGCGTTGAACACCGGGTGCAGCCGCACCCGCTGCTGGGTGGTGACGGTCCCGGCCGTGTCGGCGTAGAACTTGTTCTCGTGGACGGTGAGCAGCGAGGCGTCGACGTGGTCCACTCCGCGCGCCGCCAGCAGCCGCGCGCTCCACTCGGCGATCAGCCCGGCCTTCTCCTCGTCCGGCACGGTGAACGGATCGACCTCGTACGACGAGATCCACGTCTTGTCGGCGTGCACCGGCTCGTCGGCCAGCTCGACGCGCTCGTCCGAACCGGCCGCCTTGATCACCTGCGCGGACAGCTTCGCCATGGCCACCGCCTGCCCGGCGACCCTGGCGGCGGCGTCCATGGTGAGGTCGACGCCGGAGGCGAAGCCCCAGGTGCCGCCGTGCACCACCCGCACCGCGTAGCCGAGGTCGGTGGTGTCCGACGACCCGGCGGGCTTGGCGTCCCGGAACCGCCAGGAGGCGCTGCGCACCCGCTCGAACCGGAAGTCCGCGTGCTCGGCGCCCAGGGCACGCGCGCGTGCGAGGGCCGCGTCGGCGAGGGCGCGTAGGGGGAGGGCCGTGAAGGCCTCGTCGATGGTATGAGGCACCGCCGTCTCTTTCTGTCGAGGTGACCGTGGCTGCCGTTCTTGGTGACTGCTCCGATCATGTCGCCCATCCCGCGCGCGGGCCATGACTTTCCGGACCGAGGAGCGCGGGCTTCTGTAGGGACCCGACAGTGAGTCCCCTACGCCACTGTCGGTGCCCGATTGTCCGCGGGCGTGCCGGGACCGATAGGTTTTCGAGGAAGCCGCCTGTCATCGCCGCCTGTCGTCCAGGCGCCCGGGCGGGGTATCAGACCGCTACCGAAAGGGTGATCCGTTGAGCCGCTCGGTTCTCGTCACCGGAGGCAACCGGGGCATCGGCCTCGCCATCGCCCGCGCTTTCGCCGATGCCGGCGACAAGGTCGCCATCACGTACCGCTCGGGTGAGCCGCCGGCCGGCTTCCTGGCTGTCAAGTGCGACATCACCGACGCCGAGCAGGTGGAGCAGGCCTACAAGGAGATCGAGGAGGCCCACGGCCCCGTCGAGGTCCTCGTCGCCAACGCCGGCATCACCAAGGACCAGCTCCTGATGCGCATGTCCGAGGAGGACTTCACCTCGGTCATCGACACGAACCTCACCGGCACCTTCCGCGTCGTCAAGCGCGCCAACCGCGCCATGCTGCGCGCCAAGAAGGGCCGCGTCGTCCTCATCTCCTCGGTCGTCGGGCTGCTCGGCTCCGCGGGGCAGGCGAACTACGCCGCCTCCAAGGCCGCCCTGGTCGGCTTCGCGCGGTCCCTCGCCCGGGAGCTGGGCTCGCGCAACATCACCTTCAACGTCGTCGCACCCGGCTTCGTCGACACCGACATGACCAAGGTGCTCACCGACGAGCAGCGCTCCGGCATCGTGTCGCAGGTGCCCCTCGGCCGGTACGCCCAGCCGGAGGAGATCGCCGCGGCCGTGCGGTTCCTCGCCTCGGACGACGCCTCGTACATCACTGGAGCCGTCATCCCCGTTGACGGCGGACTGGGAATGGGTCACTGATCACCATGAGCGGAATTCTCGAGGGCAAGCGCGTCCTGATCACCGGTGTGCTGACGGAGGCCTCCATCGCCTTCCACACCGCCAAGCTGGCCCAGGAGCAGGGCGCCGAGGTCATCCTCACGGCGTTCCCGCGGCCCACGCTGACCGAGCGCATCGCCAAGAAGCTGCCCAAGCCCGTCAAGGTCATCGAGCTCGACGTGACCAACGACGAGCACCTCGGGCGCCTGGCCGACATCGTCGGCGAGGAGCTCGGCGGCCTCGACGGTGTCGTGCACTCCATCGGCTTCGCCCCCCAGGACGCCCTCGGCGGCAACTTCCTGAACACGCCGTTCGAGTCGGTCGCCACCGCCATGCACGTCTCGGCGTACTCCCTGAAGTCGCTGACCATGGCCTGCCTGCCGCTGATGCAGAACGGCGGTTCGGTCGTCGGGCTCACCTTCGACGCGCAGTTCGCCTGGCCGCAGTACGACTGGATGGGCCCGGCCAAGGCCGCCCTGGAGGCCACCAGCCGCTACATGGCCCGTGACCTGGGCAAGCAGAACATCCGCTGCAACCTGGTCTCGGCCGGCCCGCTCGGCTCCATGGCCGCCAAGTCCATCCCGGGCTTCAGCGAGCTGGCGTCCGTGTGGGACTCCCGCTCCCCGCTGGAGTGGGACCTGAAGGACCCGGAGCCGGCCGGCCGCGGCGTCGTCGCGCTGCTGAGCGACTGGTTCCCGAAGACCACCGGCGAGATCGTCCACGTGGACGGCGGTCTGCACGCCGTCGGCGCCTGACCCCGCGTACGCTCCGGACGCCTTGACGCCCCGTTCCCCCCGCGCGCGGGGGGAACGGGGCGTCACCCGTTCGGCGCAGCCGGCCGGGCGGTCCGGGCCGCACCTGGGCAGTCTGGGAGACGCGTTCACCACGCCCCTCCCCAGCACGGCCGAGGAGGTCCCCTTGTGCGCTTGTCCCGCCGAACGGCCTCACTGTCCCTCGCCGTCGCTGTCGTGCTGACTCTGGCCCACGAGGCGGTGCCCCACGCGCGCGTGCCGGCCGGAGAGCAGGAGCCGGCGGACCCGTTCGGCGCGGCCTGCCGCATCAGGGTCACCGGCTCCACCGTGACCGCGCACTGCCACAACCCCTATCCGGACACCGACCGCGTGAGCCTGCACGTGGAGTGCGCCCGCTGGTGGGACCTCGACACCGACAGCGCGCCGGTGGCGACCGCGCCCGCGCAGACCGTGCGGCTGACCGGGCGCTGCTGGAAAGAGGTCGACGAGGTGTGGATCAGCCACCGGAAGGGGAACTGATCCCGCCCAGACGGCACAGGAACGGATAGCGGGCGGCCTCCGCCGCCGCCTGCTCCGCGTCGCCCGCCCGGATCGCGTCGAGCAGCCGTCCGTGATCCATGTACGTCTCCGGCGTCAGTTCCTCGCCGACGTCCTCGCGCAGCCAGTCCCGCAGCACCTCGCCCAGGTCCGCGTACATGGCCGTCATCACGTCGTTGTGCGAGGCGGACACCACGGCCAGGTGGAAGGTGGCGTCCGCGGTCACGAACGTCTCCGCGTCGCCCGACTGCCAGGCCTCCTCGCGCCGCAGCAGCAGCGTGTCGAGCTGCTTGAGGTCCTTCTCCGTGCGCCGCTCGGCGGCCAGCCGGGCGGCCGAGGACTCCAGCGTGGAGCGCAGCTCGGCGATGTGCCCGGGGTCGGCGTCGGCGAACCGCCGCTGCATCACGCCCGCCAGCTCGCTCGTCGCCACGACGTACGTGCCGGAGCCCTGGCGGATGTCCAGCAGGCCGTTGTGCGCGAGGGCGCGCACGGCCTCACGGACGGTGTTGCGGGCGACGCCGAGCTGCTCGACCAGCTCCGGCTCGGTCGGGATGCGGGAGCCGACCGGCCACTCACCCGCCGTGATCTGGGCCCGCAGCGCGGCGATGACCTGCTCGGACAGGGCCGAACGTCGGGGATGGCTCAGGGGCATGACTCACCTTCGCACGGACGGCGGCCCGGGGGGCGTCCGGGGGGCGTCCGTGGGCCGGACGGGAGTGGACAGTCAATCATCCCATGATTCTATGATGGGCCTCATGGCTCGTGAGGAAACCCGGACGAAGACGCGGACGACACCCCGGACCACGGCACCCCCGGCCCCGCGCGGTTCTGCCGCGCCGGGTGCCGGGGAACCGGGCGGCGGGTCCCCGCGCGCGTGGACGATGCGGTTGCTCGTCGCGGGCATCGTGCTGTCCGCGCTCAACCTCCGCCCGGCCATCACCAGCCTCGGCGCCCTCCTGGAGGAGGTCCGCGACGGGCTCGGCATGAGCGGCAGCGTGGCCGGGCTGCTCACCTCCGTGCCGCCGCTGTGCTTCGCCGTCTTCGGCGTCATGGCCCCGCGGTTCGCCCGCCGCTTCGGCGCGGGCGCGGTGGTGTGCGCCGGCATGGCCGCCATCGCCACCGGCCTGCTGGTGCGGCCGTACACCGGGAGCACGGCCGGCTTCCTGGCCGGCAGCGCCCTCGCGCTCATGGGCATCGCGGTCAGCAACGTGCTGATGCCGGTCATCGTCAAGCACTGGTTCCCCGACCGGGTCGGTTCCATGACCGGCCTGTACTCGATGGCCCTCGCCCTGGGCACGGCCCTCGCGGCGGCGGTCACGGTGCCCCTGACCGACGCGCTCGGCGGGAGCTGGCAGTCGGGCCTGACCCTGTGGGCGGCGCTGGCCGTGGCGGCGGTCCTGCCGTGGCTGCCGTTCGTCCGCGGTCGCGCGACGGCACCGGGGGAGGGGGAGAGGGCCGGGGAGCAGGAGGCGGACGGCGCCGGGTCGACACCGGGCGGCGTCGGGACGGTACGGGGTGGCGTCGGGCCTGTTCGGGATGGTGCCGGGTCGGTAGGGGGCGGTGTCGGGTCCGTTCGGGATGGTGCCGGGTCGGTCCGGGCGGCCGACGGGGCCGACGGCGGCGAGGCGCATGGCGCGGCCGCGCCGGAACCCGCGCGCGGGGCCGCCCCGCCGCTGCGCATCACCCGCAGCCGCACCGCCTGGGCCCTGGCCGTCTTCTTCGGGCTCCAGGCCACCGCCGCCTACGTCACCATGGGCTGGATGGCGCAGATCTTCCGGGACGCCGGTGTCCCCGCGGGCACCGCGGGGCTGCTGCTGGCCGTCACCATGGTCATGGGCGTGCCCCTCGCCTTCGTGATACCCCGCCTGGCCACGCGGCTGCCGCACCAGGGCCCGATCGTGCTCGCCCTGGGCGTCTGCGGCCTCGCCGGGTACGCCGGGCTGTACCTCGCGCCCGCCGCCGGCGCCTGGGCGTGGGCCGTGCTGCTCGGCATCGCGAACTGCGCCTTCCCGCTCGCCCTGACCATGGTCGGCATGCGGGCGAAGACGGGGCCCGGCGTGGCCCAGTTGTCGGCGTTCGCCCAGAGCACCGGCTACCTCATCTCCATCCCCGGACCGCTCCTGGTCGGCGTCCTCTACCAGCACAGCGGTGGCTGGGGCCTGCCGATCGCGCTGATGAGCGCCCTGATGATCCCGCAGATGGTGGTCGGCGTCCTGGCGGGCCGGGACCGCACGGTGGAGGACGAGGCGGGCCGCTGAGCCGCCGGACTACGCGCCCCGGACACCGCCGGCCTTCGCGCGTCGGACTCGTCGGGCCCGGACCCCGGGGAGGGCGGCGCGCCGGGCGGGTGCGAGACTTGTCCCATGCCAGTGCTCGACCCGAATCCCCAGCACGGTCAGAAGAAGATGCTGCTCGTGTTCGGCTCCTTCTTCGCGATCTTCATCGTCATCGCCGTCATCGCGACCATCGCCTCGCCCTGACCCGGCGCCCGCCCGCCCCATGGTGGGGCTAGCCCCCCTGTCCCCTAGGGGGTGAGGGTCAGGGTCAAGTGGGTGGATCACCGGATGGGTTGGCGCCCGCGGATTCCGTAGCTTCGAGGTGTGACCACGCCGGACCGGTCACCGACCACTCGAAGAGCGGAGGCAGACATGTCGGCTCCTGTGCACACCTCGCCCCACCCGGCGACCCGGGCCGGTGCCGACAGCCGCCTGCCCTGGTGGGCCCTGGCCCTGCCCGCGCTCGCCTTCACGGCCCTGCTCCTGCTGATCCTGCACCCGTCCGGCGCCCACGCGGCCGGGGGCGACCCCGCCATCACCCACCTCTTCGAGCGGATCGAGCAGCTGGCAACCCGCTGAGCACGGCTCGAGTCGGTGGTCAACTCCCTGCGCCCTGTGGCGTGTTTCATGCGAAGCTGGATCTCATGAGCGTCGCAGAACCGCGCAGGATTGTCCTCTTCCGCCATGCGAAAGCCGACTGGCCACAGGTGACCGACCACGAGCGTCCGCTCGCCGACCGGGGCCGAATGGACGCGGCGGAGGCCGGGCGCAGGCTCGCCGACACCGGCGTCCCTTTCGACCTGGCCCTGTGCTCCACGGCGGTCCGCACCCGGGAGACCTGGAAGCTGGCCGTCCAGGAGTTCCCGCAGCGGCCGAAAACCGTCTACGAGGAGCGGATCTACGAGGCCTCGCCGGGTGAACTGATCGCCGTGCTCAACGAGACCCCAGACGACGCGCAGAACCTCCTCATGATCGGCCACAACCCGGGCATCCAGGGCCTCGCCGACGTCCTGGCGGGCTCGGCCGAGAGCGACGCCCGGGAGCGGATGGCCCGCCGCGGGTTTCCGACCGCCGCCTTCGCCGTGCTGTCGTTCACGGGCTCGTGGAAGAGCCTGGAGCCGGGCGTGGCCACGCTGCGGGACTACTGGGCACCGGCCGAGTGACCCGCTCCCCGTGAGCGGACCGACCCGGCTGGAGTGAGGAAAGCCCGGCGCCTGACCGGCGCCGGGCTCCCCGGGGCGGGTCAGACCGTCTCGACGGTGTCCGCCGCCTCGACCTCTTCGCGCGTGATGCCCAGCAGGTACAGCACCGTGTCCAGGAACGGGACGTTCACCGCGGCGTGCGCGGCCTCGCGCACCACCGGCTTGGCGTTGAAGGCCACGCCCAGACCGGCCGCGTTCAGCATGTCCAGGTCGTTCGCGCCGTCACCGATCGCCACCGTCTGCGACAGCGGAACCCCCGCCTCGGCGGCGAACCGGCGCAGCAGCCGCGCCTTGCCCGCGCGGTCCACGATCTCGCCGGTGACCTTGCCGGTCAGCCTGCCGTCGACGATCTCCAGCGTGTTGGCATGGGCGAAGTCCAGCCCGAGCCGCTCCTTCAGATCATCCGTGACCTGCGTGAAACCGCCCGAGACGACGCCCACCTGGTAGCCCAGCCGCTTCAGCGTGCGGATCAGGGTGCGGGCGCCCGGCGTCAGCCGCACCTCGCTGCGCACCTTGTCCACGACGGAGGCGTCCAGCCCCTCCAGCAGCGCCACGCGCGCGTGCAGGGACTGCTCGAAGTCCAGCTCCCCGCGCATCGCGGCCGCCGTCACCTCGGCGACCTCGTTCTCGCAGCCGGCGTGGGCCGCGAACAGCTCGATGACCTCGTCCTGGATGAGTGTCGAGTCGACGTCCATGACGACCAGGCGCTGCGCGCGCCGGTAGAGGCCGGCGGCGACCACCGCCACGTCGATGCCGAGCTTCGCGGCGTCGGTGGCCAGGGCGGTGCGCAGCGGTTCGGTCTCCACGCCGGAGACGGCGAACTCGACCGCGGTCACGGGGTACTTGGCGAGCCGGAAGATACGGTCGATGTTGCCGCCGGCCTTGGTGATCCGCGCGGCGATCGCCGCGGTGGCCTCCGCGGTGAGCGGGTGCCCGAGGACGGTGACCAGGGAGCGGCCCAGGCCGCGCGGCCGGTTGTCGCCGAGGCCGGAGATGATCTCCGCCTGCATCTTCATCGACTCGGCCCAGCTGTGGACGGTCGCCCGCAGGTCTCCCTCCAGACCCGGGGGCGGCTCGGTCACGAGCGCGCACAACACCATTCGGCCACGGGTGACGACCTGCTCGATGTCGACGACGTCGACGGAGTAGGCGGCGAGGGTGTCGAAGAGGCCGGCGGTGATGCCGGGCCTGTCCTTGCCGAAGATCTTGACCAGCAGGGTGGGGACGTCGGCCGGGACGTCGGCAGGGACATCGGAAGACGAGGTCTGCGAAGCGCTCATGGTGGTTCCACCGTATCCGGCGGGCGGCGCGTACCGCCCCTGAGGTCCGCCTGGCGGACAGGGAACAGTGGGTGTCGGGCGGGTGGCGGGAATGCTGCGTACGAGGGCCGGCCGGCGGCCGCAGCCCGGTCAGGGGCCGGTCGGAGGCAGGGGGGCTTCACCGGCCGCCCCGCGGTCTGCGCGGCGGTGGGGGCGGTGGCGGGGGCGGTGGCCCGTCGTCCGCCCGGGCGGGCGGACCGTTCCCGTTCCCGGGCCCGGGGGACCGCCCGGGCCCGCGCGGAGGGGGCGCGACGGGCCGGACGACCGTCGGGGCGCCGTGGATGTCGCCGTCACCCGCGGCGGCGGAGTCGTCATCCGGCCGGGCGTCCTGCGGTTCCAGAAGTTCGTCGGGGACCCGCAGGTACGGGTTGGTGGCCGGGTTCGGCGGACGGTACGGCACACCCGGCGCGTAGGGCCCGGCTGCCTCGCCGCGCGCCTCGTCCTCGACCCGGGAAACGCCGGCCTCGCCGTCCCCGCCGGTGGCGTCGTACCCCGCAGGCATAGCCCCCGCCCCAGCCCGCCCGACTCCGTGACCGACGCCCCCTGGCCCGGACCACTCGCCGCCCCCCTCTGCGGTCCCCGGCGGCTGGGACCGCCTGGTGTCGCCTTCGGTGGCTCCCGGCGGCTGGGACCAGGCGCCCCCCTCTGCGATTCCCGGCGACTCGGACCGCCTGGTGTCGTCCTCTGCGGGTCCCGGCCGCGAGGACCGCCCGGCGCCCTCCTCTGCGATTCCCGGCCACCCACACCACCTGCCGTCCTCTGCGATCTCCGGCCACCCGGACCACCCGCCGTCCTCCTCAGCGGCCCTCGGCCCGGGGCCGTACCCCGGCGGTGTCGTGCCCGCCCCGGGCCCCGCCCACCCCGCGCCCTCCCCAGCCGCCGC
>NZ_JAPSKN010000003.1:89155-102492 GCF_031181705.1 Streptomyces sp.
CCGGCCCGGCGCCCGTTCCGTACGAGCCGCCCGTCCCGGTCTCCGGTCCCGGCCCCGCCTCCGCCCGCGCCCTCGGTCCGAGACCCGCCCCCGGCCCGGCACCCGCACCGTACGAACCACCCGCGCCCAGCGCCCGTGCCGTGGCCGACCGGCCCGCCGCCCCGCACGCCCACGCCGTCAGCGCGCCCGCGCCCCCGGCCCCCGCACCCCACACCGCGCCCAGCAGCAGGGCCAGGGCGAGGTGGCCGTGCAGGTCGACGCCCGCGCCCAACGCGTCGAAGCCGAGGACGGACAGGGACGCGGTCACGGACACGTCCGTGAGCCAGGCCAGCAACGGCAGGGCGAGCGCGGTCGCCGCCCCGAGCCGCAGCGCGCACCGGCCCGCGAAGGCGAGTGCACCGGGACTCCCCGGTGCGTCACGCACGACCGGCGTGCGGACCGCCGTCAGCACCCCGGCCAGCAGCATCATCAGCGCCGCCGCCGCCGCGAGCAGCCACACCCGCCCGTCCAGCTCCGCCAGCCGCCCCAGCGTCACCGGCTGGTCCGTACCGGCACCGAGCAGATCGTCCAGCGGGTCCGGCAGGAAGCGGGTCAGCTCGCCCGTGGCCCGGCCGTCCCACGGCACGAACAGGCCCAGCGGCACGCCCAGCCACACCCCGTTCGGCGCCCCGAGCAGCGCTGCCCCGGCGATGCGGCGCGGATGGTCGTCGCCGACCGCCGCGTACGCCGCCGCCGCGAGCCCCGCCGCCACGGCCACCAGCAGCACCGTCACCACCGCGGACACCGCCGGCCGCACGACCCGGTGCACGGCCTCCCAGCCCGGCGGCAGCGGCGTACGGCGGGACGCCAGCAGAGCGATGACGAGGATCCCGGCCGACCACCCGAGCCCGCCGAGCAGCGTCGGCGCCGTGTCCACCGTGAAGCCGACCGCCGCCTGCGCGTCGACCAGCTCGCCGAGCCGGTCCGGCAGCAGCCCCCCGATGTCCCCGAGCCCCGGGACTTCCACACCCCCGCCCCCGCCGGGCACGTCGTCAAGGCCCAGCGACCCCCCGTCGATCGTGATCACATCGTGTCCCGCCCACGCCAGCCCGCCCAGCATCGCCACGAAGAGCGCGACCACCGCGCCCGCGCGCGCGAGGAGTTCGGCCGGCGGAATCACAACTCCCGCCCCGCGCAGGGACCGCAGGAAGAACCACGACAGCAGCACCGCCCCGGCCAGGCTCACCCCCAGTGGCGTGATCTCGATGGCCGTGTCCGCCTGCGCGCCCGACAGACCGAACGCCGACACGTCACCGGACGGCGTGACCGACCCGCCAGCCGCGAGCGCCACCACCGCCGCGGTCATCGGCCCCAGCGAGCCCGCCGCGTCCGCCTCCAGCAGCCGCAGACCCAGCGCCGCCGTCCCCGCCATCCCGATCAGCGCCCAGCTCACGGCGGCGACGGCGGACATCAGCACGTCTCCCCACGGCACGCGCGCACCGTCCCTCGCCGGCTCCACACCGGTCGCAGCACCCATGGCAGACCCCCCGATCCGCTCCGCGGTGGGAACACCGCGCATGTCCCCCTCGCGTCGAAATACCACTCTCCGGCCCGTTTTCCACCCCGTCAACGGAAACGGCGGACCCGTCCGCGCGCGCTCTTCACAAGGCCCGACTTTCGGTCAGGGGGCCGCTCCTGAAATAGTTCCCCCCGATGTTCGACATCCCTAGACTCCCCATGTCGGGGGATAACTCGGGGGACAACTCAGTGGGGCATGGAGTGCCGGAACTCGTACTGGAATCAAACGGACGTACCTGGACGCTCGATCCGTCCAGGGCTTACACCCTCGGACGTGATCCGCAGGGGGACGTCGTCTTCGACGACGCCAGGGTCTCCTGGCGTCACGCCACGGTCAGCTTCAACGGCCGCAGTTGGGTCATCGAGGACCACGGCAGCACCAACGGCACGTTCGTGCAGGGGCAGCGCATCCAGCAGATGGAGCTCGGTCCCGGCTCGGCGGTCAACCTGGGCAACGCGACCGACGGCCCGCGCCTGAACCTCTCCGGCGCAGCGGCCTCCGTGGCCACGCCGCAGGCCCAGCCCCAGCAGCAGCCGTACGCGGCGCAGGGCGCGAACCCGGGCTGGGCGCCGCAGGCCCCCGCCCCGCAGACGCCGCACCAGCAGCCGCACCAGCAGGCCCCGCAGGCCGGCTGGCAGCAGCCGCAGCAGCCCGCTGCGCACATCCCGCAGCAGCAGGGCCCCGGCGGTGTCGCGGGGGCACCGCCGGTCTACGGCGACCGCAGCCCGACCACGTTCCACCAGTTCTCCCTCGGCCGCGTGATGCGCATCGGCCGTGCCCTGGAGAACGAACTGGTCGTCTCCGACCTGCAGGTCTCGCGGAACCACGCCGAGTTCCACGCCACGCCCGACGGGCGCATGGAGATCCGCGACCTCGGCTCGCACAACGGCACGTACGTCAACGGCCAGCCGATCCCCAAGGGCGGCTCGCAGCTGCTCGGCCCGACCGACGTCGTCGGCGTCGGCCACTCGACGTTCCGGATCGTCGGCGACCGTCTCGAGGAGTTCGTCGACACCGGCGAGGTGTCCTTCTCCGCCCGCCACCTGACCGTCACGGTCGACGGCGGCAAGCAGATCCTCAAGGACGTCTCCTTCGGCGTCCCGGAGAAGTCGCTGATCGCGGTCATCGGCCCGTCCGGCTCCGGCAAGTCCACCCTGCTCAAGGCGCTGACCGGCTACCGGCCCGCCAACCAGGGCGAGGTCCTCTACGACAACCGCAACCTCTACAAGCAGTTCGCCGAGCTGCGCCAGCGCATCGGTCTGGTCCCGCAGGACGACATCCTGCACAAGGAGCTGACCGTCAAGAAGGCCCTCAAGTACGCGGCCAAGCTGCGCTTCCCCGCCGACACCACGGCGGCCGAGCGCGAGGCCCGGATCGACGAGGTGCTGCGCGAGCTGAAGCTCGACATCCACAAGGACAAGAAGGTCACCTCCCTCTCCGGCGGCCAGCGCAAGCGCGTCTCGGTCGCCCTGGAGCTGCTGACCAAGCCGTCGCTGATCTTCCTGGACGAGCCGACCTCCGGCCTCGACCCGGGCATGGACCGCGACGTCATGCAGCTGCTGCGCGGTCTCGCCGACGACGGCCGCACGGTCCTCGTCGTCACGCACTCCGTGGCCGAGCTGGCCCTGTGCGACAAGCTGCTGGTGATGGCCCCCGGCGGCTCCGTGGCCTACTTCGGCCCGCCGGAGGAGGCGCTGAACTTCTTCGGCTACGACACCTGGGCCGACGTCTTCTCCGCCTTCGAGAACTACCGCGACTACGACTGGGCGGGCCGCTGGAAGGGCTCGCAGCACTACCAGATGTACGCCGCGGACCTGGACGCCGTGGCGCCGCAGTCCGTACAGGTTCCGCCCATGCAGGCGATGAAGCCGCCGAAGCCGCAGGGCTGGATGTCCCAGTTCGTCACGCTCGTCCGGCGTTATGTCTCGGTGATCGCGTCCGACAAGGGCTTCCTGGCCCTGATGGTGATCCTGCCGGCCGTGCTCGGCGCGGTGAGCCTGCTCATCGACGCGGACAAGGGCCTGCTGCCGAACCCGGTCAATCCGCAGACCGGCCGGATCATCCCGAACGGCACGGCCACCACGGTCCTGCTGATCCTCGCGGTCGGCGCCTGCTTCGCCGGCGCGGCGAACTCGGTCCGCGAGCTGATCAAGGAACGGGTCATCTACGAGCGGGAGCGCGCCACCGGCCTGTCCCGCTCGGCGTACCTGATGTCGAAGGTGTTCGTGCTCGGCATGATCACCGTGCTGCAGGGCCTGCTCGTCGGCGTCATCGGCTTCTCCAGCCGGGAGATCCCCGAGGAGGGCCTGATCTTCGGCAGCGCCACGCTGCTGGAGCTGTCCGTGCCGATCATGGCGCTGGGCTTCACGTCGATGATGTTCGGCCTGATCATCTCGTCGCTGGTGAAGACCGCCGAGAAGACCATGCCGCTGCTGGTGATGTTCGCGATCATCCAGGTCGTCTTCACCGGCTGCCTGTTCACGCTGCACGGCTCGATCGGCGTCAACCAGTTCTCGTTCCTGATGCCGTCGCGCTGGGCGGTCGCCGCCTCCGGTGCCACGCTCGACTTCAACAAGATCAGCCCGCCCGAGACGGCCGGGGACACCGACCCGCTGTGGGAGCACACGGCCGGGGCCTGGGTCATGGACATGGGCGCGCTCCTGGCGCTCGGCGTGATCTGCGGCTTCTTCGTGGCCCGCTTCCTGCGCCGCCACGAGCCCGAGGTCATGCGCAAGTAGTCACCGCCTCACCGCGCCCGAAGGGCGGCACCCCGTCAGCAGGGTGCCGCCCTTCGGCGTTCGTTCAGCGAAGCAGCGAGGTCCCGCGCCGGCCTCAGTAGGCGCTGTCGACGTTGTCCATCGAGCCGTACTTGTCGGCCGCGTAGTTGCAGGCGGCGGTGATGTTGGCTACCGGGTCGTAGATGTCCCAGGAGGTGCCGGGGACGTGCCAGTGCTTGAAGGTCGGCGGGATGACCTGCAGCAGGCCCTTCGACGGGATGCCGTTGATCGCGTTGATGTCCCAGTTGTTGATGGCGCGCGGGTTGCCCGAGGACTCACGGATGATGTTGCGCTTGATGCCCTCGTAGGAGCCGGGGATCCCGTGCTTCTTCATGACGTCGAGGGACTCGCGGATCCAGCCGTCGAGGTTGTTCGGGTAGCTCTTCTTGACGGCGGCGCGCTTGGCGGCGCGGCTCGCGGCCTCCTTGGCCTTGCGCTCGGCCTCGGCCTTCTTCTTCGCCGCCTGGGCGGCGGCCTTCTTCTTGGCGGCGGCGGCGGCCTCGGCCTTCTTCTTGGCCGCTATCTGCTCCGCCTTCACGCTGGCACCGGCCATCTGGTCGGTGACGCTCGCCTTGACGTCCTTGATCTGCTCGGTGCTGAACGCCACCGCAGCCGGCTGAGCGGCCTCGGTCGTGGTCGTGGTCGACGCTCCGCTCGGCACCGCGGAGAAACCGATGGCGGCGGCACCGAGGGTGGCGACGCCCGCCATGGCGATCTTGTGGTGACGGGTCAGACTACGACTGTGAACACGGCTGAAGATGTTCTTGGGCATGCTGGTGTGGACCTCTTCGAATAGCGCGGGAGTCGCTCGGCGTCCGGCGTTGGACTCGGTGTGTTTCCGACACGAACGCCGCGGGGCAGAGCCCACGGCGCTGAGCGACGGCAGCCATTCTTAGCGGCCGCAAAATGGCGTGGCAAAGGTGTGACGTACGAAGGGAGATAGTGGATCAGGGAGGGGCGAATCGGGGCAGATTGGACTATCCGCGCCGCTCAATAGGGGCGACTTTGTCTCCTATGCACTTTCGTACGTGACGTGCGCCCTATGTGCGGGCTCACATCGGGCGGAGGGCGTTCTGACCGCAGGTTGCACGAGCGATGCTCTGTGTAAGGGGGTCGCGAGGGCTCTCCGGGCCTCTCAGGGCAGGAGGAGGTGCACGTCCCCGAACTCGTGCCACAGGTAGCCGCCTTGCAGCGCCGCCGCGTAGCCCCGCTCGATCGCCGCCCGCCCGGCGACCGCCTCCAGCATCAGCAGATGCGAGGCCTCCGGCTCGTGCAGCCCGGTCAGCAGCCCGTCCACGACCCGCACCCCCCGCTCCGGCGTGACGACGAGATCCGTCCAGCCCGCACGCGCGCGTACGGCCCCCTCGGCGTCCACCGCCGACTCCACCGCCCGCACCGCCGTCGTCCCGACCGCCACCACCCGGCCCCCGCCGGCCCGCGCGGCGTCGATCAGCCGCGCCGACGCCTCCGGCACCGCGAAACGCTCCGGATACGGCGGCTCGTGCGCCTCGGCCGACGCCACCCCCGTGTGCAGGGTGACCGGCGCGAACTGCACCCCCCGGCTCACCAGCTCCGCGACCAGCCGCGCCGTGAAGGGCCGGGCCGCGCTCGGCATCTCCGCGCTGCCCGCCCCGTCGGCCGACGGCAGCGCGAACACCGTCTGGTAGACGGACAGCGGCTGGTCACGCTCCGTGTAGGCGTAGCGAATGGGCCGCCCGTACTCCCGCAGCAGCCCCGGTATCCCCGGCCCGCGGACCCGCGCCCACCACAGCCGCTCGCCCCGCCCGCTCAGCGGCTCCTCCAGCACCAGCCGCACACCCCCGGGCAGGCACACCTCCGTTCCCGCGGGCGCCCCCGCACGCGCGCGCGTGGTGCCCCGCCCGTCGGGCTCCCGCAGCTCCACCGCCCAGCGGCCGTCGTCCCCGCGCGTGGAGAAGTGCACCACCACGCGCGCGTGCCCCGCCCACCCGTCGACGGCCGCCGCCAGCGTGGCCGAGGTGTTGACCACGAGCAGGTCCCCGGCCCGCAACAGCCGCGGCAGCTCCGCGAACGTGTGATGGGCCACCTCGGCACCCCGCGACACCAGCAGCCGTACGGCGTCCCGGTCCAGCCCGGGCCCCCGCTGCTCTGCCGGCACCCGGGCCGACAGCTCCTCCGGCACCCGCACCGCGAGCGTCATACGGAGCCGTCCACCAGGGCCGCGGCCGCGTACCGCCCGCTCACCGGACGCTCGTCCAGCAGCCGCAGGAACCCCGGCACCACGGTCTCCGGCGCGGGCCGCGGCTCCCGGTCCTCCGGTACGGCCGCGGCATAGAGGTCCGTGGCCATGTCCCCGGGATCCACCGCCCAGACCCGCAGCCCCGGCTCCTCCACGGCGAGCACCGCCGCCAGCTGGTCGAGGGCCGCCTTCGACGCCCCGTAGCCGCCCCACGTCTCGTACGCCTCCGCCGCCGCGTCCGAACTGACCACGACGACCGTGCCCGCCTCGGAGGCCCGCAGCAGCGCCAGTCCCTCCTGGACCAGGCCCAGGCAGGCCACCAGGTTCACCTCGAGCGCCCGCCGCAGCCCCGGAAGGGGCAGCTCCTCCAGCCGGACCAGCGGCTCGATACCCAGCGCGCTCGCGTTGTGCACCAGCAGATCGAGCCCGCCCAGCCGCCACGCCGCCTCGACCAGCGCCGACCGGTGGGCGGCGTCCGTGACGTCCCCCGGCAGGGCCCTCACCCGCGTGCCGTGCGCGGAGACGGCCTCGGCCGTGTCCGCCAGGGCCTTGGCCCCCCTCGCGTCGAGCACCAGATCCCAGCCCCGCCCGGCCAGCGCCTCGGCGAGCGCCCGGCCCAGTCCCTTCGACGCCCCGGTGATGATCGCGACCGGCATGATCAGCTCCCTCCTCGTGATCGAAGTGCCCCCAACGTAGGAACGGGGCCGCCCCGACCGCCTCCGCCGCGGGCCGCAACCCGCCGGGTCCCTTCGCCCTACGCCACCGGCCCACCGTCCCCGGCCCCCGCCCCACCGCCCCGGGACCTAGGCCGCCCCCGCCCGCGCCTGCGCCCCGCGACCTAGGCCCACCGGACCGGCACCCGCGGCCACCGGTCCGATCCGCGCTGTCACAGCCCGCCGGTACCGTGAGGACATGAGCCACGGTCCCCGGTCCGGCCTCGCCGCGGTGAGCTCCGCGCTGCTGGCCATGAGCAGGCATCTCGAGGTGCGCGACGTCCTCAAGACGATCGTCGCCTCGGCCCGCGAGCTGCTCGACGCGCAGTACGCGGCGCTCGGCGTCCCGGACGACCACGGCGGCTTCGCCCAGTTCGTCGTCGACGGTGTCAGCGAGGAGCAGTGGAAGGCCATCGGCCCCCTCCCGCGCCAGCACGGCATCCTCGCCGCGATGCTGCACGAGGCCCGGTCCGAGCGGCTCGCCGACGTCCGCAAGGACCCCCGCTTCGAAGGCTGGCCCAAGGCCCACCCCGACCTGATCGACTTCCTCGGCCTGCCGATCCGGGACGGCGATGAGGTGCTCGGCGCTCTGTTCCTGGCGAACAAGAACTGCAAGAGGTCCGAGGGCGGCTGCGGCTTCACCCAGGACGACGAGGAACTGCTCGGCATCCTCGCCCAGCACGCCGCGATCGCCCTCACCAACGCCCGCCTGTACGAGCGCAGCCGCGAACTGACCATCGCCGAGGAGCGCTCGCGCCTGGCCCACGAACTGCACGACGCGGTCAGCCAGAAGCTGTTCTCGCTGCGTCTGACGGCCCAGGCGGCGGCCCGGCTGGTGGACCGCGACCCCTCCCGCGCCAAGGGCGAACTGCAGCAGGTGGCGGCCCTGGCCGCCGAAGCCGCCGACGAACTGCGCGCGGCGGTGGTCGAGTTGCGCCCGGCCGCACTCGACGAGGACGGCCTGGTCGCCACCCTGCGCACGCAGATCCAGGTCCTCGACCGCGCCCACAGCGCCCGGGTGACCTTCACCGGCCACGGCGTCAAGGCCCTGCCCGCCTCCCAGGAGGAGGCCGTCCTGCGCGTCGCCCAGGAAGCACTGCACAACGCCCTGCGCCACTCCGGAGCCGACCACGTCGACGTGACGCTGGAGCGCCGCGACGGCGGTGCCGTCCTGCGGGTCACGGACGACGGCAGCGGCTTCGACCCCCAGGCGGTCCGCCGCGCGGGACGCCACCTCGGCCTGGTCTCGATGCGGGACCGGGCGAGTGGCGCCGGCGGCTCGCTGACAGTGGAATCGGCGCCCGGTAAGGGCACCACGATCGAGATGGAGGTCCCCGGTGGCTGACGCGATCAAGGTCCTGCTCGTCGACGACCACCAGGTCGTCCGCCGGGGCCTGCGCACGTTCCTGGAGGTGCAGGACGACATCGAGGTCGTCGGCGAGGCGGCCGACGGCGCCGAAGGAGTCGACCGGGCCGAGGAGTTGCGGCCCGACGTCATCCTCATGGACGTCAAGATGCCGGGCATGGACGGCGTCGACGCCCTGCGCAGACTCCGCGAGCTGGACAACCCCGCGCGCGTGCTGGTCGTCACCAGCTTCACCGAGCAGCGCACGGTGGTCCCGGCCCTGCGCGCGGGCGCCGCCGGGTACGTCTACAAGGACGTCGACCCCGACGCCCTAGCCGGAGCCATCCGCTCGGTGCACGCCGGGCACATCCTGCTCCAGCCGGAGGTCGCCGGCGCCCTGCTGTCCCAGGAGGAGGCCAACTCCGGCCCGGGCAGGGGTGGTTCACTCACCGAGCGGGAGCGCGAGGTGCTCGGCCTGATAGCGGACGGCCGTTCCAACCGCGAGATCGCCCGCGCGCTCGTCCTCTCCGAGAAGACCGTCAAGACCCACGTCTCGAACATCCTGATGAAGCTCGACCTGGCCGACCGCACCCAGGCCGCCTTGTGGGCCGTTCGCCACGGCGTGACCGGCTGACGCTCACCCCACGGCAACACGGAAGGTTGCGTTCCGGACCGAGATTCATACTGTCGTGGGAACGTCCCCCATATGGCGCATCCTCGGTGGATCTCCGCCGTTCTCCAGTGCGTGCCGCGGCGCCTGCCGCGGCGATCGCAAGGAGGGCTCCAAAGTGAAGAACCTGAAGAAGGCCGCGGCCGTGACGATGGTGACCGGTGGCCTGCTGGCCGCGGGCGCGGGCATGGCCTCCGCCACCAGCGCGCACGCCGACGGCCAGGCCGCGGGCTCCCCGGGCGTCGGTTCGGGCAACGTCGTCCAGGCCCCGGTGCACGTCCCGGTCAACGTCTCCGGCAACAGCGTGAACGTCGTGGGCGTGCTGAACCCGGCCTTCGGCAACCTCGCCGTCAACCACTGACACCCCACCTCCGTCTCCGAGCCGGAGGTGACACCGGCCTCCCGGACCCGCCCGGGAGGCCGGCCTGCCCGACCGCGGGCACCCGCGCCACTCAGCTGCGGACACCCGGTCCGGTCAGCCGCGGGCCCCGGCCCTGCTCAGCTGCGGGCATGCGTGCCGCCAGGGGCGGCACGGGCGGGCGCAGCGGCACCCCGCTCCGCCGGGCTGCGCCATGCCCCGGCCGCAGCCTCGACGCCGAGCATCCGCACACCCCCGCGCCGGGTCACCGCACCCCCCGCTCCCGCTCCTCCACAACGGAGTTGTACGCCGCGACCTGCGCCCGCCGAGCCGTCCGCTCCACCGGCCGCAACGCCTCCCGCCGCGCGGCGATCTCCGCCGAACTCACCGCACCCCCGTGCCCGCTCTCCGTGGCCACCCCGATCAACGCCCCCACCCGCTGCGCCAGCTCCAGCACCCGCACCGCCCGCGGCGGATACCCCGGCGCCAGCACCTCCCGCCCCCGCTCGGCCCGGGCCCGGTACGCGTCGACCGCCGCCTCCGCCACCGGCCCCGACCCGGCCACGTCCAGCCGGGTCAGCACCTCGGTCGCGTCCCGGAGGGCCTCGGCGAGTTCCCGCTCCGCCTCACTCAGCGACGGCACATCCGCCGGCGGCGCCTCCCGCACGGGCAGCACATGCCACACCACCTCGACCTGCACCCCCACGGGCCCGGCCTCGTACACGTCCGGCACCAGCCCGAGCGCGGCCCCGTGACAGACCACCGCCTCCTCGGCCTCCAGCGCCCGCGCGTTGAACTCCGGCGGCCCGCTCAGCCCCAGCGGATGCCCCGGCGCAGGCAGCGCCACCCGCAGCCCGGTCACGCCGAGCGTGCGCAGCCGCCCCAGCGCGAGCGTCAGCCCGACCTGGCCCGACTCACCCGGCAGCCCCTCCACCCGGTGCACCGCGTCCTCGCCGACGATGGCGAGCACGGCGTCATCCGGCGAGACAAGTCCGCCCAAAAGGGCATTTCCCCAAGCTGCGAGACGTCCAGCGCGCGGTTCCGTGAGCATGCTCCCACCCTAGGACCCTCCCAGGACCGGACCGAGGGAATGCCCCGGCCGACCGGTGGCGTAGATTTCATGGAGGGCTGCGCCCACCGGCGCGGCGGACCGAGCCACAGGCGTACGCGACAGCCGAGACCGGCCACACTGCAAGGGGAGACAACGCGCTCATGAGCGATGTTCTGGAGCTTCAGGACGTATCCGTGGTCCGCGAGGGCCGGGCTCTGGTGGACCAGGTCTCCTGGTCGGTCAAGGAGGGCGAGCGCTGGGTCATCCTGGGCCCGAACGGCGCCGGCAAGACCACCCTCCTCAACCTCGCTTCCACCTACCTCTACCCCAGCTCGGGCACCGCCACCATCCTCGGCGAGACCCTCGGCCGCCCCGGCACCGACGTCTTCGAACTGCGCCCGCGCATCGGCATGGCCGGCATCGCCATGACCGAGAAGCTCCCCAAGCGCCAGACGGTCCTGCAGACGGTCCTCACCGCCGCCTACGGCATGACCGCCACCTGGCACGAGGACTACGAGGAGATCGACGAGCAGCGCGCCCGCGCCTTCCTCGACCGCCTCGGCATGAGCGACTACCTGGACCGCAGGTTCGGCACCCTCTCGGAGGGCGAGCGCAAGCGCACCCTCATCGCGCGCGCCCTGATGACCGACCCCGAACTGCTCCTGCTCGACGAGCCCGCCGCCGGCCTCGACCTCGGCGGCCGCGAGGACCTCGTCCGCCGCCTCGGCCGGCTCGCCCGCGACCCCATCGCCCCCTCGATGCTGATGGTCACGCACCACGTCGAGGAGATCCCGCCGGGCTTCACCCACGTCCTCATGATCCGCCAGGGCAAGGTCCTCGCCGCCGGCCCGCTGGAGCTCGAACTGACCTCCCGCAACCTCTCCCTCTGCTTCGGCCTCCCGCTCGTCGTCGAACAGATGGGCGAGCGCTGGACCGCCCAGGGCCTCCCGCTGTCCTGACCCGGCCCGCCCCTCACAAATCCCAGGGTGAGAACGGCATTTCACACGCCGGGCGCCCTGTCGGCGACAGGGGCGTCGGACCTACCATGACCACGTGGACATCGACGCATGGCTGTGGTGGCTGATCGGCGCGACGGCGCTCGGCATCGCGCTCGTGATCACCGCGATGCCGGAACTGGGCATGCTCGCGGTGGGAGCCGTCGCCGCGGCGGTGGTCACCGGCGTCTTCGGCGGCGGAGCCGTCGCCCAGGTCGCCGTCTTCGCCCTGATCTCGACCGCGGGCATCGCCGTCGTACGGCCCATCGCCAACCGGCATCGCTCCCAGCGACCCCAACTCGTCACCGGCGTGGACGCGTTGAAGGGCAGACAAGCCGTCGTCCTGGAACGCGTCGACGCCTCCGGCGGCCGGATCAAGCTGGCCGGGGAGGTCTGGTCGGCCCGCGCCCTCGACACCGACCGCGCCTACGAAGTGGGCCAGGAAGTGGACGTCGTGGACATCGAGGGAGCCACCGCGATCGTCATGTGACCTCGCACGACGTAACTGGACTGAACTCCTCGCCAGCTACGCGACGGTCTGTCAGACTCGACCAGCAAGATCTTCGACAACCATAAGATCTGCCGAAGACGCCGCAGCGGAGAAGGGACACGGGGAACGACGATGGAACCGGTCATCATCGTCCTGATCATTCTGGTGGTGTTGGTCTTCATCGCCCTGATCAAGACGATCCAAGTCATCCCACAGGCCAGCGCGGCCATCGTCGAGCGGTTCGGCCGCTACACACGAACGCTCAACGCGGGCCTCAACATCGTCGTCCCGTTCATCGACACCATCCGCAACCGCATCGACCTGCGCGAACAGGTCGTGCCCTTCCCACCGCAGCCGGTGATCACCCAGGACAACCTGGTCGTCAACATCGACACGGTCATCTACTACCAGGTGACCGACGCGCGGGCCGCCACCTACGAAGTCGCCAGCTACATCCAGGCGATCGAGCAGCTCACCGTCACCACGCTGCGCAACATCATCGGTGGCATGGACCTGGAGCGGACCCTGACCTCCCGCGAGGAGATCAACGCGGCCCTGCGCGGTGTCCTCGACGAGGCCACCGGCAAGTGGGGCATCCGCGTCAACCGCGTCGAGCTCAAGGCGATCGAACCGCCCACCTCCATCCAGGACTCGATGGAGAAGCAGATGCGCGCCGACCGCGACAAGCGCGCCGCGATCCTCCAGGCCGAAGGTGTCCGGCAGTCCGAGATCCTGCGCGCCGAGGGCGAGAAGCAGTCCCAGATCCTGCGCGCCGAAGGTGAGGCCAAGGCCGCCGCCCTGCGCGCCGAGGGCGAGGCCCAGGCCGTCCGCACGGTCTTCGAGGCCATCCACGCCGGCGACCCGGACCAGAAGCTCCTCTCCTACCAGTACCTGCAGATGCTCCCGAAGATCGCCGAGGGCGACGCCAACAAGCTCTGGATCGTCCCCAGCGAGATCGGCGACGCCCTCAAGGGCCTGTCCGGCGCGATGGGCAACTTCGGTGGCATCGGCGGAGGTTCCGGCGGCAACGGCGGCGCCGGGGCCCAGGTCCCCGCGCAGGAACGCCGCGAGAAGCCGTCCATCGACTAGACCGGCCCATGAGAAGGGGGCCCGCTTCCCGGGAAGCGGGCCCCCTTCTCATGAGAACGCCGCTAGGCGGCCG
>NZ_JAPSKN010000219.1 GCF_031181705.1 Streptomyces sp.
GCACCCTCGACCCGGGCGGTGGCCTTCTTGGGCGCGACGCTCGCCTTCTTGGCGACGGGTGCCTTCTTCACAGCCGGCTTCTTCACGGGCGCCTTCTTCGCGGAAGCCGCTTTCTTCGCGGAAGCCGCTTTCTTCGCGGAAGCCGTCTTCTTCACAGCAACCGTCTTCTTCACAGCGGCCGCCTTCTTCGCAGAAGCCGCCTTCTTCGCGGATCCAGCTTTCCTCGCAGAGGCGACCGTCGCCTCCCCTGTCGCTTTCGCCGTTTTCCTACCGCCATCGGGGCTCTGTTCGCCCACAGCGGAATCGCGACGTACAACCACCCGCGCAGCCCCCTCGGCCTGTGCTCTCACCGGCGATTTGGACACCCGGCCAGCCTAAGGCCAGGCACCGTCATCCGCCCCGGCCCTCGAAGATCGGCGCCCAATTGGACCCCTGCCGCGTACCCCGGGACACCTGTGCGGCATCCTTGTGACAGATCACACTGTTTGGACCGTCCGGCAAAATGGGCACCACGGTCCCCTGGTACGCGGGGGAGCAAGATCCCCTGAGCAGGTCGAAAGGGAGAGAACTCGTGGACGACGTTCTGCGGCGCAATCCGCTCTTCGCGGCGCTCGATGACGAGCAGGCCGCGGAGCTCCGCGCCTCCATGAGTGAGGTGACCCTCGCCCGCGGTGACTCGCTGTTCCACGAGGGCGACCCCGGCGACCGCCTGTATGTGGTCACCGAGGGCAAGGTCAAGCTCCACCGCACGTCCCCCGACGGCCGGGAGAACATGCTGGCCGTGGTCGGCCCCGGCGAGCTCATCGGTGAGCTGTCGCTGTTCGACCCGGGCCCGCGCACGGCGACGGCCACCGCGCTGACCGAGGTGAAGCTGCTCGGCCTCGGCCACGGCGACCTCCAGCCCTGGCTGAACGCCCGCCCCGAGGTCGCCTCGGCGCTCCTGCGCGCCGTGGCCCGCCGACTGCGCAAGACCAACGACGCGATGTCCGACCTCGTCTTCTCGGACGTCCCGGGCCGTGTCGCCCGCGCCCTGCTCGACCTGTCGCGCCGGTTCGGCGTGCAGTCGGAGGAGGGCATCCACGTGGTGCACGACCTCACGCAGGAGGAGCTCGCCCAGCTGGTCGGCGCGTCCCGCGAGACGGTGAACAAGGCCCTGGCGGACTTCGCCCAGCGCGGCTGGCTGCGCCTGGAGGCCCGCGCGGTGATCCTCCTGGACGTGGAGCGCCTCGCCAAGCGCTCGCGCTGACGCACCCTGGCCCTCGTCACCGGGCCCTGTCCCTCCACGGGACGGGGCCCGCTGTCGTGCCGCCGGTGGCCGAAACCGGGCGGCGTCCCCGCTCCCTCGTGCGGCACAGTGACGGCATGACCGGCGACGCCCACCGGACCCACCGCGCCCACCACACCCACGGCACCGGCCTCGACGCCCACGGATTCATCGCCCGGGAGGGATCCCTCGCGCGCGTGCCCGCGGCCTTCCGTCCGGTCGTCGCCGCCGCCGGGGCGCGGCTGGCGGACGCCTTCGGGACGCGGCTGCACAGCGCGTACCTCTACGGTTCGATTCCGCGCGGCACCGCGCGCGTGGGCGTCAGTGACCTCGATCTGCTGCTCGCGCTGCGTGAGGAGCCGACCCGGGCGGACCGGGCGGAGGCCGACGCGCTCGGGGCGGCACTGGACGAGGAGTTCGGGCAGATCGACGGGTGCGGGACGCTGCTGTACAGCCGTGCCCGGCTGCTCAGCGCGCCGGAGCGGTACGACCTGGGGTGGTTCGTCGCCTGCCTGTGCACGCCGCTGCTGGGTGAGGACCTGGCCGCGCGACTGCCGCGCTACCGCCCCGGCTCGCTGCTGGCCCGCGAGACCAACGGCGATCTGCACCTGCTGCTGCCCCACTGGCGCCGGCGGATCGCCGCGGCCGACGGCACGGAGCAGGCCCGTCGGCCACTCGTCCGTTTCATGTCCCGGCACCTCGTCCGCACCGGTTTCACCCTCGTGATGCCCCGCTGGGGCGGCTGGACGAGCGACCTGCACGAGATGGCGGAGGCGTTCGCCCGGTACTACCCGCAGCGCGGCGGCCAGATGCGGGACGCCGCCGTCGTGGGCGTTGATCCGGTCGGTGAGGCGGACGTCCTCGCGTCGTACGTGGACGATCTGGGGCCCTGGCTCGCCGCCGAGTACACGCGCGTGCACGGCGAGAAAGCCCCCAGGGGCCCTAGATGAGCCCGTGCTCCTCCAGGTAGTCCAGCTGGGCCCGGACGGACAGTTCCGCCGCCGGCCACAGGGAGCGGTCCACGTCGGCGTAGACGTGGGCGACGACCTCGGCCGGGGTGCGGTAGCCGTCCTCGACGGCCGTCTCGACCTGGGCGAGACGGGTGGCGCGGTGGGCGAGGTAGTACTCGACGGCGCCCTGGGCGTCCTCCAGGACGGGCCCGTGGCCGGGCAGGACCGTGTGGACGCCGTCGTCGACCGTGAGGGACCTCAGGCGGCGCAGGGAGTCCAGGTAGTCGCCGAGACGGCCGTCGGGGTGGGCCACGACCGTGGTGCCGCGGCCCAGGACCGTGTCGCCGGTCAGGACCGCCCGGTCCGCCGGGATGTGGAAGCAGAGGGAGTCCGACGTGTGGCCGGGGGTGGGGACGACGCGCAGTTCCAGCCCTCCGGTGGTGATCACGTCTCCGGCGGCCAGGCCCTCGTCGCCCAGCCGCAGTGCCGGATCCAGTGCACGCACGCGCGTGCCGGTCAGTTCGGCGAACCGGGCTGCGCCCGCCGCGTGGTCGGGATGGCCGTGGGTCAGCAGCGTCAGGGCGACGCGCCGGCCCGCCTGTTCGGCCGTGGCGACGACCCGCCGCAGGTGCCCCTCGTCCAGCGGGCCCGGGTCGACCACGACGGCGAGGTCGGAGTCCGGCTCGGAGAGGATCCAGGTGTTCGTGCCGTCGAGGGTCATCGCCGACGGGTTGGGGGCCAGGACGTTGACGGCCCGCGCGGTGGCGGGGCCGGAGAGGACTCCGTCCCGGGGCCGGCCGGGAAGGGCTGCTGCGTCCGTCATGCGGGGGCTCCACCGGTCGGGGCGGTCGGGGCGGTCGGGATGTGCTTGGTGAACTCGTCGTGGCCGGGCCAGGAGAGCACGATCTCGCCGTCCACCAGCCGTGCGGTGGCCAGCACGGGCGTGAGATCGCGGTCCGGGGCCGCCGCGAGGGCCTCGGCGGCCGTCGGGTACGCCGTCAGCTGGCGCAGGGTCGAGATGGTCGGCGGCATCATCAGCAGCTCGCCCCTGTCGTACCCGGCGGCCGCCTCGCGCGGGGCGATCCACACCGTGCGGTCGGCCTCCGTGGAGGCGTTGCGGGTGCGCTGCCCCTCGGGGAGGGCGGCCACGAAGAAGAAGGTGTCGTAGCGGCGGGCCTCGAACTCGGGGGTGATCCAGCGGGTCCAGGCGCCGAGCAGGTCCGAGCGCAGCACCAGCCCGCGGCGGTCCAGGAACTCCGCGAAGGACACGTCCCGCGCGACCAGGGCGGCACGGTCGGCCTCCCAGTCGGCGCCGGTGGTGTCGCCGACGACCGCGTCGGGCGCCGGGCCGGCGAGCAGCACGCCCGCCTCCTCGTACGTCTCCCGCACGGCCGCGCAGACGATCGCCTGGGCCGCCGTCTCGTCGACACCGAGCCGGTCCGCCCACCACGCGCGCGTGGGGCCCGCCCAGCGGACGTGGTGGTCGTCGTCGCGCGGGTCGACACCGCCGCCCGGATACGCGTACGCGCCTCCGGCGAAGGCCATGGAGGCGCGTCGGCGCAGCATGTGGACGGCCGGGCCGCCGCCGGTGTCCTTCAGGAGCATGACGGTGGCCGCGCGCCTGGGGGTCACCGGGGTGAGGGTGCCGGCCGCGAGTGCGCGGATGCGGTCCGGCCACTCCGGGGGGTACCACTGACCGTTCGCCATGGGCGCGAGGCTATCCCGTGACGGGCGGATGTTCGAGTGGCCCCGGGGGCGGATCGCGCAGCTCGGGCGGGTGGGGGGTGCTACGCGAGCTCCACCTGGATCTCGACCTCCACGGGCGCGTCCAGCGGCAGCACCGCCACGCCGACCGCGCTGCGCGCGTGCACGCCCTTGTCCCCGAGGACCTCGCCGAGCAGCTCGCTCGCGCCGTTCAGCACACCGGGCTGGCCGGTGAAGTCCGAGGCCGAGGCGACGAAGCCGACGACCTTCACCACGCGCGCGATGCGGTCGAGGTCACCGGCGACGGACTTGACGGCGGCCAGGGCGTTCAGCGCACACGTGCGTGCCAGCTCCTTGGCCTCCTCCGGGGTGACCTCCGCGCCGACCTTGCCGGTGACCGGAAGCCTGCCCTCCACCATCGGCAGCTGCCCGGCGGTGTAGACGTACGGGCCGGACTGCACGGCCGGCTGGTACGCGGCGAGCGGCGGGACCACGTCGGGCAGGCTCAGGCCCAGCTCGGCGAGCTTCGCCTCGACGGCGCCCACTACTGCTTCTCCCGCTTCAGGTAGGCGACGAGCTGCTCGGGGTTGTTCGGCCCGGGCACGACCTGGACGAGCTCCCAGCCGTCCTCGCCCCAGGTGTCCAGAATCTGCTTCGTGGCGTGGACGAGCAGCGGCACGGTTGCGTATTCCCACTTGGTCATGCGGCCGACTTTAGCCCCTGTCCGAGCGGGGTCACGGCCGCGGTCCGGGGCCGACCCCGGCACGGGTTGTCCACAGCCTCCCGCGTAGCCCGGGCGCGGACTGGTTAGGCTCGAATACGTGAGCAGGCTCCAGGTCGTCAGCGGCAAGGGCGGTACCGGCAAGACCACGGTGGCCGCGGCCCTAGCGCTGGCCCTGGCCACGGAGGGGAAGCGGACGCTTCTCGTCGAGGTCGAGGGCCGTCAGGGCATCGCGCAGCTCTTCGAGACCGAAGCGCTGCCTTATGAGGAGCGGAAGATCGCCGTCGCTCCCGGGGGCGGGGAGGTGTACGCACTGGCCATCGACCCCGAACTGGCCCTTCTGGACTACCTCCAGATGTTCTACAAGCTGGGCGGCGCCGGGCGGGCCCTGAAGAAGCTGGGCGCGATCGACTTCGCCACCACCATCGCGCCCGGCCTGAGGGACGTACTCCTCACCGGCAAGGCGTGCGAGGCGGTCCGGCGCAAGGAGCGCAGCGGCCGGTTCGTGTACGACTACGTCGTCATGGACGCCCCGCCCACCGGGCGCATCACGCGCTTCCTGAACGTCAACGACGAGGTGGCGGGACTGGCCAGGATCGGCCCGATACACAATCAGGCGCAGGCCGTGATGCGGGTGCTGAAGTCGCCCGAGACGGCCGTGCACCTGGTCACGCTGCTGGAGGAGATGCCCGTCCAGGAGACCGCGGACGGCATCGCGGAGCTGCGGTCGGCGCGGCTGCCCGTCGGACGGATCATCGTGAACATGGTGCGGCCGGAGGTGTTGGACGCGGCCGACCTGGAACTCGTACGGACCGTCCCGCGTTCCACCCTCGCGCGGTCGCTGTCCTCCGCCGGACTCGGCGGGGCGCGGCGCGGCGGGCACGCCGAGCGGCTGGTGGACCCGCTGCTCACCCAGGCCGAGGAGTACGCCGAGCGGTACGCGCTGGAGCACGAGCAGCGTGCGGTCCTCGCCGAGCTGGGCCTGCCGCTGCACGAACTGCCGCTGTTCGCCGAGGGCATGGACCTCGCGGGGCTCTACGCGCTCGCCCGTGAGCTGCGCGGCCAGGGCGTGTCATGAGCCGGGGACCGGCAAGGCCCGTCATGAGCGTGCGCCAGGTGAGACAGGCGAGGCCCGCTGTGGAAGCGAGACAGGCAGGGCCCACCACGGAACCGAGACAGGCAGGGCCCGCCGGACAGGCCGGACAGGCCGGACAGGCCGGACAGGCAGAGCTCGTCACGAGTCGGAAGCAGGGGATGTCATGAGCCGTCCGGACCCGGTGCACGCGCACGACGCGACCCGCCCCCGCCTCGCCCC
>NZ_JAPSKN010000078.1 GCF_031181705.1 Streptomyces sp.
GGTCGGCAGGGCCAAGGAGCGCGACGAGCCGTTCCTGAAGGCGATGAAGCCCGACGCGCACGTGCGGCTCGCGCACCCCGACTCCAACCAGGGGGCGACGATCCTGCGCCGCGGCTACTCCTTCACCGACGGCACGGACGGCCTGGGCCGGCTGGACGCGGGCCTGTTCTTCCTGGCCTACCAGCGCGACGTCCGCAAGGGGTTCATCCCGATCCAGCGCAACCTGGCGACGGACGCGCTCAACGAGTACATCCAGCACGTCGGTTCGGCGCTCTTCGCCATCCCGCCGGGCGTCCGCGACCAGGACGACTGGTGGGGCCGGACGCTGTTCTCCGAGGAGGCCTAGGCCCGTGTTCTCCAACTACCTGATCGGTCTGCGCGAGGGTCTGGAGGCGAGCCTGGTCGTCTGCATCCTCATCGCCTACCTCGTCAAGACCGGGCGCAGGGACGCGCTGAAGGCGATCTGGACGGGCATCGGCGTCGCCGTGGCGCTCGCGCTCGGCTTCGGCTGCGCCCTCGAATTCGGCTCCCAGGAGCTGACGTTCCAGGCGCAGGAGGCGCTCGGCGGCTCGCTGTCGGTCCTCGCGGTCGGCCTGGTGACGTGGATGGTGTTCTGGATGCGCCGCACGGCCCGGCACCTGAGGTCGGAGCTGCACGGCAGGCTGGACGCGGCCCTGGCGATGGGCACGGGCGCGCTGGTGGCCACGGCGTTCCTGGCGGTCGGCCGGGAGGGCCTGGAGACGGCCCTGTTCGTCTGGGCGTCGGTCCACGCGGCGAGCGACGGCACGCCGCGCCCCCTGCTGGGCGTCGCCCTGGGCCTGCTGACGGCGGTCCTGCTGGGCTGGCTGTTCTACCGGGGCGCCCTGCGCATCGACTTGTCCAGGTTCTTCACCTGCACCGGCGCCATGCTGGTGGTGGTCGCGGCGGGTGTCCTGGCGTACGGCTTCCACGACCTGCAGGAGGCCGACTTCCTGCCCGGCCTCAACGACAAGGCCTTCGACATCTCCGGCACGATCCCCCCGGACAGCTGGTACGGCACGCTCCTGAAGGGCGTCCTCAACTTCCAGCCGGACCCGACGATCCTCCAAGTCACCGTCTGGATCCTGTACTTGGTCCCCACCCTGGCCCTCTTCCTCGCCCCGGCCAGGGTGCGGACGGAACCGGTGGGCGACCGGGCCTGACGCCGTACCCGCCGGAGGCACCCGGTAGGGTTCGCCTCCGGAAAGGGGAAGGTGAAGGAACCCGATGAGCAGGGATCGCGACCCTCGAACGCTCCGCAGGCCCGCCCGGAGCGCCCTCATAGCAACGTCGGTGACCGCTTTGTCGCTGACGACCGGCGGATGCGTCGTCGTGCACGGCGAGCGGGAGATCCTCCCGTCCACCACCCGCGCCGAAGCCGCCGAGGCCCTCCGGCAGTTCACGACCGCGTACAACGAGGCCGACAAGGCCTACGACCCCGCCCTGGACGCCGACCACACCACGGGCGCCCTCGCCGACATCGACTCGGCCCGCCTGGAGGCCGGCCGGGCGAACAACCCGGGCGGCAACCCGAACCACACCCCCCTGAAGCTGACGGACGCGAAGTTCACCATCCCGAAGAAGGCCGGCTGGCCCCGCTGGTTCCTCGTCGACGCCGCCGGCAACAAGGGCGGCACCGCCCGCTGGCTCCTGGTGTTCACCCGCAGCAGCCTCGACGCCCCGTTCCAGGTGGCGTACCTGACGCTCGTCGCCCCGGGCAAGGTCCCTCAGTTCAGGAAGGACGCGGACGGCTGGGCCGAGGCCGTACCCGCGGACTCGGCCGGCCTGGCCGCCGCTCCGGACGAGCTGAGCCGGCGCTACAGCACGTATCTGGAGAACGGCGGCGCGACCTTCTCGGACGGCCCGCACACCACGCAGTGGCGCGCCCTGCGCCAGAAGAACGCCAAGAAGCCGGGCCTGGTCACCCAGTACATCGACGAGCCGCTGACGAACGGCGACTACGCGCCGCTGGCCCTGCGCACGACGGACGGCGGGGCGCTGGTGTTCTTCACCACGCGCCACTACGAGAAGCAGACGGCCGCCGCGGGCACGACGGTCCCCGCCCCGAACAAGGACGTGCTCGCCCTGACGAAGGGTGAGATCAAGCAGTCCCTCACGATGGAGTTCGTCTCCAACGAGGTGGCGCTGGCACCCGAGGGCCAGGGCAGGGTGACGATCCTGGGCAGGATCCAGGGCCTGACGTCGGCGGAGGGCTCGTAGCGGCCCGGGGAGGCGCTCAGTGCCGCAGGGGCCAGGCCGCCCGCTGGTCGGTGTCCTCACCGGCGTAGCGGGCGCAGACCTCGGTGAGCACCTCCAGCAGGCTCAGCGGATCCGGCAGCGCGTGCTCGGGCCCGCGCACCCACCGCACCGACTGGTCCTCACCGGGCAGCCGGGCCGGCGGTACGAGGACGTAGGAGCCGCGGCAGTGCCAGCGCAGCCCGGGGTGTTCGTCCATCGTCTCGGGGTGGCAGTCCAGCTCGCACGGCCACCACTCGTCCTCGTCCTCGGGCGTACCGCGCGTGAGGGTGAAGAAGAGCATGCGCCCGTCGTCGCTCTCGGCGACCGGCCCGACCTCCACCCCCTCGGAGAGCAGCCGCTCCAACGCGACGCGACCGGCGTCGAGGGGCACGTCGAGGACGTCGTGCACCATGCCGGTCGCGGTGATGAAGTTGGCCTGCGGCTGATGGCGGGCCCAGCGCTCGATCTGGGCGCGCTCGGTGGTGGACTGCGTCTGCCAGGCGAAGGACACCGGGTGCCGGGCGGGGGTGGGACAGCCGACGCGGTCGCAGGAGCAGCGGTACCCGGCCGGGTGGGCGGCGGGCGCGAGGGGCAGTCCCGCGCCGGCGGCGGCGAGCAGCAGGGCCTCACGGCCGCCGTCCCCGGCGGTCTCCTTGGGCCGGCGCCCCGCGCGCAGCCACTGGGTGAGTTTGCCCTGCAGGCCGGTCCGGCCGCCGAACTCCGCGCTCATCTATCCCCTCGCCTCGCCGTCGTGCGGAACAGCATGCCCTAGTGTCCCATCTTCCCGCGCACCGGGGGGCCAGTGCCCACATCCGGGGCATGAGGGCCGAGACGTGGACCGGTGGGGCGAGACACGGACCGGTGGGGCGAGCAGCGCACGGACGGGCGAGGCATATGCCACGGGACGAAAGGGTGCGCGGTTCCGCCATCGGGTGTCATTGACCGCTTTGCCAGGACATGGCGCCCTACCGTGGTCACCATGGTCACAAGCATCGCGCTGACGGCCCTGGCCACCGCGGCGTCCGTGGTCTCACTCGCCCTCACGGGCCCCGGCGGCCGCGCCCCGGCCCCGCTGGAGTGGGGCGGGGGCCCGCTGACCGTGGCGGCGCTCCCCCGGATCACCTACGTCGCCCACCGCGGCGGCGCCCGCGAGGTCCCGGAGAACAGCATGGCGGGCCTGATGGCGGCCTACGCGCGCGGTACGGCGCAGGTGCTGGACTTCGACACCCGGCTGCTGCGCGACGGCACCCCGGTGGTGTTCCACGACGAGACGCTGAACCGCACGACCTACCTGGGCGGCGCGGTGCGCGGCCTGGACGCGAAGGAGTGGCGGGGCGTGCGGCTGCGCCCGAAGGACCGGCTCCCCGGGAGCTGGCGGTCGGAGCGGCCGCCGACGGTCGCCGAGGTGCTGGACCGTTTCGGCGGCCGGATCGTGCTGATGCTGGAGGCCAAGGACCCGCGCGGCCTGGACCGGCTGGCCGCCCTGATCCGGGCCCGGGGCCTGACCCGCTCGGTGTTCGTGAACTCCAACGACCCCGAGGTGGCCCGGCGCGCACACCGCCTCGGTCTGCTCGCCCAGGTGTGGCGCTCGGCGGAGCAGCTGCGCACGGACCGCCCCGAGCGCTGGCGGTCGTTCGTCGACCTGCTGGACGTGGACCACCGGGCGCGCGACGCGGACCTGCTGCGGGCGGTGCGGTCGGGGATCCCGCGGGTGTGGGCGCACACGGTGGTGACGGACGCCCAGCGGGACCGGGTGCTGGCGCTGGGCTGCGACGGCGTCATCACGGACGCGCCGGGGCGGCTGGCCCGGGCCGCTCAGCGGGGCGCCAGGCCCTGAAGGGCGTAGTCGACGAGGGTGTCGGTGTACTCGTGGGAGATCGGGCCGGTGTGCTGGAGCCAGCGCTGGGCGAGCGGGGAGATGAAGAACTCCAGGGCGATGCGCAGGTCGAGGTCCTCGCGGACCTGCCCGGCGGCCTGGGCGGCGCGCAGCCGGTCCATGTAGAGGTCGAGTGAGGGCTGCATCAGCTTGCCCACGAGCTCGCGCCCGAGCTGCTCGTCGACGACGCCCTCGGCGGCCAGCGCGCGGGACGGCGCCTCGAAGCGCGGGTCGCGCAGTTCGTCGACGGTGGCGCGCAGGACGGCCTTGATGTCGGCGGCGACGTCCCCGGTGTCGGGGAAGGTGTACGTCACCGGCCCCGAGGCCGCCTCCCGCTGGGACCGTTCGGCCAGGTCGAGGAAGGCCTCCATCAGCACGTCCGCCTTCGAGGACCACCACCGGTAGATGGTCTGCTTCCCGACGCCGGCGCGGGCGGCGATGCCCTCGATGGTGGTCTTCGGGTAGCCGACCTCGACGACGAGGGCGAGGGCGGCGTCGTAGATGGCGCGGCGGGACCTCTCGCTGCGCCGGGTGGAGTCGGGGGCGGACTTGCCGGGGGTGGGCTGGGCTGACTTCTGGGCGGCCATGGGTCGAATTTATCAGGTTGACAAGACGGAGCGTCTCGCGAACAGTGGGACGGCAACAGCGAGACGAACCGTCTCGTTTTCTTGATGGCCAGGAAGGAGCCCGACATGGCCCGAGGTGGAGCCGGAAACATGCTGGGGGTCGGCGGTTCGCGCAAGAACCTCGGCCGTGAGGCCCTGCGGGGCGGCGGCCGGGGCGGCCGGGTCGGCGGCGGGCTCGATCCGCAGGCCCAGAAGCGCGAACTGCTGCGCAAGCTCCAGGAGAAGCGACAGCAGCGACGGCGGGAGGGCGATACGGCCGAGCCGTCGGCGTGAGCCTCCCCGCCCGGGGGAGGGCATCCCCTCGCGGGCGGGATCCCTCCGGGAGGTCCGGCGGATGCACCGGGGCGGTCGCGGCGGCGCGACCGCCACCGGGCACCGCGGACACCCGGACCCCGTGCGCGTGTCGACGTGCTGTGGGTGCCGGGCGGCCACCACGGCGTGGACATCGCGGACCCTGTCACCCGCCGACCGGACGCGGGCACAGGACGCGCGCTGGTGCGCTGGGCGGGCCGGAGCTGGCGCACCCGCAGGCCGCGGCCGGGTCACTCGGCGGGGCCGGGGGGCGGCCAGGGGTCTCCCCAGTCGGCGTCCCGGGCCGCCTTGTAGAGGTCCCCGTGGCGTTTGGTGACCGTGGCGCGGCGCAGGGACGGCTCCGTCTCGCACAGGTCGAGCAGGACCTGGCCCTTGCGGATCTGCGGGCGCCGCACGACTCGGGAGGGAGCCGGTCCGACGGGGAAGCGGGCGGCGGCGACGTAGCTGAACTTCTCGTCCTCGTAGGCCAGGGAGCCGCCCTTGACCTGGCGGTGCAGGGAGGAGCGGCTGACCCGGGCGGAGAAGTGGCACCAGTCCGTGCCCGGGGCGATGGGACAGGCGGCGCTGTGCGGGCAGGGAGCGGCGATCCGGAAGCCGGCGCCGATCAGGCGGTCGCGGGCCTCGATGACCCGGGCGTAGCCGTCGGGGGTGCCCGGTTCGACGATCACGACGGCCCGGGCGGCGGCCGCGGCGGCGTCGACGAGGGCGGTGCGGTCGGGGGCGGTCAGCTCGTTGAGGACGTACGAGACCGTGACGAGATCAGTGCTCTCCAGGGAGAGCGCCGCTCCGATCCGAGAGCGCTGCCAGCGGACATCGCGCAAGGCGGGCCGGGCCGCGGCGATCTCCCGGCCGAGGGCGAGGGCCGGCTCGGCCCAGTCGAGCACGGTGACGGGCCGCTCCCCGTCCCAGGTCGCGCTCACGGCCCAGGCCGCGGCGCCCGTGCCGCCGCCGACGTCGGTGTGCGATCCGGGCACCCATCCGGGCGCGGCCTCGGCGAACGCCTCCAGCGCCGACCGCACCGCCTCGAAGGTCGCGGGCATCCGGTAGGCGGCGTAGGCGGCGACGTCGGCCCGGTCCCGCAGGATCGGCGCGTCGGTCGGGGTGGCCCCCCGGTAGTTGCTGATCAGCCGCTCCACGGCCTGCGCGGCCTGCCGGGGCGGCAGCCCGTCGAGCAGACCGGCGAGGGAGGCGCGGAGGGAGTCGGCCGGGGGTACGGGGGCGTTCACCCGGAGATTCTACGAGGGCGCCGGGGGTGCGGGGCTCCCCGCCCGCCCGCCGTCCGGCACACGCGCGTCGCTGAGCGGGCCCCTGGAAGACCGACGAAGCCGACGTGGATCGCGGCGCCGGAGCCAGGTGGGAAGGGCGGGTGTGGGGCAGTCCCCCGCCCCTCACCTCCCCCGCACAGCCTGGGCCACCCGCGTCCCCGCCGCTGCCCTCGGGGCGTTGTCCGGGCGTCTGCGGCGGGGGTGGACCGTGTTGGTGAGGAGGATCAGGAACGTGTCCGTGGCCGGGTCGAGGACCAGGGACGTGCCCGTGAAGCCCGTGTGGCCCGCCGCGCCGCGGCCCGCGAGGTCGCCCATGAACCAGGGCTGGTCGAGGGTGAAGCCGAGGCCGGGCGGGGTGAAGAGGAGTTCGACGAAGTCGGGGCCGAGGATGCGGGCGGGGCCGTAGGAGCCGCCGGCCAGGAGGGCGCGGCAGAACACCGCGAGGTCGCGGCCCGTGGAGAACAGGCCCGCGTGGCCCGCCACTCCCCCGAGCGCCCAGGCGTTCTCGTCGTGCACCTCGCCCCGCAGCATGCCGCGGTCCGCCTTGGCCCAGGGCCGGCGCTGGTCCTCCGTCGCCGCGGCGCCCGGGCACGGCCCGAAGTCGGTCGCCGTCATGCCCAGGGGCCGGGTGATGCCGTCGTGGATCAGGACGTCGAGGGTGCGGCCGGTGAGGCGTTCCAGGACGTGCTGGAGGAGGAGCATGTTGAGGTCGGAGTAGCGGTAGGTGCCGGGCGTCCCGGCCGGCGCCTCCGCCTGGAGTGCCGCGAGGCGTTCGGCGTCGTCGGCGCAGTCGTACAGGGGGAGTTCGGGGCGCAGCCCGGACGTGTGGGTGAGGAGCTGGCGGACGGTGATGCCGTGCCGGGCCGCCGCCGTGAAGTCCGGCAGGTACGCGCCGACCCTCGCGTCGATGCCCAGCGTGCCGCGCTCGATCTGCTGCACGGCGGCGACCGAGGTGAACAGTTTGGTGAGGGACGCCAGGTCGAAGGGTGTGGCGACGGTCATCGGGACCCGCTCCCCGGGGGGCAGTTCCACGCCGGCGTCGGTGGCCTCGTCGTAGGCCGCGTAGCGGACGGCCCAGCCCGCGGCCTCCTCGACGGCGATCACCGGGCCGCGTCCGACGACCAGGACCGCGCCGGGTGTCCAGGGGCGCTGCCCGGTGGTGAGGACGTGGACCTCCCGGACGAGGTGACGCAGTTCCGCGGGGTCGAGTCCGGCCCGTTCCGGCGTGCCGTCGCGCAGTCTCGGTGCGCTCAGCTGTCCGCTCCCTCCACACTCGCGCGGGTCCTCCAGGGTCGGCACATTCCCATGAAGCAGGCCAGTGCCACCAGTGCGGCGGCCAGTTGGACGACGGCCATCGGGAGGGCGGTGTCCTCCCCGGCGACGCCGACCAGCGGGGACGCGATCGCCCCGATGAGGAAGGAGGTCGTGCCGAGCAGGGCGGAGGCGGAGCCGGCGGCGTGCCTGGTGCGCATCAGGGCGAGCGCCTGGGTGTTGGGCAGGGTGATGCCCATCGCCGACATCAGCACGAACAGCGCGACGGCCACGGGCGCGAGCCCGACCTCGCCGAACACGCCCAGGGACATCAGCAGCAGCGCGGTCGCGGCGGTGATGACGACCGCCAGGCCGATGCCCAGCACCCGGTCCAGGCTGACCCGGCCGACCAGGATCTTGCCGTTGATCTGGCCGACGACGACCAGTCCGACCGAGTTGACGCCGAACAGCAGGCTGAACGTCTGCGGGGAGGCGCCGTAGATCTCCTGGACGACGAAGGGGGAGGCGGAGATGTAGGCGAAGAGGGCGGCGAAGGCGAAGCCGCCGGTGAGCATGTAACCCGTGAAGGGGCGGTCCGCCAGCAGGGAGCGCATCGCGCGCAGGGCCTCGCCGACGCCGCCGCTGTGCCGTTCGGCGGGCGGCAGGGTCTCGGGCAGCTTCGTCCAGACCAGGACGCCGATGAGGACGCCGACGACCGTGAGGACGGCGAACACGCCCCGCCAGTCCGTCACGCGCAGCACCTGCCCGCCGATCAGCGGCGCCACGATCGGGGCCACACCGGAGATCAGCATGAGGGTGGAGAAGAAGCGGGCCATGGCCATGCCGTCGTAGAGGTCGCGGACGACGGCCCGGGCGATGACGATCGCGGCGGCTCCCGCGAGGCCCTGGGCGAGCCGGAAGGCGACGAGGGTCTCGACGGTGGGGGCGAGCGCGCACAGGACGGTGGCGACGACGAACACGGCGAGCCCGGCCAGGAGCGGGCGGCGGCGCCCCCAGCGGTCGCTCATCGGCCCGACGACGAGCTGCCCGAGGGCCATGCCGGCGAGGCAGGCGGTGAGGGTGAGCTGGACGGTCGCGGCGGGTGCGTGCAGGGAGCGGGTGACCTCGGGCAGCGACGGGAGGTACATGTCCATCGCCAGGGGCGGTACGGCGGTCAGGCTTCCGAGGAGGAAGGTGACCAGGAGCCCGGTGCGGCGGTGCGGTGTGAGGTCGGGGGCTGCCGTCCCGGTCGCGGCCCCCTGCGCGGTCTTCGATATGGACGCCCCACCCTCGGGCATGAGTCCCTCCCTCTTCGAGCCGATCGCCACCTATGCTCTCAGCTCGTACGGACTGCTAGGGGTCACTAGGCGGAGGCGGGCGGGAATGACGGTGGACACGGTGCGGTGGGGGATCCTGGCGACCGGAGGGATCGCGGCCGCGTTCACCGCGGATCTGATCGACCTGCCCGACGCGGAGGTCGTGGCGGTGGCGTCGCGCTCGCAGGAGCCGGCGGAGGCGTTCGCGGAGCGGTTCGGGATACCCCGGGCCTACGGCGACTGGAACGCGCTCGCGCAGGACGGGGACATCGATGTCGTGTACGTCGCCACGCCGCACACGGCGCACCGGGCGGCGGCCGGGCTGTGTCTGGCGGCCGGGCGGCACGTGCTGTGCGAGAAGCCGTTCACGCTGAACCTGCGCGAGGCGGAGGAACTCGTCGCGCTGGCGCGGGAGCACGGGCGCTTCCTGATGGAGGCGATGTGGATGTACTGCAATCCGCTGGTGCGGCGGCTGAAGGCGCTGGTGGACGACGGGGCGATCGGCGAGGTGCGCAGCGTGCAGGCGGACTTCGGGCTGGCCGGTCCGTTCCCGCCCTCGCACCGGCTGCGCAACCCGGAGCTGGGCGGCGGCGCGCTGCTCGATCTGGGCGTGTACCCGGTGTCGTTCGCGCAGCTGCTGCTCGGGGAGCCGTCGGACATCGCGGCGCGAGCGGTGCTCTCGGAGGAGGGCGTCGATCTCCAGACAGCAGCGGTGCTCTCCTGGGAGAGCGGCGCTCTCGGTTCGGTGCACTGCTCCATCGTGGGCGGGACGGCGACCGCCGCCTCGGTCACCGGGTCCAAGGGCCGGATCGACATCCCGCACGGCTTCTTCTTCCCTGAGGGCTTCGTGCTGCACCGGGACGGCCGCGACGCCGAGGAGTTCACGGCCGACCCGGCGGACGGCCCGCGCAACAGCATGCGCCACGAGGCGCTGGAGGTCATGCGGGCCGTGCGCGCCGGCGAGACCGAGTCGCCGCTCGTCCCGCTCGACGGCACGCTCGCGGTGATGCGGACGCTCGACGCGATCCGGGACCGCGTCGGCGTCCGCTACCCCGGCGAGACCCCGGGTGAGACCCCGGACGAGGGCCGCACGGCGGAACTCACGCCGGCTTGAGCCCCTGCTCCCCCACCTCCGTCACGAAGGACGCGGCCGTCGTGACCGGCGCCCCCTGCCGGGTCACGTACGGCACGGTCTTGAAGTCGGCCCGCGCCGCCTCCCTTCCGAGCTCGACCGTGACGTAGCCGCGCCGGCCGTTGAAGAACTTCAGGTGCGGGTTGGCGGACATGTAGGTGTCCCAGGTGGCGGGCTTGTCGGCGCCGTCCCGGCCGCTGGAGACGGACGTCGCCACGATCTCGGTGCCGAGCGTGGCGGAGGACGGGTCGTCGAAGTCGTCCTTGATGTCGAAGGCGTACGCGGAGTGCACGTCGCCGCTGAGCACCATCAGGTTCTGCACGCCGGCGGCCTTCGCGCCGTCCAGGACGCGGCGGCGGGAGGCGCTGTAGCCGTCCCAGGCGTCCATGGACACCCGGGAGGGGGTGGTGGCGTCCATGTTCCGGCGGGCGAACAGGACCTGCTGCGGTACGACGTTCCACAGCGCCCGCGAGGAGCGCCAGCCGTCGAGCAGCCACCGCTCCTGGCTGGCGCCGGTCATGGTGCGTGCCGGGTCGTCGGACTCGGGGCCGGGCACGTGCGCCTTGTCGCCGTAGGCCTGGTCGGAGCGGTACTGGCGGGTGTCCAGCACGTCGAACTGGGCGAGCCGGCCCCAGGTCAGGCGGCGGTAGAGCCGCATGTCCGGTCCGGCGGGGCGCTGCGGCCGGCGCAGGGGCTGGTTCTCCCAGTAGGCCCGGTAGGCGGAGGCGCGGCGCAGCAGGAACTCCTCCGGCGGGACGCTGTTCTCGGGGACGTCCCCGGCGTAGTTGTTCTCGGTCTCGTGGTCGTCCCAGGTGACGACGAAGGGGTGCGCGGCGTGTGCGGCGCTCAGGTCCGGGTCGGACTTGTAGAGGGCGTACCGCAGACGGTAGTCCTCCAGGGTCAGGGTCTCGCGGGCGAACAGGGCGGGCAGGGTGCGGTCGGTGTACCTGCGCTGGCCGCCCACCGCGTCGACGGCGTACTCGTAGAGGTAGTCGCCCAGGTGGAAGACGAGGTCGACGTCGTCGGCGGCGAGATGGGCGTACGGGGTGTAGTAGCCGTCGTGGTAGGCCTGGCAGGAGACGGCGGCGAGGGTGAGGGACGCCACGCGGCTGCCGGGGCCGGGGGCGGTGCGGGTGCGGCCGGTGGGGCTGATCCAGCGGCCCGTGCGGAAGCGGTAGTAGTAGACGCGGCCGGCCTCCAGGTGGCCCACCTCGACGTGGACGGTGTGGTGGAACTCGGGGTGCGCGGTGGCGGTGCCGCGCCGGGCGATGCGGCGGAACCGCTCGTCGTGGGCCAGCTCCCAGTGCACGGTGACGCGTTCGGCGGGCAGTCCGCTGTCGGCCTGGAACGGCACGGGCGCGAGGCGGGTCCACAGGGTCACCGAGTCCGGCAGGGGGTCGCCCGAGGCGACGCCCAGTGTGAAGGGGTTCTCGGTGATGCGCGCGGCGTCGAGTTCGGCGGCGGCCGCGACTCCGGGGGCGGGCAGGTTGGTCGAGAAGGCCAGCGCGGCGGCGGCGCCGGTGGTGGTGAGGAAGCGGCGGCGGCCGATGTGGCGGGCCGCGGCGCGGAGTTCGGGGGCGTGCTGGGACGGGTGTGCTGCGGGTGTCATCCGGTCCTCCCCTGGCGAATGGCTGCAGGGGGCATTGGAGTGGCCGGGGACGACACCCGGTTGACACGTACACAGCACTCACATGACGGACGGATGAGTTCCGGATGGCGGACGCTCCCGTACGCTGCGGAGCCATGAACACGAAGGGGAACAAGGTCGCGGTGGTGACCGGCGCGGGCTCCGGCATCGGCCGGGCGGTCGCCGTGGAACTGCTGCGCGCGGGCTGGTCGGTGGTGCTGGCGGGCCGCCGCGCGCAGACGCTTCAGGAGACGGCGGCCCTGGTGCCGCACGGCGCGGCTCTCGCCGTACGGACGGACGTGTCACGACCGGAGGACGTCGACGCCCTCTTCGCCGCCACCGTCGGGCGGTTCGGGCGGGTGGACCTGCTGTTCAACAACGCGGGCACGTTCGGGCCCGGCGGTGTGCCCGTCGAGGACCTGCCCTACGAGGCCTGGCGGCACGTGGTGGACACCAACCTCAACGGGGCGTTCCTGTGCGCGCGGGCGGCGTACCGGCAGATGAAGGAGCAGGATCCGCAGGGCGGACGGATCATCAACAACGGCTCCGTCTCCGCGCACACGCCCCGTCCGCACTCGGTGGCCTACACGGCGACCAAGCACGCCCTGACCGGCCTGACCAAGTCGCTGTCGCTGGACGGGCGGCCGTACCGGATCGCCGTGGGGCAGATCGACATCGGCAACGCGGCGACCGACATGACGGCCGGGATGCAGACGGGAGCCCTGCAGGCGAACGGGGCGGTCACCCCGGAACCGGTGATGGACGTCGCGGACGTGGCCCGCACGGTGCGGCACATGGCGGAGCTGCCGCTGGAGGCGAATGTGCAGTTCGCGACCGTGCTGGCCACGGCGATGCCGTACGTCGGGCGCGGCTGAGCCCCGCAGGGCGCGCCGGCCAAGTCGTCAACTCGTCAACCTGCACAAACGGAATAAGTACGTCCGGACCATTGCGGCCGGTCGGGCGCCTATGCTCAACTCTCCTACACCAAAGCTTCACACTTGGAGCAGAGGGCTTCCGTTGGCCACATCCAGGGGGTGGAGGCGGCAGTCGTTCCACGGGACCGGGTGGGGGTGGACCCCGCGAGGGACCGCGGGATGCGCACCGGTGCGTGGAACGACTGTCGCGTCAGGCCTGGCCGGTCTCGAAGCGGGAGATCCTGCCGTCCTCGTCGACGGTGAAGCTCCACCGGGTGCGCATCTCGCCCCAGGTGTCGTTGCTGTAGCGGGCGAGGAGGGACCGGCCGCCGTCGGACTCCTTGTCGACCTCCATGTGGCCGCGGGAGGAGAAGATCTCCCGGTCGACCCAGTCCTCGAGGTCGCGGTCGGACCCGTCGTCCGCCATGGTCGCGCCCGGTGCGAGGAGCTCCATGAAGCTCTCGCGGTCGTGGTTGTTCACGGCGGTCACGAAGGCGCGGACGACCGGGTCGCTCAGGCGCGTGGTCTGAATCGTCATACGCGTCAGCCTCGTCCCGGCCGCCCGGCCACGCCACCGGTGCCACCCGAACGGCGCCCCGGGCGCATCCGTGGGGTGTCGCGCGGTGCCGGAGGTGCGACGGTGGAGACGCGACGAGGGGTGTTCCCCTGTTCCTGCTGTCCGCTCCGGGAGACGACGTGAGGCACGTGAGGCACGCGAGGCACGACCACCGAGGCGATCTGGGCCTGCTGCTGCTCCGGCTG
Source organism: Streptomyces sp. (assembly GCF_031181705.1). Classification (GTDB taxonomy): domain Bacteria; phylum Actinomycetota; class Actinomycetes; order Streptomycetales; family Streptomycetaceae; genus Streptomyces. The sequence continues at coordinate 13,338 of NZ_JAPSKN010000078.1, forward strand.
GGAGCGGGGGGCGTGCTGGCCGCCCACGGCGCGCAGAAGCTGTTCGGCTGGTTCGGCGGCCACGGCATCGAGGGCACCGGCCAGTTCATGGAGTCCGTGGGCTACGCCCCGGGCAGGGCGAGCGCGACGGCGGCGGGGCTCGCGGAGACGGGCGGAGGCGCCCTGCTGGCCCTGGGCCTGGCCACGCCCGCGGCCGGCGCGGCGGCGGCCGGGGCGATGGCGGGAGCGGCCGCGGTGCACACCCCGAACGGCTTCTTCAACCAGGGCGGCGGCTACGAGTACGCGGCGACGCTCGGTCTGACGGCCGCCGGCCTGGCCGTCACCGGGCCGGGGCGGTACTCCCTGGACCACGCGCTCGGGCACGCGGTGAACCGGGGCTGGATGATCCCGGCGGCCTTCGCGGCGGCCGCGGCGGGCACCGCCCTGGTCGTCGGGGGGCGGGCCCGGCGGCTGCGGAGGGCCAAGGAGGGTGAGCAGGACGCCCTGTTCGAAGAGGAGTCCATCGCGTAGCGCCGTAGTGCCCCGCGGGGCACGGCCGGGGGCGTTGTCAGACCCGCGTGGCAGGCTGCGGCCCATGAGTGACGACACGCCCCCCGCCCCGCCCGCGCCCGAGCTGTGGGACACCGTCGACGTCCTGTACGCGTGGCTGGACGCGCAGCGCCCGGTCGAGGGCCGCGAGGGCCTGCTGCTGCGCCTGCTGAAACTGAACGAGGAGGTCGGCGAGGTCGCCGAGGCGGTGATCGGCGCGACCGGCCAGAACCCGCGCAAGGGCGTGACGCACAGCTGGGAGGACGTGCAGGCGGAGCTGTGCGACGTCGTCATCACGGCGCTGTTGGCGCTGCGGACGCTGACACCCGAGGCGCGGGAGGTGTTCGCGCACCATCTGGGGCGGGTGGCGGAGCGGTCACTGGCCTCGGCGCGGCAGTGAACGCGCGCCGGCGCGGCCCCCGGTGGGCCCGTTTCCACCCGCCGGCCCGAACACTTCTGCAATGATCGACCGAACGCTCGGGTGGTAGGACGACTGCCTTCGGCCTACCGAGGTTGAGGAGTCCGGTGACGGGGGTGGACTGGAGGTTCCGGTCCCTGGTGGTCGCGCACGCCGTGTCGGCCTACGGGACGTACCTCAATCTGATCGCGCTCAGCCTGTTCTCGTACGAGGTCACGGGCACCGCCCTGGGCGTGGGCGCGGTGATGGCCGTACGGCTGCTGTCCGGTGTCGCGGCCGGGCTCGCCGCGGGGGCGGTGACCGCCAGGGTGACGCGCCGCACGGTCATGGTGACCACCGATCTCGCCCAGACGCTCGCCATGGTGGTGCTCGCGCTGGGGGCCCGGGACATCTCGCCCGGGGTGCTGCTCGGCGCGGTGCTCGTGCTGGGCGCGGGCAACACGCTCTTCAACGTCGCCCTGCGCAGCGCGGTCCCGGTCATGGTCGGGCAGAGCAGCCGCGCCCGGGCCAACGGCGTGCTGGTGACGGCCCGTTCCGTCGCCACGGTGCTGGGCTTCGCGTCGGCCGCGCCGATCATCGCCCTCGGCGGCTTCGGTGTCGCGTTCGCGGTCAACGGCGCGAGCTTCGCGGTGTCGGCGGCGGCGGTGCTGGTGCTGCGGCCACGCACGGACTCGGGCGCCGGGGAGGCGGCTGAGGCGGCGACAGGTGCCTCACCCTCCGGGGCGGGCGGGTCGCCTGGGGCGGGCGACTCGTCCACCGGCGTGGGCGGATCGGCCGACACGGCGGGCGACTCGGAGGCCGGGGTGGGCGGATCGGCCGACACGGCGGGCGACTCGGCAATGGGGGCGGACCAGTCGTCCGACGCGGGCAACCCGGCAACCGGGGCGGGCGGGCCGTCCTACGCGGCGAGCAACCCGGCGACCGGGGCGCGCCAATCGGCCGACACGGCGGGCGACTCGGCGACCGAGGCGGACCAGTCGTCCGACGCGGGCAACTCAGCCACAGGAACGGGCAGATCGGTCGGCGCGGCGGGCAACCCGGCCACCGGGGCAGGTCGGCCGGCCGACTCAGACAACTCGGCGACCGGGACAGGCCGGTCGTCCGACGCGGGCAACCCGGCAACCGGGGCAGGTCGGCCGGCCAACGCAGGCGACCCGGTCACCGGGACGGACCAGTCGACGGCCGGGGCGGGGCAACCGGTCGGCGGTGGTGAGCGGCGCGAGGCCGTGGCGGTCCGTGGGGGGCGGCTGGGGCGGCGAGTGGCGGGGGTCGCCGGGCCGTTGCTCGGCCTGATCGCACTGCGGGGCCTGGACGCGCTGGCGTCCGCCTCGCACAACGTCGCGCTGCCGCTGGCGGCGAACGCGGCCGAGCCGTCCGAACCGGCGTTGTTCATGACCCGGTTCTGGTCGGCGTGGGCCGTGGGCACGCTCCTCGCCCACCAGGTCCTCAAGCGCCGCCCGCACGGCACGACCTGGGGCGAGCGGGCCTTCGCGGCCGGCACCTGCGCGATGTCGCTCTGCTTCGTGGCGGCCTTCACCGGCCCGCCCGCCCCGGCCCTGGTCGCGGCGGCCCTGGCGGCGGGGTTCGCGGACGGCTGGACCGAGATCGTCTACACCTCACGCCTCCAGGCCGCCCCCGACCGGCAGCGCGACCGGCTGTTCGGCCTGTCCGCCACCGCCGAGCAGTCCGGGTTCGCGCTGGGCACGATCACCGCCGCCGCCGCGTTGGAGACGCTGCCGGCCCTGGCCGTCGTGGGCGCCTTCCACGGGGCGGCGGCATGCGGGGCGCTGGCCCTGCTGCTCACCGTACGGAAGCGCCACGCGCGCAAGGCCACGAACCGTTCGTCCACCAACGGGGAAGAGGGAGAGGACACGCATGGAGCGTCTACGGGGGCAGGCCGTCTGCCGGGGTCCTGAGCCCGAGCGGACCGAGGACGATCCGGCCGACGCGGTGCGGGCGCTGCTGGGCGCCGCCCGCTCGGCGCACGGCGGTGCCGTCGTCACCCTCGCCGCCGACGGCACCACCGCCTCCCGGTCGTATCCCGAACTGCTGGACGCGGCACGCCGGATGCTCACCGGGTTGCGCGACCACGGGGTGCGGCGCGGCGACCCGGTGGTGCTGTGCGGGCTGCCGCTGGACGAGTTCTTCCCCGCCTTCTGGGCCTGTGTGCTGGGCGGAGCGCTCCCGGTGGCCATCGCCGAGCACCCCGCGCCGGGCTCCCCGGCCTTCGAACGCCTGGGACAGACGCACGCGTTACTCGACGGGCCGCTGGTCCTGACCGACGCGATCGGCGCCGCGGCCCTCGCCCATGCCACGCCCGCCCCGCGGATCGCCCTCACCCGGGACTGCCTCGCCGCACCGCCCGCGCCGGACCACGTCGAACCCGCCCCCTCCGACACGGCCCTGCTGATGCTGTCCTCCGGCAGCACCGGGGTCCCGAAGGCGGCGCGGCTGACCCACGCCGGGCTCGCGGACTTCGCGGCGAGCAGCCGCCGGATCCTCGACGTCCGCCCGGACGACACGATGGTGAACTGGCTGCCCGTCGACCACAGCGGCGCCTTCCTCCTCTACCACCTGCTCGCCGTGTTCACCGGCTGCACCAACGTGCACGCCCCCACCGAGCACGTGCTCGCCGAGCCGCTGCGCTGGCTCGACCTCCTCCACGACCACCGGGCGCGGCACAGCTGGGCGCCGACCTTCGCCTACCGGCTCGTCGCGGACGCGCTGGCCGAGCGGCCCGACCGCCACTGGGACCTGGGCGGGCTGAAGTCGCTGCTGTGCGGGGGCGAGCGGGTCGTGCTGCCGGTGCTGCGCCGCTTCCTCGACGCGACGGGCCCGTACGGCGTGCGCGAGGAGCACATCGCCCCGGTGTGGGGCATGGCCGAGACCGTCACCGCCGTCACCTACGGCCGGCTGGACCGGCCCGGCACCGTGCACCGCCTGCTCAAGAGCAGCCTGGGCGGTGACCTGGTGCGGGCCGGCGAGGACGTGCCCGACGCGGACTGCGTCACGTTCGTCGCCTGCGGCTCGCCCGCGCACGGCGTCACACTGCGCGTCGTCGACGACCACGGCGACCTCGCCCCGGCGGGCCGGATCGGCCGGCTGCAGGTCCACTCGCCCGCCCGCCTCACCCCCGGCTACGTGCGCGACCCCGACGCGGACGCCGCCGCCTACCCGGCCGGGCCGGACTGGCTGGACACCGGCGATCTGGCCTTCCTCGACGGCGGCCAGGTCGTCATCACGGGACGGCGCAAGGACGTGATCATCCTCAACGGCCTCAACGTCTACTGCCACGAGGTGGAGGAGGCCGCCACCGCCGTCGACGGGGTCCGGCAGGGTGAGGTCGCCGCGTGCGGGATCCCGTCGGCGGAGCAGGGCACGGAGGAGCTGGCGGTGTTCTTCGTCAGCCGCGGTGCCGCCGAGGACACCCGGATCGCCGCCGAGGTGAGGGCGGCGCTGTTCACCCGCCTCAGGCTCACCGCCGCCCACGTCCTGCCCGTCCCCGAGGGCGAGTTCCCGCGGACGCCGGCGGGCAAGGTGCGCCGGGAGGAGCTGCGGAGCAGGCTGACCCGGGACGAACCGCGGGGCAATGCCCGGGACGGCGGGTCGCGGCACGGGCCGGGGCCGGTCCGGGACGCCGACGCGGTGACCCGGGCCGTCCGGGAGGAACTGGCCGCCGTGCTCGGCCGCCCGGCCGAGGCGGACGTGCCGTTCTACGAACTCGGTCTGACATCGGTGCTGTTGGTGCGGCTGCGGACCCGGCTGGCGGAACGCCTGGGCGAGTCCGTACCACAGACGGCGTTCTTCGAGCACCCGACGGCCACGGCCCTCGCGGCCCACCTCGCGACCCTCGTCGCGAGCCACGCCGCGGCCCACGTCGCGAACGGGCCCGCACCGACGCCGCCTTCGGCGCCAGGACCCGCAGTCGCACCCGCTCCCGCTGCCCCGCCCGCAGCCGCACCCGTTGCCGCACTCGCAGCCGCGCCCGCGCCCCCCGCGCCTTCGGCGAGTGAGGCCACTCCGGGTCCGGTCGCCGCGCCCGGAGCGGCGCCCACCGGCAGCCGCCCGGACCAGCGCGTGGCCGTCATCGGGATGGCGCTGCGCTTTCCCGGCGCCCGCACGGCGGACGAGTTCTGGGCGAATCTGCGGGACGGCGTGGACAGTGTGCGGGTGTTCGGCGAGCAGGAGCTCGCCGCGGCCGGGCTCACCCCGGAGCAACGCCGCACCCCCGGCCACGTGCCCGTCTCCGGAGTGCTCGACGGCGTCGAGGAGTTCGACGCGGACTTCTTCGCGCTCAGCCCGCGCGAGGCCGGGCTCACGCACCCCGCGCACCGGCTGTTCCTGGAGTGCTGCCACCAGGCCCTGGAGGAGGGCGGCCACGCGGCGACCGCCCCGGGCACGCGGGTGGGCGTGTTCGCCGGGTCCGGCATGAACCTCTACGACCACCAGCAGCGGCCCGCGACCGGCACGCCGTACGACCCGGCGGATCCGGCCGCCGGCATGCAGTCGGCCATCGGGCGGGAGCCGGACTTCCTCGCCACGCGCGTCGCCTACCGGCTCGGCCTCACCGGCCCGGCGATCGGCGTGCAGACGGCCTGCTCCACGTCCCTGGTCGCCGTCCACCTGGCGGTCCAGGCGCTGCTCACCGGTGAGACGGACCTGGCACTGGCCGGCGCGGCGGCCGTGCACCTGCCGCAGGAGACCGGCTACCACAGCCACCCCGGTTCGATCCTGTCCCCCACCGGCCGCTGCCGGGCCTTCGACGCCGAGGCGGACGGCACCGTCGGCGGCAACGGCGTGGCCGCCGTGCTGCTCAAGCGCCTGGACCGGGCGCTGGCCGACGGCGACACCGTGCACGCGGTGATCCTGGGCTCCGCGGTCAACAACGACGGCGCCGCCAAGGTCGGCTTCAGCGCCCCCGGCGTCGAGGGACAGACCGAGGTGGTGCGCCAGGCGCTGCGCAGGGCGGACGTGCCGCCGGAGACGATCTCCTACGTGGAGGCGCACGGCACCGGGACCCGGCTCGGCGACCCGGTGGAACTCACGGCACTGGCACGGGCACTGCGCCCGGGCGAGGACGGCCCGGCCGGTTTCTGCGCGGTCGGTTCCGTCAAGCCGAACATCGGGCACCTCGACAGCTGCGCGGGCATGGCCGGGCTCATCAAGACGGTCCTGATGCTGCGCCACCGCACGCTCGTGCCGACACCGCACCTGACCCGCCCCAACCCGGAAATCCCCCTCGGCGACGGCCCGTTGCGGCTGGCCACGAAGCTGGAGCCGTGGCCGGTCCCGGACGGTGTGCCCCGCCGGGCCGGAGTCAGCGCCCTGGGCGTCGGCGGCACCAACGCCCACGTCGTCCTGGAGGAGGCCCCGCCCGCACGCCCCCGACCGGTGCCCGAACTGCCCGTCCTCGTCCCCGTGTCGGCCACCGACCCCGAGTCCCTCGACGCGCTCACGGCCGCGCTCCGCGACCGGCTCCTGGCCCGCCCGGACCTGCCGGCCGCCGACGTGGCCGCCACCCTGGCGCTCGGCCGGCCGCACCGCGCGGCACGCATCGCCGTCGCCGGCCGCACGGCCGGCGACCTCGCCCGCGCGCTGACGGAACACCGGCGGACCGAACCGGCGCCGCTCGGCCCGGTCGCCTTCGCCTTCACGGGCCAGGGCAGCGCCCGCCGCGGCATGGCACGGGGCCTGTACGCCGCGCACCCGGCGGCGCGGGCCACGCTCGACCGCTGCGAGGAGCTCCACGTCCGGGAGTTCGGCGGCAGCCTGCTCCATCCGCTGCTCACCACCGCCGACAGCCCGGACGGTGCCGCCGCGCAGGACGAGATCTGGCCCACCCACACCGCGCAGCCCGCCCTCTTCGCCCACCAGGCGGCACTGGCGGACGCCTGGCGGGCGGCCGGGATCCGGCCCGGGCTGCTGTTCGGCCACAGCGTCGGCGAGTACGCCGCGCTCTACGCGGCCGGTGCCCTCTCCCTGGAGGACGGGCTGCGGCTCACCGCCTGGCGCGGACGTCTGATGCGGGACCGATGTCCGTCCGGGGGCATGCTCGCCGTCCGGTCCGACGGTGCCACCGCACGCCGGATCGCCGCGGCCAGTGGTGCGGAACTCGCCGCGGTCAACGGCCCGCACGCACACGTGCTCTCGGGCTCGCGGCAGACGCTGAAGGAGGCGGCACGCCTGCTCGACCAGGAGGGACTGCGCTGGCGCGCGCTGCCCGTCGACCGGGCGTTCCACTCCGCGGAGATCGAGCACGCGCTGGACGAGTTCCGGACCCGCGCCGAGCGGGTGACGTACCACGCGCTGCACACCCCGCTGGTGACCACGGCCGACGGGGAGCTGCGCCGGGCCGGCTGGACGGTCGACGCGGAGTACCTGCGCCGCCAGGCCCGGCAGCCGGTCCGTTTCGACCTCGCCATGGCCGAGGCCGTCGTGCAGGGCTGCCGGGACTTCGTGGAGATCGGCGCCGGGCGCGCCCTCACGGGCCTCGGGCGGCACTGCGTACCCGACAGCCGGTGGCTGAACGGGCAGGGCGCGGGCGACACGGCCGCCGAGCAGGCACACGGCTTCCTGACGGCTCTGGGCTCCCTGTACGGCAGGGGCGCCGACCTGGACTGGCAGGGGCTCGCGGGAGACGGGGGGCGGGTGCCGCTGCCCGGGCATCCGCTGCGACGCCGGAGGGTGCCGTTCGGGGGCGTGACACCCGGCGTGGACGCGGCTGCGATGACGGCTTCGACGCCGGCTCCGGTGACGGCTCCCGAGGCCGCCCCGTGGACCGAGCCGGATGACGATGTCCTGGATTTCGTACGGCGGTCGACGGCGGACAAGCTCGGCCGTCCGGTGGCGGACGTGACCCCGGACAGCTCCTTCTTCGAGCTGGGCGCCGACTCGCTGTCCCTGATGGGCCTGACGACGGAACTGCGGCAGCGGTACGGCGTCCGGGTCCCGGTCCGCGAGGTGTTCGACACGGCCGACACGCCGGGGAGACTGGCGGAGCGGGTCGGGGAGCTGCGGGGGAACGGGCGGGGGGCGATGGGTCCCCCGTCGGAAACGGTGATCGAACAGCCGGTCCTCGAGGAACCGGTCGCTCAGGAGCCGGTCGCTCGGGCGGCAGCGGCGCCCGCTGCCCCGCAGGAGTCACCGGACGGCCTGACCGCCCTCCTCGGTCAGCAGCTGCGCCTGGCCGAGCAACTCGTCGACCACGTCGGCGGAATGATCTCCCGCCAGCTCGACGTCCTCGCGACGACCGCCACCGGGACGGCACCGCCCCGGGCCACCGCCGTCAGCCCCGCCTCGGTTCCCCGCCCCACGACCTCACCCACCGCATCGCCCACCGCCGGGACCACCGACTTCAGCCTCTACTTCTTCGGCGACTACCCCGAGGACACCGACCACGACAAGTACGGCCTGATCATGGCCGCCGCCGACTTCGCCGACCGGCACGGCTTCCACGCCCTGTGGTTCCCCGAGCGGCACTTCAACTCCTTCGGCGCGCTCTTCCCCAACCCCTCCGTCCTGGCCGCCGCCCTCGCAGCCCGGACCAGCCGGGTCCGGCTGCACGCCGGTTCGGTGGTGCTGCCGCTGCACCATCCGGCCCGGGTCGCCGAGGAGTGGTCGGTCGTGGACAACATCTCCGGCGGCCGGACGGGCCTGTGCTTCGCCAGCGGGTGGCACGCCACCGACTTCGCGCTCGCCCCGCAGAACTTCGGCCGGCACCGTGAGGTGATGTACGAGCACCTGGCGACCGTACGGGACCTGTGGTCGGGGCGGCCGGTGAAGACGACCGCGGGTGACGGCACGCCCGTGGAGATCACCCTGCACCCGCGGCCCGTGCAGGAACGGCCGCCGATGTACGTGGCCGTCGTCGGCAACCCGGACAGTTACCGCCGGGCGGCCGCCGAGGACCTCGGCGTGGTCACCAACCTGATGACGCAGACAGTGGAGGAACTGGCCGAGAACATCGCGCTGTACCGGCGCAGCCGCGCCGAGCACGGTCTCGACCCGGCGGCCGGGCGGGTGGTGGTGCTCGTGCACACCTACCTGGAGGAGGACGCGGAACGGGCGCGGGCCGAGGCGTACCGGCCGTTCCTGTCGTATCTGCGGTCCTCGCTCTCCCTCTTCGACCAGGTCACCAACAGCCTGGGCTTCCAGGTGGACCTGGAGAACACGCCGGAGGAGGACGTGGAGTTCCTGCTGGGCCGCGCGTACGAGCGCTACTGCGCGTCCCGCGCCCTGATCGGCGACGAGCGCACCGCCGCCGAGACCGTACGGCGCCTGCTGGCGGCCGGGGCGGACGAGATCGCCTGCTTCGTGGACTTCGGCGTGCCGAAGGAGAAGGTGCTGGCGGCGCTGCCGGTCCTGGACCGGGTGCGCAGGACGACTCCGGCCACGAGCCGCCCGCAGCCGCAGCCCGGGCCGTTGCCGCAGCCCCGGCCGAACGCAGAACCGCTCCCGCGCCCACGCCCACAACCGCGCACCGACACCACCGCCCCACCGCCCGCGCCACGCCGCCGTCCCCTCACCCCCGCCCAGCGCCGCATCTGGTTCCTGGAGCAACTGCATCCGGGCACCGCCATGTACCACGAGCCCAAGGCGATCCTGCTCGACGGCCCCCTGGACGTCGCGGCCCTGCGCTGGGCGCTGGACCGGGTCGCCGACCGGCATCCCGCCCTGCGCACGGTGTTCGGCGACACGGACGGCGTTCCCTACCAGGAGATACGCGACCGCATGCCGCTCGACTGCCCCGTGGAGGACCACACGGGCGCGACCGAGGAGGCGGCGCTGCGCTCGGCGCTGGCGGCGGACCACGGGCTCGACCTGTCCACGGGCCCCCTGGTCGCGGCCCGGCTGCTGAGCCTCGCCCCGGACCGTCACCTGCTCTTCCTCCTGGCCCACCACATCGTCTTCGACTCGTCCTCCACGGCCGTACTGGCCCGCGACCTCGCCGCGTACTACCGCGCCCGGCGCGGCGCGGGACCCGAGCCCCGGCCCCTGCCCGAACTGCCGGCACCCGCCCGCCCGGACCCGGCCTCCCTCGGCTTCTGGCGGCACCACCTCGCCGGCGCACCCGAACTGACCCTCCCCACCGACCGCCCCCGCCCACCGGTCCGTTCGGGAGTGGGCGCGAGCCTCACCCACGCCCTCGACGCCGAACTGGCGGACGGCCTGCAGAAGTTGGCCGCCGGGCACCGCGCCACCCTCTTCATGGCGCTGACCGGCGCGATCGGCGCGACCCTCGGCCGGTTCGCCGGGCAGCGGGACGTGGTGATCGGCACGGCACTGGCGTCCCGTCCCCCGGGCGCCGAGGACCACGTCGGCCTCTTCCTCGACACCGTCCCGCTGCGCCTGGACCTCACCGGCGACCCGGACTTCCCGGCCCTGCTGCGCCGGGTCCGCGAGAGCAGCACCGCGGCGTACGAGCACAGCGGCGTCCCCTTCGACGAACTGGTCGGCGCGCTCAATCCCCGCCGCGACCCGGGCCGCAACCCGCTGTTCCAGGTGATGGTGGAGTACGAGAACGAGGGCGAGGCGGAGTTCGACCCGCCGCGCCTGACCGCCACGCTGCTCGACGTCCCGAGCGAGCGTGCCCCGTTCGACCTCAGCGTCTACCTCACCCGCCACCCGGGCGGCATCCGCTTCATGGTCGAGTACGACACGGCTCTCTTCGACGAGGCCACGGTGCGCCGCTTGGTGGACCAGGTCGAGCAGGTGCTGCGCCGGGCGCTGGACACCCCCGGCGCGCCGCTGTCCGACCTGACGGCCCTCACGGCGGCCGACCGCGCGCTGCTGGCCGCCCTGGACCGCACCGAGGAGGCCGCGCCGCCCGGCACCCTGCACACCCTGTTCGAGGAACAGGCCCGCCGCACACCGGACGCCGTCGCCCTCCTCGGCGACGAAGTCGAGGTGTCCTACGCGCGGTTGGACGCCGCGGCCAACCGTCTGGCCCACCTGCTCCGCGGCCGCGGCGCGGCCCGGGGAGGGCGCGTGGCAATCCTGCTGCCCCGCGGCCCGCAACTGATCACGGCGCTGCTGGCGGTCCTCAAGACGGGCGCGGCCTACGTCCCGCTGGACCCGTCCCTGCCCGCCCCGCGGCTGGCCCTGCTCCTCGCCGACACGGAACCGGTGCTCCTCCTCACCTCCGAGGGCACGCCCCGGCCGGACGCCGAAGTCCCCGTCGTCCTCGCGGAGTCGGTGGACGACACCCTCCCGTCGACACCGCTCGCGGACGGCCCCGGCCCGCAGGACCCGGCCTACTGCATCCACACGTCGGGGTCGACCGGCCGGCCGAAGGGCGTGGTCGTGCCCCACCGGGGCCCCGCGAACCTGGTCCGGGACCACCTGGCCCGTCACCCGGCGCTGCGCACCCTCCAGTGGACGTCACCGGCGTTCGACGTGAGCGTCCAGGAGATCTTCACGACGCTCGCCTCGGGGGCGGCACTCGTCCTCGTGGACGACGCCGTACGGCACGACCCGGCGGCGGTGGAGCGCACGGTCCGCCGCCACCACGTCCAACGCCTGTTCATGCCCTGCACCCCACTGAAGTACCTGATGGAGACGGCCCCCGAACTCCCGTCCCTGCGCGAGCTGTTCTCGGCGGGCGAGGCCCTCCACCTCACCCCGGCCTTCCGCCGCTTCCTCGCCACGCACCCGCACTGCACCCTGCACAACCAGTACGGCCCCACGGAGACGTCGATCATCGTCACCTCGCACCGCGTCGACCCCGCCGGCGAGGAGTGGCCCCCGATCGGCACCCCGGTGGCGGGGGCGCGCGTCCTGCTCCTGGACTCCGCGGGCCGGCCGGTGCCGGCCGGAGCGGTCGGCGAGATCCATGTCGGCGGGGTGCCGGTGGCGCACGGCTACCACGACCGTCCCGCCGAGACGGCCGCCGCGTTCCTCGACGACGGCACGGGCGGGGTGCGTTACCGCACGGGCGACCTGGGCCGCCTGCGCGCCGACGGCACCCTGGAGTACCGGGGCCGGGCGGACGACCAGGTCAAGATCCGCGGCTACCGGGTCGAACCGGGCGAGGTGAGGGCGGCGCTGACGGTCCTGCCCGCCGTGCGGGACGCGGCGGTGCTGGCCCGCCGCGACCGCCACGGCGACAGCGAGCTGGTGGCGTACGTGGTCCTGGACGAGGGGGCGTCCTGGACCGACGTGCGCACCGCGCTCGCGGCCCGCCTCCCCGACCACCTGGTCCCCCGCCGCTGGGCGACCCTGGACCGGCTCCCGGTGAACGCCTCGGGCAAGCTGGACCGCGCGGCCCTGCCGGAACCCGGGGAGGAGCCGGTAGAGCCCTCGCGGGCGGAGCCGGAGACGGACCTGGAGCGGACGCTGCACGACCTGTGGTGTGAGGAACTGGGCACCCGGCCGGTCCCGGTCACGACCCCGTTCTTCGAACTCGGCGGCCACTCGCTGAGCGCGATCCGCCTGCTGAACCGGATGCGGGAGACGGCGGGCATCGACCTGACCATGGCCGACTTCTTCCTGGACCCGACGATCCGGGGCATCGCGACCCGCCCCAGGGTGGTGGACACAGCACCGATGCCCTCCACCCTCCGCCGCCTGTGGCACCGCCACCACGCCCTCACCGACCCGAGCGTCTACAACATCGCCCACCGCATGGACCTGCACGGCGCGTTGGACCCCGAGGCACTGCACGACTCCCTCCGCGACGTGGTGACACGCCACCACGCCCTGCGCGCCAGGCCGGTGCGCCGATCGGACGGCGGCCACGAGGTCGACATCCTGGCCGAGGTCCCGGTGGACCTCCCGATCACCGACCTGCGCGCCCACCCCGGGACGACGGCGGAGCAGTGGTGCACCGAACGCGTCACCCTCCCCTTCGCCCTGGACCGGCCCCCGCTGTTCCGCTTCGCCCTGGCCCGCCTGGCGGACGACCACTGGATCCTGCTGACGGTCTTCCACCACGCGGTCTGCGACGGCTGGTCCCTGGGCCTGATCCGACGGGACCTGCAGGAGTCCTACAACGCGCGCAGAACGGGCAGCACCCCACAACTACCGCCCCTGACCCACCACTTCACGGACTTCGCCCGAGCGGAACACCACCTCCCGGACGACCGCAGAAAGACCCTGGAACACTTCTGGCGCAAGGAACTCACCGACGTCCCCCTGCGCCCGCCCCTCCCCCACGACCATCCCCACCCCGGCACGCTGTCCGGCCGCGGCGCCCTGCACACCTGGACCATCGACGACGACACCCCGGCCCGCCTCACCGCCACGGCGACCCGCCTGGGCACCACGCCCTACACCGTCCTGGCGGCCTCGTTCGCGACCTGGCTGGGCAGGCTGTGCGGTGAACGCAACGACATCGTCCTGGCGGCGTCCAGCGCGAACCGCCTCCCCCGCGAACGCGCGGAGACGGTCGGCATCGTGGGCGACGCGGTCCTGCTCCGGGCCCGCCTGTCCGAGGCCGACTCCTTCGCCGCCCTGACCGCCCGACTGGGCACGACCCTCTTCGAGGCCCTGGACCACCAGGACCTCCCCCTGACGGACGTGGTCTCACTGGTCTCCCCGGACCTGACGAAGACCCTGTTCCCGACGGTCCTCTTCACGGTGATCACGACAGACCCCCCGGCCCTGAACCTCAAGGACCTCCACACGACCGTCCGCCCCCTCCCCGTCGAGGGCGTGGCCCGCAACGAGCTCTACACGGTGGTCACCCCGGAGGCGGACCGCATCACGATCACGTTCGAGTACTCGACGGACCTGTTCACGGCGGAGACGGT
>NZ_JAPSKN010000079.1 GCF_031181705.1 Streptomyces sp.
GCCGTCCCGGAAGCCGATGACCTCGTCGCCGTGGTCGACGACGGCGCGGTGCACGACGGACCGGATGACGGCGTTCAGGCCGGGGCAGTCGCCGCCGGACGTGAGGACACCAATGCGCATAGCCCGAGAAACCTTATCGACGTGGGCCGGGACCGGACCGCGTTGTCCGGCTGGAATCCCCGCCACCCTAGCGGCTTCGAGGGGCTGGACCGAAGCACGCGTCCGCCTGCTGGACGACCCCGCTCACCTGTGCGGACGGGCCGTCATACGGGCTGTTGACCAGCAGGTTGACGCGTGCCCCGGGCACGCTGCGGCGCTGTGCCTACGCGGGCTGCTGAGCAGCGGCGATGCGCTCGTTGCGCAGCGCCTCGTACCAGCGGTCGTCGGTCGGCGGCAGCGCGTTGACGTCGAGGGCCAGCTTCAGCAGCAGGTCCGCGATCAGCGGGTTGCGGGCGAGCACCGGGCCGTGCATGTACGTGCCGAAGACCGTGTCGTTGTAGGCGCCCTCGGTGCCGTCGCCCGTGCCGTTGCCGTTGCCGAACCGCACCCGGGCGAGCGGGCGGGCGGTGGGGCCGAGGTGGGTGACGCCCTGGTGGTTCTCGAAGCCGGTCAGCGGGGGCAGCCCGAGGCGCTCGTCGACGTCACCCAGCACGTCACCGACGCACCGCGCGCCCTCGCCGCGCACCGACACCACGTCCAGCAGCCCGAGGCCGGGCTCGCGCTGGCCGAGGTCGTTGATGAACTCGTGGCCGAGGATCTGGTAGCCGGCGCACACCGAGAACACGATGGCGCCGTTCTCCACGGCCCGGGTCAGTCCGGCGTCCCGGCGCAGCCGCTCGGCCGCGAGCCGCTGCGGCCGGTCCTCGCCGCCGCCGATCAGGTAGATGTCCCCGGAGGTCGGGATCGGCTGGTCGCTGCGCACGTCCAGCCGGGCCACGTCCAGGCCGCGCTGCCGCGCCCGGCGTTCCACCACGAGGACGTTGCCCTGGTCGCCGTAGGTGCTGAGCAGGTCGGGATAGATCCAGACGATGCGCAGTTGGTTGTCGCTCACAAAAGTCCCCTGACGTCTCGTGCTCAGTTGCCGACGCGGCGGCGCAGGTCCTGGAACGCCGTGTAGTTGGCGATGACCTCGATCCGGCCCGGCGGGCACGCGGCCACGGCCTGGTCGAGGTTCTCGTAGACCTGGAAGTGCTGGTCGGCCACCTCCAGGCGCACCGCCAGGTCCAGCCTCCGGTCGCCGATGACGCAGATCGGGTGGCCGGACAGGCGCGTGTAGTCGACGTCCCACAGCCAGGAGGTGTCGGTGCCGTCGGCGGAGCGCGCGTTCACCGACAGGATGACCGGCGTGGGCGGGGGGTCGATCAGGGAGAACGTCTCCAGCCAGCCGGCCGGGTTCTTCGCCAGCAGGAGCCTCAGGTCCCGGCCCTGGAACTGGACGACGTCGTACCGTCCGGCCACCGCCTGCACCTGGTACATGCGCTCCAGCGCGACCTGCGGCGGCACCCCGAACACGGCGGCGACGGCGGCCGAGGAGGCGGCGTTGGCCTTGTTGGCGCGGCCCGGCAGCTGGAGGTGGATCGGCCAGGCCGAGCCGTGCGGGTCGAGGACGTGGTCGCCGGAGAGCGCCCAGCTGGGCGTCGGACGGCGGAAGCCGCACTCACCGCAGAACCAGTCGTCACCCGGGCGCTGCATCACGCCGCCGCAGGACGGGCAGGACCAGGCGTCGTCCTTCCACATCTGCCCGGCGGCGACCCAGATCACGTTGGGGGAGGAGGACGCCGCCCACACCACCAGCGGGTCGTCGCAGTTGGCCACGACGACGGCCTTGGAGCCCGCCAGTCCCTCGCGCCAGTTCTCGGCGAGCATGCGGGTCTCGGCGGCGCGGTCGAGCTGGTCGCGCGAGAGGTTCAGCAGCGCGATGCACTTCGGGGCGGTGTCCCGGGCGACGCCGGCCAGGTACTTCTCGTCGACCTCGATGACGCCGTACCGGGCGTCCGAGCCGCCGGCGAGCGCCGAGGTGATGCCGGCCGGCATGTTGGCGCCGAGCGCGTTGGAGACGACCGGTCCCGCCGCGCGCAGGGCCTCGGCGATGAGCCGGGTGGTGGTGGTCTTGCCGTTGGTCGCCGAGACCAGGATCACGTCCAGGTTCTGGGCCAGCCGGGCGAGGAGGTCGGGGTCGAGCTTGAGCGCCACCCGGCCGCCGATGACCGATCCGCTGCCGCGTCCCGCCGCGCGGGACGCCGCTGCGACCGCCTTGCCCGCGGTCACGGCCAGCTTGGCCCGCGGCGAGAGCGGGTCCGAGTTGCCTGCCATCAGTTCTCGATCCTCCTTGCGTACGCGCCGCGCCTTGAAGCCTGACGGCCACGTGGTGTGGACCTCAGCCTATCGAGATCCATTCGCACTCCCGAACCGCGGCACTGTGGCGAACTCGTGTGGGAGGCGCGCACCGACAGGACCTTACTCTTGCGGCCATGCGACAGAGCCCCATCCCCGGCGCCCGCGGCCGCGTGAGACCCCTCACCCTGCACGGCGACCCCGTCCTGCACGCGCCCTGCGCGGAGGTCACCGACTTCGGCCCCGAACTGGCCCGGCTGATCGAGGACTTGTTCGCCACGATGTACGCCGCCCGGGGCGTCGGGCTGGCCGCCAACCAGATCGGCGAGCCGCTGCGGGTCTTCGTCTACGACTGTCCCGACGACGAGGACGTCCGCCACCTCGGCCACGTGGTCAACCCCCGCCTCGTCGAGAAGGACGGGGTGGTGATCCGCGGCCCGGAGGGGTGCCTGTCCCTGCCGGGCCTGGAGGCGGGGACGGAGCGGTACGACCACGCGGTGGTCGAGGGCTTCACGATGACCGGCGACCCCGTCACGATCCACGGCACGGGCTTCTTCGCCCGCTGCCTCCAGCACGAGTGCGACCACCTGGAGGGCCGCGTCTACGCGGACCACCTGACGGGCTGGCGCCACCGCAGGCTGATGCGGCAGGTGGCCAGGGCTCCATGGCGCCGAGTGGGTGAGTGACCCAGGGGCGCGGGGAACTGCGCGACCAGCCCTCACCGGCCCGCAGACGGCACACGACGGTCAGAACCCCGGGCCGCCCACCCGATCCCCGGCAGCCGCCAGCCGGCCCCACAGCAGATCGGCAAGACTGCGCACCAACTCCGCACGGGAACAAGGCCGTTCCCCCAGCCACCAGTCCCCGGCCGCGTGCATCATGCCGACGATCCCGTGCCCCCACACCCGCGCGAGCTGCTGCCCGCCCGGCCCCAGATCGAGCCGCTCCTCGATGACCTGGGCCAGCTCCTCACCCATCCGCCGCAGCAACGGGGCGCTGTGCTTGCCGACGTCGAACCCCGGGTCGCCCGGCTGGCCCCCCTCGGCCGGGTGCATCAGGAACCGGTACACCTGGGGCCGCGCCTCGATGGCCGCCAGGTACGTGTCGAGCGTCGCCTCGACCCGCTCGCGCCGGTCCGCCGGCGCGTCCAGCGCCGCCCGCAGCGAGTCCAGCAGGGCGTCCGTGTGCCGTTTGGCGAGGGCCGCGTAGAGTCCGCCCTTGTCGCCGAAGTGCCGGTAGAGGATCGGCTTGGTGATGCCGGCCTCCGCCGCGATCGCGTTCATCGAGGCCTGCGGGCCGTCGCGCAGCACCACCCGGTCGGCGGCCTCCAGCAGTTCACGCCGTCGGCGGTCGGCGGACCGTTGCTGGTCGGTCCGCTGCGTGGTGTCCATGTGCTCTCCCCACCCGTGCTGTTTCGATGACGCTTGCGCAAACTAACACTGAAGCATGTTCCGGACACCGAAAGGGTGCCGACCGGGTCGGTGGGAGTTGACGCGGACTACCCGCCGGTAACAGACTGGTGTTACCGCAAGTAACATGCACGTGTGCCGCTGAAGGGGACCGACATGGCCGAGTTCACCATGGAGCTCAACGACGAACAGAAGGAGGTCCGCGACTGGCTCCACGGCTTCGCCGCCGACGTGATCCGGCCCGCGGCCGCCGAATGGGACGAGCGTGAGGAGACTCCCTGGCCGGTCATCCAGGAAGCCGCCAAGGTCGGCATCTACTCCCTGGACTTCTACGCCCAGCAGTACTTCGACCCCACCGGCCTCGGCATCCCCATGGCGATGGAGGAGCTGTTCTGGGGCGACGCGGGCATCGCCCTGTCCATCGTCGGCACCGGCCTCGCCGCCGTCGGCGTCCTCGCCAACGGCACCGAGGAGCAGATCGGCACCTGGATCCCGCAGATGTACGGCGACGCGAACGACGTCAAGGTCGCCGCCTTCTGCTCCTCCGAACCCGACGCCGGCTCCGACGTCGCCTCCATGCGCACCCGGGCCGTGTACGACGAGGCCAAGGACGAGTGGGTGATCAACGGCACCAAGACCTGGGCGACCAACGGCGGCATAGCCAACGTCCACGTCGTGGTCGCGGTCGTCGACCCCGAGCTCGGCTCCAAGGGCCACGCCTCCTTCATCGTCCCGCCGGGCACCGAGGGCCTGTCCCAGGGGCAGAAGTTCAAGAAGCACGGCATCCGGGCCTCGCACACCGCCGAGGTCATCCTCGACAACGTGCGCGTCCCCGGCTCCTGCCTGCTCGGCGGCAAGGAGAAGCTGGACGAGCGGCTCGCCCGGGCCCGCGAGAAGGCCAAGCAGGGCGGGGAGCGCGTGAAGAACGCGGCCATGGCCACCTTCGAGGCCTCGCGCCCGGCCGTCGGCGCCATGGCCGTGGGCACCGCCCGCGCCGCCTACGAGGTCGCCCTGGACTACGCCACCACCCGCGAGCAGTTCGGCCGGCCGATCGTCGACAACCAGGGCGTGGCGTTCCAGCTGGCGGACATGCGCACCTCCATCGACGCGGCCCGGCTCCTGGTCTGGCGCGCCTCCTGGATGGCCATCAACGGCAAGCCGTTCACGGCGGCCGAGGGCTCGATGTCCAAGCTGTTCGCCAGCGAGACGGCCAAGAAGGTCACCGCCCAGGCGATCCAGATCCTGGGCGGCAACGGCTACACCCGGGAGTACCCGGTCGAGCGCATGCACCGCGACGCGGCGATCTACACGATCTTCGAGGGCACGAGCGAGATCCAGCGCCTGGTCATCGCACGCACCCTCGCCGGTGTGCCCATCCGCTAGCGGTGCCTGAGCGGCGTCAGCTGCTCGATGTCGTACCGCGCCCGGAGCTCCTCGATCGCCGCGTGGTCCGGCGGGCCCCCGCCGCCGAGGATCTCCAGCAGCTCCTCGAAGTACCTCTCGTGGTCCGGCGGCGGGCTCGCCTGGAAGAACATCTTGGCGGGCTCGTCCGTCGGGTTGGCGAACGCGTGCGGGCAGCCCGGGGGCACGACGATCACCGTGCCCGGGGTCGCCCGCACCACCCGGTTGCCGGAGGCGGACTCCCACGTCCGCCAGTTGTCGGGGGTGCGCACCCGCGGCTCGAAGGCGAGCACGTCCAGCTCGCCTTCGAGGACGTAGAACAACTCCTCGCTGCGGGTGTGCACATGGGCTCCGACGTCGAAGCCCGGCGGCACCACCACCTCGAAGGTGGAGGCCATGCGGGAATGGCTGCCGGTCACCTTGAAGGTCACGTGCTGGGCGGGGGCCTGCACGACCCGCCCCTGACCGGGCGGGACGAGCAGGCCTTCCGTCGCGGTCATCGCCGGCTCACCACGTCACGGGCAGGGCCTCGGGCCCGCGGATCAGCGCGCCCTTCTTGAAGGGCACGTCCTCGGCCGGCACGGCGAGCCGCAGACCGGGAACGCCGTCGAGGAGCGCGTCGACCAGGAGCTCCGACTCCAGCCGGGCCAGCATGCCGCCCGGGCAGTAGTGCGGGCCGAAGCCGAAGGAGACGTGCGGGTTCGGGCTGCGGGAGAAATCGATGGTCTCCGGATCGGGGAAGACCTCCGGGTCGCGGTTGGCGGCCAGGTACGACACGTAGACCGCGTCGCCCTGCCGGATCCGCACACCCCCGATCTCCACGTCCTCCAGGGCGATCCGCGACAGCCCGACCGCGTTGCGGTGGGGGATCCAGCGCAGCAGTTCGTCGATGGCCCGGGGACGGATCTCCGGCTCCGCCCGCAGCCGCTCGGCGAGGTCGGGGCGGGTCAGCAGCACGTAGAACATCTGGCCGCTGTTGTTGGTGACCGCCTCGCCGCCGATCTGCAGCAGCACGGCGAGGCCGACCGCCTCCTCCAGGGTGACCTCGCCCCGGCCGACCGCGGCGCCGAGCAGCGAGGTCACGTCCTCGCCGGAGCCGCCCTCGCGCCGGCCGATCAGGTCGGCGAAGCAGGCGCTCATCTCCTGCTTGGCCTTCTCGCTGACCTCGGCGCCGTGCGAGGAGGACAGGATCAGCTGCGTCCAGGTGTGCATGTCGTGCCGGTCGGCGGCCGGGACGCCCATCAGCTCGCAGATCACCGCGATGGGGAACGGGGCGAGCACCGCCTCGGTGAGGTCGGCGGGCGGGCCGTCCTGGAGCATCTCGTCGACCAGTTCCGCCAGCATCCGGCGGGACCGCTCGCGCACCCGCTCCACGCCGCGTGCCGTGAAGGCGGCGGCGACGCTGCGCCGCAGCCGGGTGTGGTCCGGCGGGTCGAGGAAGCCGACCGCGCCCCGCGACGGGATGAAGTGCGGGGCCAGCCGCGTGACCTGCCGGTCCATGACGGCCTCGCGGCCGAAACGCGGGTCGTTGGTCACCGTCCGCACGTCGTCGTAGCGGGTGACCAGCCAGGCCCAGCCCTCGCCGTTGGGCAGCTTGATGCGGGTGACCGGGCCCTCGTCCATCAGCGCGCGCAGGACCGGGTCGAAGTCCACGCCGGACAGGTCCGGCGCGGGCCACTCCCGGACCGGGGGCGGCGACTGGGTGATCGTCTCTTCGCTCATCTCACTTCGTCCCGTCGGCGCGGCGCCAGCGGCCCAGGGCCATCTCGGCGGTGATGCCGGGTCCGAACCCGGCCAGCAGCCCGCGCGCCCGGTCCTCGGGGCCGCCCTCGTCGAACAGCCGGCGCAGCGCGTCCAGGACGACGGCGCTGGCGATGTTGCCGTACTCGGTGAGCGTGGCCCGGCTGAAGCGGAAGGCGTGCGGGTCGACGTGCAGGAAGGTGCTGAGGTCGTCGAGGATGCGGGGACCACCCGCGTGGACTATGTAGAAGTCCAGGTCGGAGGCGTCCCAGCTGTGGTTGGCTGCCAGGTCCTTCAGCGCCGGCGCGAGCGGCTCCATGGTGGCCGGTACCCGCTTGTCCAGCAGGAAGTGGAAGCCGGTCGCCTTCACGTCGTACATGATCCACTCTTCGGTCTTGGGGATCAGGTACGAACCGTTGCGCTCCAGGCTGACGCCCTCGCCGCCCCGGCCGCGGACCGCGGCCGCGGCGATGCCGTCGCCGAACAGGCCGTTGGACAGCAGCGAGCCGACCCCGATGTCGGTGGGCTGGTAGCACAGCGAGCAGAACTCGCAGGCCACGATCAGCGCGTTGGCCTCGGGATAGGCCGTGCAGAAGTCGTGCGCCCGGTTGATCGCCGCGCCGCCCGCCGCGCAGCCCAGCTGGGCTATCGGCAGCTGCCGGGTGGTCGGGTCGAAGCCCATCTCGTTGATCAGCCAGGCCGTGAGCGAGGGCATCATGAAGCCCGTGCACGACACGTAGATGATCAGGTCGACGTCGGTGGGAAGCAGCTCCGCGTCGTCGAGGGCCCGCTGGATGACCGCGGGCACCCGCGCCTTGGCCTCGGCCTCGTAGAGCTTGTTGCGGTCCTCGAACCCGGGGTGCTTGAGGGTTTCCTCGATGGGCTGCACGATGCGCCGCGTACGCACGCCGGTGTTCTCGATCAGCCGGAGGGCCAGCGGCAGTTGGGGGTGGTCGGCGTGGCGCTCACGCGCCAGCTCAAGCGTCTCCTCCATCGTGATCACGTGCTCTGGAACGGACACCGAAGGTCTGCACAAAGTCGCCATGAACCGTGCCTGCTTTCGCCTCCCGGAAGGCCCTTCGCCCCCCGGTCAGAAGGTGGTTCACCTCTAGGGGTGGTCCACCCACGATCACCCCTCGGCAGGCCGACTTCGCGCCGGACTACTCCGTCTCGGGTACTGCGTGCCACGCTCGACCCGACACCCACACGACGGAGGACGCGATGACGCACCCGGCCAGGGACCTACTGCGGACGACCACGGCGGCCCTCGCACCGGACCCGGACGCCAACCCCCTGGTCCCCCGGATCGCCGCCGGCACGGCACCCCGCGCCGCCCTCGCCGCCCTCGCCCTGGAGCAGGGCTGGGTGATCCCCGCCGACCGCCGGGCGTTCGAGCACCTGGCGGCCCGCTCCGAGGCGGCCGACCCGCAGGCCGCGGCCTTCTTCGCGGCCCTCGCGCACGGCGAGACGCTGGCAGGCGGGCGGCTGGTCGCCTTCGCGCGCGCGTGCGGTGCGCAGGAGGCGTCGTACGAGCCGCTCCCGGGCTGCCAGGCGTACCCCGCGTACGTGGCCTGGCTGGCGCTGAACGCCGCACCGGCGGACGCGGTCCTGGCTCTGACGGCCAACTTCTCGGCCTGGGGCGGCTACTGCGCGACCATCGCCACGGCCCTGCGGGAGCACTACGGCTTCACCGACGAGGCCTGCGCCTTCTTCGACTTCTTCGCCGAGCCCTCACCCGACCTGGACCGGCTGGCGCAGACGGCGGTGGAGGCGGCCCTGGACGCCGGGCGCCTCGACGCGCAGCGGGCGCACACCTACGGCCGCCTCCTGCAGCATTACGAGGCGAGCTTCTGGTCGGCGCTGAGCGGGACGACATCCCGCTGAACGCTACGTCGCGGTCCCGCTGCTGTGCGCGATACAGGCCACGTCGATACGGTCGGCCAGCTTGGCCAGCTCGATGGCCAGTTCGGCGACGGTGTCCTCGTCCAGGCCCGACTCCCCGCCCTCCACCAGCCGCACCCACCGGCCCCCCACGGTCCGCAGCAGCTTGCTGACATCCGCGGCAGCCACCTGCAAGGTACCGCGGTCGTCGACGATCAGAGGCAGAGTCACTTCGCGGTTCACAGACGGGATCGTAGCCCCGCAACACTCACGCACCATGCCAAACAGTGGTGATGTTGCAGAACTCGCGGATTCCGTGCCCGGACAGCTCACGCCCGTACCCTGAGCGCTTCACCCCGCCGAACGGGAACGCCGGATGGGACGCCGTCATCCCGTTGAAGAACACGCCCCCGGCCTCCAGGTCCCGGGTGAACCGGTCCACCTCGGCCTCGTCCCGCGTCCACACGTTGGAACTCAGCCCGAAGGGCGAGTCGTTCGCGAGCAGCACGGCCTCGTCCAGGTCGGCCACCCGGTACAGCGTGGCGACCGGCCCGAACGCCTCCTCCCGGTGGATCCGCATCTCGCGCGTGATGCCGGCGAGGATCGTCGGCGCGTAGTACCAGCCGGGCCCCTCCGGCCGTTCACCACCGCACAGCACCTGCGCACCGCCGCGTACGGCGTCGTCGACCAGTTCCTCGAGGTCGCGCAGCCCCTGCTCGCTGGAGAGCGGCCCGACCTCGGTGTCGTCGGACAGCGGGTCGCCGACCCTCAGCGCCCGCATGCCCGCGGCGAACCGGTCGGCGAAGGCGTCATAGACGTCCGTGTGCACGATGAAGCGCTTGGCGGCGATGCAGGACTGCCCGGTGTTCTGCACCCGCGCGGTCACCGCCACCTTCGCGGCCCGGTCGAGATCGGCGGAGGGCATCACGACGAACGGGTCGCTGCCGCCCAGCTCCAGCACCGTCTTCTTGACCATCTCTCCGGCGGTGGAGGCGACGGCGCGGCCGGCGGGCTCGCTGCCGGTGAGCGTGGCCGCCTTGACCCGCTCGTCGCGCAGGATGTCGTCCACCGCGGCGGAGCCGATCAGCAGGGTCTGGAAGCAGCCCTCGGTGAAGCCCGCCCGGTGGAAGAGGTCCTCCAGGTAGAGGGCGGTCTGCGGGACGTTCGAGGCGTGCTTGAGCAGCCCGACGTTCCCCGCCATCAGCGCGGGCGCCGCGAAGCGCACCACCTGCCACAGCGGGAAGTTCCACGGCATGACCGCCAGCACCGGGCCGAGCGGGCGGTAGCGGACCCGCACGCGCGAGGCGCCGGAGTCCTTGACGTCGGCGTCGGCCGGTTCCTCGTCGGCGAGCAGCTCCTCGGCGTGGTCGGCGTACCAGCGCATCGCCTTGGCGCACTTGGCCGCCTCGGCACGGGCCTGCTGGATCGGCTTGCCCATCTCGGTGGTCATCACGCGGGCGATGTCGTGCTGGTCCTCGTCGAGGAGGTCGGCGGCCCGGTGCAGCAGCCGGGCCCGCTCGTCGAAGGTCGTCGTCCGGTACGTGCGGAACGTGGCCTCCGCGAGCCGGAGCCGGCGCTCGATCTCCTCCTCGCCCATGGCCTCGTACGTCTTGAGCGTCTCGCCGTTCGCCGGGTTGACCGTCGCGATGGGCATGGCTGACCTCCCTGGGAGCGGGCTGTGTCTCGACCTTCCCGCGCGGCGGAGGGGACCGCAACGCGGGAGGGTCTCCTCAGGGCGAGTGCTCCGCCAGGCGGTCGAGAAACGCCGCCTGGGCCTTGACGATCACTTCGCGGGCCCGCTCCAGCCCGAACCACGCCACCCGGTCCAGCTCGGGGAACTCCCGAAGCCGCCCGGAGCGCGGCGGCCACTCCATCCGGAACGTGCCGGGCACGATCGCCGCCGGGTCGAGGTCCGCCGCGACCGCCCAGGCCGTGACGATCTTGCCGTTGGTCTGGCGGACCTCGCCGAGCTCGATGGCCTCCCCGTCGGGCGGGGGGAGCCCCAGTTCCTCCCGGAACTCGCGCCGGGCCGCGTCCCAGGCGGACTCGCCGGGCTCGTACTCGCCCTTGGGGACGGTCCACGCCCCGGCGTCGCGCCGGGCGAAGAACGGGCCGCCCATGTGGCCGAGCAGGACCTCGGGGCCGTCGTCCGAGGGTCGGAAGAGCAGCAGTCCCGCGCTGCGCTTCACGGCCTCACCTCCGGGTGGGCGGCCAGCAGCGTCTCGACCGTGTCGGCGTCCTCCGGGCGCTTGTCCTCGCGGTAGCGGATCACGCGGGCGAAGCGGAGGGTGACGCCGGCCGGGTAGCGGGTGGAGCGCTGCAGCCCGTCGTAGGCGATCTCGACGACGAGTTCCGGGCGGACGGTCACGACGTGGCCGTCGTCGTCGACGGCGAGTTCGCGGAGCCGTTCGGTCTGCCAGGTCAGCATCGCGTCGGTCATGCCCTTGAAGGTCTTGCCGAGCATGGCGAGGCCGCCGTCGGCGGTGCGGGCGGCGAGGTGGAGGTTGGAGAGCTTGCCGGTGCGCCGGCCGTGGCCCCACTCGGCGGCCAGGACGACCAGGTCGAGGGTGTGGACCGGCTTGACCTTCAGCCAGGACGCGCCGCGCCGGCCCGCGCTGTAGGGGGCGTCGAGGGCCTTGGCGACCACGCCCTCGTGGCCGCGTCGGAGGGTGCCGGCGAGGAACTGCTCCGCCGTGGGCGTGTCGTCCGGCCCGGACACCAGCGTGCGCCGCACCCGCATCGGCTCGGGGACGAGCCGGGCCAGCGCGGCGTGGCGCTCGGTGAACGGCAGGTCGAGCAGGTCACGGCCGTCGACGGACAGCGCGTCGAAGAAGACGGGGGAGACCGGCACCGCGCGGGCGGCCGTCGCCACGTCCGTGCGGGAGCCGACGCGCCCGGCGGTCTCCTGGAACGAGCGGGGGCGCCCGTCCTCGTCGAAGGAGATCACCTCGCCGTCCAGGATGAACCGCTCCCCGCGCAACTCCCGTGCGGCCGCGGTCACTTCGGGCAGTCGGTCGGTGATGTCGTCGAGGGTGCGGGTGTACAGGCGCACGGTGCCGCCGTCGCGGTGCACCTGGACCCGGATGCCGTCCAGCTTCTCCTCCACCGCGCAGGCGCCCAGTTTCTCCACGGCCTCGGCGACGGAGGAGGCGCTGTGCGCCAGCATCGGCAGCACCGGGCGGCCGACCGTGAGCCGGAACCGGTCGAGGGAGGCCGGGCCGTCCGCGAGCAGGGCCTCGGCGACCGCCTGGAGGGAACCGGCGAGCATCACGGCCCGCCGTACGTCCGCGCTCGGCGCCCCGGTCGCCTGGGCCAGGCCCTCCACCGCCACCGCGTCCAGCGCGCCCTGGCGGACCTCGCCGGTCAGCAGCCCGAGCAGGAACCGCTGCTCGCCCTCGGTGGCCGCGCCCATCAACTCCCCGACCAGCCGGGCGCGTTCCGCCTGGGAACCCGGGCCGGACACCTTCGCGAGCTCGGACAGCCGGGCGTCGACGTCCCGCACGGTCAGGCTCGGCTCCGCGGCCGGGCCGACCGGGCGGCCCAGCACCTTCCAGCCCACGCCGATCCGGCCCTGCGGCAGCCGCCCGGCCAGATACGGGATCACGATCGGCACGTCCTCCGCCTCGGCGTCCCGGAAGAGCTCCGCGAGCAGAGCCGTCTTCCGGGACCGCGCCGAGGTGGCGGCGACCTCCTGGGACACTCGGGCCAGCCGGTGCAGCAGCATGCAGCCATGGTGCACCGGAGGCGATGCCCTTACACCTGGGCGGCCCGGCGCCGGCGTTCCCGAGGAGCCCTCAGACGGTGTCCAGGTCCGCCATCAGCAGATCCCCCACGATCGCCGACGCGGCACGGTACCCGCCGCTCGCCGCGTGCACGACCTGCTCGGCGAAGCCGATCGCGTTGCCCGCGGCCCATACGCCCGGCACGGTCGTCAGTCCGGTCGCGTCGACCACCGGGTACGCGCCGAACGGCGTCTCGTGCAGCTCGGCGCCCAGCCGCTCCAGCAGGCCGGTCTGCGGCACGGGCCGCGGGGCGGTGAACACCACCGAGCGGGCGTGCGCCGAACCGTCCGCGAGCCGGACCCCGGTGAGCCGGTCGTCCTCGACCACCAGTTCCGCGACCTCCCCGGGCACCACGTCCACCCCGGCCGCGGCGAGACGGCGCAGGTCCTCGTCGGACAGCTCCGCCTCGGCCACCGTGTGCAGGAAGAGCCGCACGTCCTTCGACCACTGCGACACCATCAGCGCCTGGTGCACGCTCGCCGGGCTCGTCGCCAGCACCCCGAAGGGCTGGTCGCGCACCTCCCAGCCGTGGCAGAACGGGCAGTGCAGCACGTCCCGGCCGAACCGCTCGGCGACCCCGGGCACCGCGGGCAGCTCGTCCCTCAGGCCCGTCGCGACGACCAGCCGCCGGGCCCGCACGGTCCGGCCGCCGGCCAGCACCACGGAGAAGTCCTCGCCCCGCTCGACGTCCACCACCCGGTCCCGCACGAGCTCGACGCCGTAGCGCGCGATCTCCTCCCGGCCGATCGCCAGGAACTCGGCGGGCGGCATGCCGTCCCGCGACAGGTAGCCCTGCATGTGCGCGGCGGGGGCGTTGCGCGGCTCGCCCGCGTCGACCACCAGCGTGTGGTGCCGGGCCCGCCCCAGCACCAGCGCCGCGGACAGGCCCGCCGCGCCCCCGCCGACGACGACCACTGCGTACTTCTCGGTCATGTGACCACCTCCGCCGCCAGCGTCGCCCCAGCGGTACGGGATTGACAAACACGTTTGCCGAATCTGCAATACGAGCATGACCACGGACGAGGTACTCGCGGGCGTCGGCCCCCGGCTGCGGCAGATGCGCAAGGAACGGGAGGTGACCCTGGCGGAGCTCTCCGAGGCCACCGGCATCTCCGTCAGCACCCTCTCGCGGCTGGAGTCCGGACTGCGCAAACCCAGTCTGGAACTGCTGCTGCCGATCGCGCGCGCCCACCAGGTGGCGCTCGACGAGCTGGTCGGGGCTCCGCCGACGGGCGATCCGCGCGTGCGCGCCAAGCCCATCGTCATGTTCGGCCGCACCCACTGGCCCCTGACCCGCCAGCCCGGCGGACTGCAGGCCTACAAAGTGCTCGAACCCCAGCGCAGGCTGGAGCCCGAACCGCGGACGCACGAGGGCTACGAGTGGCTGTACGTGCTGTCCGGGAAGCTGCGGCTGGTGCTGGGCGAGCACGACGTGGTGCTCACGGCCGGGGAGGCCGCCGAGTTCGACACCCGCGTGCCGCACTGGTTCGGATCGACGGGGGAGGGGCCCGTGGAGTTCCTCAGCCTGTTCGGGCCGCAGGGGGAGCGGATGCATGTGCGGGCGCGGCCGAAGCGGTCGTGACGCACGCGATACGAGACGGCGGGACTCTTCTCCCGAAGACTGTTCCCTGATCGGCAAGCGACCGCTTAGTATGCGAACGACCCCGGCCAGACGAAGCAGTCCCCCGTGGAGGCACCGCATGCAGGCATGGCACGTGCACGAGAACGGCGAGCCGAGCGAGGTGATGCGGCTGGAGGAGGCCGAGCCGCCCACGCCCGGCGAGGGCCAGGTCCTGCTGAGGGTGCGCGCCGCGAACATCAACTTCCCCGACGCCCTGCTGTGCCGCGGCCAGTACCAGGTCAGGCCGCCGCTGCCGTTCACGCCGGGCGTGGAGATCTGCGGCGAGACCGAGGACGGCCGCCGGGTGATCGCCAACCCGGTGCTGCCCCACGGCGGCTTCGCCGAGTACGCCGTCGCCGACTCCGCCGCCCTGCTCCCCGCCCCGGACGCCCTCGACGACGCCGAGGCCGCCGCCCTGCACATCGGCTACCAGACCGGCTGGTTCGGCCTGCACCGCCGGGCCGCCCTCCAGGCCGGGGAGACCCTGCTCGTCCACGCTGCCGCAGGAGGGGTCGGCAGCGCGGCCGTGCAGCTCGGGAAGGCCGCCGGCGCCACCGTCATCGGTGTCGTCGGCGGCTCCGGGAAGGCGGCCGTCGCCAAGGACCTGGGCTGCGACGTGGTCATCGACCGGCGCACCGAGGACGTCGTCGCCGCCGTCAAGGAGGCCACCGGCGGCCGGGGCGCCGACGTGATCTACGACCCGGTCGGCGGTGAGGCCTACACCCAGTCCGCCAAGAGCGTCGCCTTCGAGGGCCGGATCATCGTCGTCGGCTTCGCCGGCGGCACCATCCCCAACCCCCATCTGAACCACGCCCTGGTGAAGAACTACTCGATCCTGGGCCTGCACTGGGGCCTGTACAACACCAAGAACCCGAAGCTGGTCCGGCGCTGCCACGAGGAGCTCACCGAACTGGCCGCCCGCGGCGCGATCAAGCCGCTGGTCAGCGAGCGCGTGCCGCTCGGCGAGGCGGCCGCCGCCGTGCAGCGCGTGGCGGACGGCCGCACCACCGGCCGGGTCGCCGTCGTCATCGAGGAGGCAGCGTGAGCAGCACCCGGCAGCACGGCGCGACCGGCGCCGAGGAACTGCGCGACCGCACCCGTGCCTTGCTGGCCGCCCACCCGCCCGCCTCCACCGACCGGCTGGACTTCCTGCGGGCCCGCTTCGACGCCGGACTCGCCTGGGTGCACTACCCGGAGGGCCTCGGCGGCCTCGGCGCGCCCCGCTCGCTGCAGGCCGTCGTGGACGCCGAGCTGGAGGCCGCCGGAGCGCCCGACAACGACCCGCGGCGCATCGGCATCGGCCTCGGCATGGCCGCGCCGACCATCCTCCAGTACGGCACCGAGGAGCAGAAGCGGCGCTACCTGCGGCCGCTGTGGACCGGGGAGGAGGTCTGGTGCCAGCTGTTCAGCGAGCCCGGCGCCGGCTCCGACCTGGCCGCGCTCGGCACCCGGGCCGTGCGGGAGGGTGAGGGAGACTGGGTGGTCAACGGGCAGAAGGTCTGGACGTCCAGCGCCCATGTCGCCCGCTGGGCCATCCTCATCGCCCGCACCGACCCGGACGTGCCCAAGCACCGCGGCATCACGTACTTCGTCTGCGACATGACCGACCCGGGCGTCGAGGTGCGCCCACTGCGGCAGATCACCGGCGAGGCCGAGTTCAACGAGGTCTTCCTCACCGACGTCCGCATCCCCGACTCCCGGCGCCTCGGCGAGGTCGGCGACGGCTGGAAGGTCGCCCAGACCACGCTGAACAACGAGCGCGTGGCCATCGGCGGCATGCGGCAGCCCCGCGAGGGCGGCATGATCGGCCCCGTCTCCAAGACCTGGCGCGAGCGGCCCGAGTTGCGCACCCACGACCTGCACCAGCGGCTGCTGAGGCTCTGGGTGGAGTCCGAGGTCTCCCGTCTCACCGCCGAGCGGCTGCGCCAGCAGCTCGTCGCGGGCCAGCCCGGCCCCGAGGGCGCCGGCATGAAGCTGGCCTTCGCCCGCCTCAACCAGGAGATCAGCGGCCTGGAGGTGGAACTCCTCGGCGAGGAGGGCCTGTTGTACGACGACTGGACCATGCGGCGCCCGGAACTGGTCGACTTCACCGGCCGCGAGGCCGGCTACCGCTATCTGCGCTCCAAGGGCAACAGCATCGAGGGCGGGACCACCGAGGTCCTGCTCAACATCGTCGCCGAGCGCGTCCTCGGCCTGCCCCCCGAGCCGCGCACCGACAAGGACGTCGCCTGGAAGGACCTCGCCCGATGAGCGACCTGCTGTACGCGGAAGAGGAACAGGCGCTGCGCGCCGCCGTCCGCGACCTGCTCACCGACCACTGCGACGCGCCCGGCGTCATCGCGCGCACCGAGTCGGACACCCCGCACCACCGGGCCCTGTGGAAGGCCCTCACCGACGGCATGGGCCTCGCCGGACTGCTGGTGCCCGAGGAACTCGGCGGCCAGGGCGCCACCCACCGCGAAGCCGCCGTGGTGCTGGAGGAACTGGGCCGCGCGGTCGCGCCCGTGCCGTATCTGACGAGCGCGGTCGTCGCCACCGAGGCGCTGCTGGCCTGCGGCGCCGACGACCTGCTCCGCGAACTCGCCGCCGGGACGACGATCGGCGCCCTCGCCGTCGCCCTCAACGTCGCGCCCGGCGCCGCTCACCGGACCGTCCGGCACGAGGACGGCCTGCTGCACGGCGAACTGACCGGCATCGCCGACGCCGCCGTCGCCGACGTCCTGCTCGTGCCCGCCGACGACGGCGGTCTGTACGCGGTCGACGCCGCCGCCGCGACCGTCACCCCGCAGACCTCGCTGGACCTGACCCGGCCCCTGGCCACCGTCACCCTCGACGGGGTGCAGGGCCGGCTGCTGGGCGACGCCGGAGTCGCCGTCCACCGCGCCCTGCGCGCCGGAGCCGGGCTGCTCGCCTCCGAGCAACTCGGCCTGGCCGAATGGGCGCTGACCGAGACCGTCCGCTACCTGAAGGAACGCAAGCAGTTCAACCGGCCCGTCGGCGGCTTCCAGGCGCTCAAGCACCGCCTCGCCCAGCTCTGGCTGGAGGTCGTCAACCTCCGCGCCGCCGCCCGCAACGCCGCCGACGCCCTGACGACCGGCGAGGACGCCGACGTGGCGGTCACCGTCGCCCAGGCCTACGCGGCACCGGTCGCGGTCCACGCCGCCGAGGAGGCCCTGCAACTGCACGGCGGCCTCGGCATGACCTGGGAGCACCCGGTGCACCTGTACCTGAAGCGGGCGAAGGCCGACTCGATCGCCTACGGCACCGCGGGCGCCCACCGGGAGGCACTGGCCCACCTGGTGGACCTCCAGGCTCCCTGACGTACACCCGGCGGACACCGGGACACATCCGGTCGACCTGCGCGGAAAGCCCGCCCCACCCGGGGCGGGCTTTTCCGTGCGCCGTGCCCGGATGAAGTGAACGCCCGGCGGCGGCCCGGCCAACTCCGCTCCCGGGCCTGCCTCTTGCCCTCGTCTCGACCCCATACTCGCAGGGTTCCCGTACGGCACCTCCAGGGAGGCAGAGCATGGCCCTCACCACCCGACGCAGAGCCCTCACCACCCTCGGCGCGGCCCTCGCGGGCTCGATCGCCCTTCCCGCGGCCCCCGCCTCGGCCGGTGAACGAGGCCACCGGCCCCGCCCGTTGTGGCGCGCCCACGCCCACAACGACTACGAGCACCCGCGCCCGCTGTCCGACGCCCTCGACCACCGCTTCGGCAGCGTCGAGGCCGACATCCACCTCGTGGGCGACCAACTCCTCGTCGCCCACGATCCGCAGGACCTCGACCCGTCCCGCACGCTGGAGTCCCTCTACCTCGACCCGCTCGCCGCCCGCGTCCGCGCCAACCACGGCCGCGTGTACCGGGGGCACCGCGGATCGCTGCAACTGCTGATCGACATCAAGACCGAGGGCGCGTCCACCTACCTCGAACTCGACCGCCACCTCCGGCGCTACCGGCACCTGTTCACCACCTACGCCCACGGGCGAGTCCACCGCGGCCCGGTCACCGCCGTCGTCTCCGGCGACCGCGCCGCCCGCGCCCCCATGGAGGCACAGACCGTCCGGCGCGCCTTCTACGACGGCCGTCTCGCCGACCTCGGCAGCCAAACCCCGGCCTCCTTCATCCCGCTGATCAGCGACAACTGGACGCTCAACTTCACCTGGCGGGGCGTGGGCGCCTTCCCCGACGCCGAGCGGCTCAAGCTGCGGGGCATCGTCGACGCCGCCCACCGGCGGGGCCAGCGGGTGCGCTTCTGGGCGACCCCCGATCTGCCCGGACCCGCCCGTGACGCCCTGTGGGGCGAACTGCTCGCCGCCGACGTCGACCACCTCAACACCGACGACCTCGCCGGACTGGAGGCGTTCCTCGACACCCGCCGGGTGGCCTAGACGCGCGCCGAACACCACACGTTCGGCGGACAGGTCAGCCGCCCGGACGAACCCTCCGCTACGCCACACTTGCGGCCGAACGCCGTCAACCGGACAAGGCGGCGTGGCGGAGGAGTCGACGATGGCCATTTCCATCTCTGTGGTGCTGCTGCTCGTGATCCTGGCGGTGATCTTCCTGCGCAACGGCGGCCTGAAGGTCTCCCATGCGCTGGTCTGCCTGCTGCTCGGCTTCTACCTGGCGAGCACCAGCATCGCCCCCACCATCCACAGCGGCCTCACGGCGACGGCGGACATCGTCAGCAGTCTGCGGCCCTGACGTCACGGCCCTCACAGCCTCACGGCCCTCATGACGCCGAGAACACGCCGATGCCGTTCGGGACGGCCCGTTCGGCACCGCCGCTGGGGTGGTTGCGCACCGTGACGGCGCTCGCGCCGGGCTTCCGGGCGACCAGTGTCGACGAGCCGCCGCCGTCGAGGCTGAAGGCGTCGGCCGCGCCCAGCTTCCGCATGGTGTCGGCCACTTCGGCGATCGTCAGGCCGCTGCGGTAGGCGGCTGCCCCGTCCAGCGCGAGCAGCAGCACCCGCCGCCCGCCATCGGCGATCCCCACGGCCGTGCGGACGGCCGACGTCGTGTCGTCCAGCCCCGCCAGCGGCCGCCCGCCCGTGAGGACCGGGTAGCCGCCGAGCGCGAGGCGGTACGCGGCGCCGTCCGTGGCCGCCACGAGACGGTGCTCGACCTCGACCGCCGCACCGGTGGAGAGCTTGCGCAGCTGCTGGGCGCCCGCCTCCCGGCCGACCAGCACCGTGGTCCCCGCGGCGATGGCACCGCTGCCCGGTGTGTCGGCGGCCGAGACGACCTTGCCGTCGCGGACCGTCACCTCGTACGTGTCCGTGCTGCAGGGCGCGGCCCGGTCCGTGTCCGTACCGCAGGTGGCGCGCACCCGGGAGACGCTGCCCCACTCGGCCGTGAACGCCCCGACCGAACCCACCGGCAGCGCGTACTGGTTGAGCCCGCCCAGCGGCAGCTGCCCCTCGGCCGTGCGGACCGAGCCGTCCAGGGCCAGCCTGTCCAGCCGCGCCACCCCGTCGGTGCCGACGCCGAACACGTTCTCGGTGGTGGTGCCGGGCGGCAGCGCCGGCCCGAAGCGCTGGCCCTTCGGCACGGCCGCCTTGAGCGTCCGCCCGGCCGCGATGGCCGGGCCCACGCTCGCCCCCGTCACCTCGACTCCCGGGTGCTGGGCCTCGCTGATGTTGAAGAAGTCGCCGTTGACACCGGCGACCGCCCCCTGGGCATCGGCCATCCGGGAGACCTGCGCGCGGGAGGCCACCGCCCCGGGATACAGCAGAT
The DNA here is from genome assembly GCF_031181705.1 of Streptomyces sp. Classification (GTDB taxonomy): domain Bacteria; phylum Actinomycetota; class Actinomycetes; order Streptomycetales; family Streptomycetaceae; genus Streptomyces. The sequence continues at coordinate 19,907 of NZ_JAPSKN010000079.1, forward strand.
CCACCTTCACCTGCGGATTGCCCAGGTCGGCCCGCACCAGGTGCGCGTGTGTCACCCCCTTCGCCGCCTTGATGTCGAACTGCTCGTAGGTGACGCCCGGCGCGATCCGCACGGCCTTCTGGACGGCGCCGGCCGGTGCCGCCCCCGCCAGGGCCGCACCGGCCAGCGCGCCGAACGCCGTGAGAAGCGCCAGCACCGCTCGTCCCGCTCCGCGTCTGTGACGACCTGTCACCGTGCCCCCTGATGTCTCGTCAGATGTCCCGACACTCAGGGGCAGTGCACCAGACCGCGCGGGCCGTGGGGGTGGCTGGGCGCCGACAACGCGGGAACGGCTGAAAAAACGCACTCCTCCGGGTGCTTCAGCGGTCGTCCGTTCCGGTGCCGTACGGCGTGAAACGCGCCGGCGCGTGGTCGATCGGCAGACCGGGGCGCCAGGCCGTGAGGGCCTGGGCGCTGCACACGAAGAGCTGCTCCGGCAGCCGGTCGAGCGCGAACCAGCGCCAGCGGCCCACGCTCTCCCCGGGCTGGTCCGAGGGCCCGCCCCGCCAGGCGGTGACCCGGGCGGCCACGGTCACCCGGACGACACCGCCCGCGTCGTCCAGGAGCGTCCCGAGCAGCCGGACGTCCTCCGGCCGGGCCACGAGGCCGGTCTCCTCGCCGAGCTCGCGCACGACCGCCTCCTGCAGCGACTCCCCGGGCTCCACCGTGCCGCCGGGCAGCTCCCACGTCCCGTGCCGGTGCCGACCGAGCAGCAGGCCGCGCGGCCCGTACAGGATGGCACCCACTCCGAGCGCCGCGTGTGCCAGCGGAGGCTTGCCGGTACGCGGCCGGGAGGAGACCCGGGTGGGCCGTGTCACCCGGAAGAGCCGGTAGGACGCCCGGTTGCCCGGCTCGGGCGCGTCCAGCACGTCGACGTGCTCCACGCGCAGCCCGTGCTCGGTGAGCAGGGCCGTCCACAACCCGGTCGTGAGGACCCACATGTGCACCGTGACGTCCGTGCCGCCGGCCAGCCGCAGGGTCTCGGGCCGGGCGGTGACCCGGTCCGACGGCCCGTCACCCCGGGAGTTGGTGTGCAGCACCGTGAAGCAGAGCCTGCCGCCCGGCCTGAGCGCCCCGGCCAGGGCGGGCAGCAGCCGGTGCGGGTCGATGTACGGGACGGCGTTGACGGAGTAGACGACGTCGTACGGCTCCGCCGTGCGCAGGTGCTCCACCGCGTCGGCCAGGATCAGCCGCAGCCCCGGCAGGGAGCCGTACCGGGCACGGGCCCGTTCGTACTGGCCGGGCGAGGCGTCGACCGCGTCCACCAGCGCGCCGTGAGCCCTGGCCAGATGGGCGGCGTGCCGGGCCGGACCGCACCCGAGGTCCAGCACCCGCCGGCCCGCCAGCTCTCCGAGCACCTCGGCGCCCGGCCCTCCGCCCTCGAAGCCCCAGTCGACACGACCCGCTTTGGGCAGCGTCGTGCCGCGCTGAAGGTGGTGGGCGCCGTACGTGTGCCACGCCTCGGCGTTGACGGCTTCGGGTCGTCCGATCGCCAAGTCTCAGCCACCCGTCACGGCGTCGCGCGGCAGCACGGTGACCCGGTGGAAGTTGCACCCGGGCTGCCTGGGCTGCCTGGGCTGCCTGGGCTCGCCGGCCGTCGGCCGGGTCTGATGGGCCTTGAGGGCGCTGCTCACCAGTGTGAGCAGCAGGTCGACGTCCGCCTCGCAGTCGAGGTGGACCGTCACCCACCCGGAGCCCGGGACCAGGTGGATGGCGCTCGACCCGGACAGGTCGTAGCGGAGGCGCTGGATGGCCCTTCGGGTGAGGTGGAGGTCCACGTCCCGGTCCGAGTGGAAGTGGACGATCTCGTCGCGGAGGGAACGGAGCGCCCGTCCGGTGCCGCAACTCGCCGGGCCCGCCGCCAGGTCGGGCCAGGCCTGCAGACGCTCCAGGGCGCGCTGGGCCAGAGTCATGCTCCCATCGTCGCCTGCTTACCGCGCCGCAACCAGTGGTTGAGTGATTTGTAACCGGGACGTGAGCCGCCCGACGATCCCACCGACCGCGTTATCAGGCCGATTTGACCAGTCTGAGGTAGCGCTTCCAGTCCCAGTGCCGGCCGGGATCCGTGTGGTCGCTGCCCGGCACCTCGTGGTGGCCGATGATGTGCGCGCGGTTGCGGGGGATGCCGTACCGCGCGCAGATCGCCGCCGTGAGCCGGGCCGACCGCTCGTACATGGCGTCGGTGAAGTACCGCGGCCGGTCCACCCAGCCCTCGTGCTCGATGCCGATGCTGCGGGTGTTGTAGTCCCAGTTCCCCGCGTGCCAGGCGATGTCGGCCTCGCGCACGCACTGCGCCACGTGCCCGTCGGAGGAGCGCACCACGTAGTGCGCGGACACCTTCTCCGCGGGGTTGCGGAAGACGGACAGGGTGCCGGAGTACGTCGTCTGCGCGACGTGGATGACCACGTAGTGCAGCGGGTGGGCGCGGGGGCGGTTCGACGGGGTGTAGTTGGCGCGGCTCGCCGGGTGCCACGCCGCTCCGGGATGGTCGACGGCCTGGGGCCGGGCCGCGGCGCGCGTGTCGTGGAGCAGGGCGGAGGGGACGGCGGTGAGGGCGGCTCCGACGAGGAGTCCGCGCCTGCTGGGGAGGGAGGTTGTCCGGTCCATGATGGTGCCTTCCGGGTCCGACGGGCGGGGTCGCTTGCTCGACAGCGGGGAGCGGCGGCCGGTGTGGCCGCGGCCCGCCTTGATCAAGTTACGGCGCCCGCGGGACGGTCCGAAGAACGCGGGGCATTTCGGTGGACGGGCAGGGGCTTGTGGACAACTCGCTCACCCGGCCGGGTGATTGCGGTGGCTGGACGCCGGACTGCGGCCCCGGACCCGCCGGTTGGCCGGGCGGTGGGTCCTGTGTGCGGGGCGGTCGGCCGGGCGGTGGGTTTGTGTGCGGGGCGGTTGGCTGGGCGGTGCGTCCTGAGCGGGGCCGGTTGGCCGGGTGGTGCGCCCTGTGTGCGGGCCGGTTGGCCCGGCGGACGTCCTGCGCGCGGATCGTGGCGGCCCGTCGGAGCGGACCGGCGCCTCGGCATCGCCTGCTGGGCGGGTCGTCAGGTTCGCTCGGCGACGGCAGCCGGATCGTCCAGCACCGCTCGCACGACCGAGTGCGCCGCTCCGAGCAGCGGCCCCTCCGGGCCCAGCCGGGACACGGAGACGGGACACACCGGTCCGGCGGTGCGCCGGGCCAGCTCGTCCTGGAGGGCGGGCAGCAGCCAGGGCGCCAGCCCGGACAGCTCCCCGCCCAGCACCACGCTCTCCGGGTCGAGGAGATTGACCGCGCCGGTCAGGGCGATGCCGAGCGCGGTGCCCGCCTCGCGCAGGGCCCGGCGGACCTCCGTGTCGCCGTCCGCCGCGCGTCCCGCGAGCAGCCCGACCCGGTCCTCGTCCGGCTCCAGACCGGCCGCCCGCAGCACCGCCTCCTCACCGGCGTACTGCTCCAGACACCCGCGGCCCCCGCACGCGCACCGAGGGCCGTCGGGCCGGACCGGCACATGCCCCAGCTCGCCCGCGAAACCGCGCGTTCCGCGCAGCAGCCCGCCGTCCACCACGACCGCCGCGCCGATGCCGATCTCCGCCGACACGTGCAGGAAGTCGCGCGGGGTGCCCTCGCCGAGCCAGAGTTCCGCCAAGGCGCCGAAGTTCGCCTCGTTGTCCACCGTCAGCGGGAGGCCCGCCGGCAGCAGTGCACCGAGGTCCGTGTCGTGCCAGTCGAGGTTCGGGGCGCGGACCACGGTCCGGGCGTCGCGCGCCACCAGGCCCGGTACGGCCACGGCGAGCCCGGCGGGCCACAGCCCCTCGCCCTCCGCCTCGGCGACGACCCGGCGGATCAGTTCGGTGAGCTCGGCGAGCACCGGCTCGGGGGAGCGGCCGCGGTTCGCGCCCTGACGTATCGCCCGTGCCCGGGTCGTGCCGCGCAGGTCGACGGCGCAGACCGCGAGGTGGTCGACGCCGACCTCCGCGCCGATCCCGGCCGGACCGCGTCCGCTGACCGCGAGCGCGGAGCCGGGGCGGCCCACCCGGCCGGGGCGCTCGGGCCCGAGCTCCTCCAGCAGGCCCGAGCGGATCAGTTCGTCGACGAGCGTGGACACCGCCGCCCGGGTCAGGCCGATCCGGGAGGCGACGGCGGCCCGGGACAACGGCCCCTCGGCGCGCACGGCGTGCAGGACGCGGGCGAGATTGCGGCGGCGCATGCCCTGCTGGGTGTCGGGCAGCGCGCGTCCCGGCCCGGCGGGATGGGGCTCGGGCAGTGCGCGTCCCGGCTCGGCCGGACGGGTCCCGTGCAGCGGTGCGGTCATGCCTGACGCCAGTCCTCAGTGGGTGTCGGTGGGCCGCTCCAGCAGTGGAGCCGCGTCGGAGAGTACCCCGGCGATCCGGGCCAGCGTCTCCTCGTCCCGCTCCACGGCGTCGAGCACCGGCCCGGCCGCCGTGTCCCACCGCCGTGCGACCGCCGCGGGGTCCTCCCCGGTCAGCAGCCCGGCCGCCTGCGCGGCGGCCCCCAGCGCCACCAGTTCCTTCGCCTCGGGCACCTGCACGGCACGCCCCGACAGCCGCCGTACGGTGTCCTGCCAGGCGGTGCCCCGGGCGCCGCCGCCGATCAGCAGCAGGGGCGCCGAGGGGTCGGCGTCCTCGTCGAGGACCAGGTCGAGCGCGCCCAGCAGGGAGTGGACGGCGCCGTCGTAGGCGGCCTGGAGGAGCTGGCCGGCCGTCGTGTCGTGGCGCAGGCCGTGCAGCACGCCGGAGGCCTTCGGCAGGTTCGGGGTGCGTTCGCCGTCCAGGAAGGGCAGCAGCGTGACGGCCGTGCCGGGTTCGACGGCCTCACGGTCCAGACCCAGCAGCGTCGCGACGCGGTCGACGGCAAGCGTGCAGTTCAGGGTGCAGGCCAGCGGCAGCCAGTCGCCGCGCGCGTCGGCGAAGCCCGCCACCGTGCCGCTCGGGTCGGCGGGCCTGCGCCGCGACACGGCGTACACCGTGCCCGAGGTGCCGAGACTCATCACCGGCGTGCCCGGACGCACGCCCAGACCCAGCGCCGCTGCGGCGTTGTCGCCGGTGCCCGGCGCGACCAGGGTCCCCTTGGAGAACGGCAGATCACGGCTGTCGCGTACCGTGCCCGCCGGCTCGCCGGGCCGGACCACCCTCGGCAGCAGGGCCGGGTCGAGTCCCACGTGCGCCAGGATCTCCTCGTCGTACGCCTCCGTCCCGGACGCCCACCAGCCGGTGCCCGAGGCGTCGCCGCGGTCGGTCGTGCCCTGGCCCGTGAGCCGCTCGGTCAGGTAGTCGTGGGGGAGGCGCACGGCCCTCGTGGCGCGGACCGCCTCCGGCTCGTGCTCGGCCAGCCACGCCCACTTGGTGACGGTGAACGAGGCGGCCGGGACGCTTCCGGTCCGCTCCGCCCAGAACTTCGCCCCGCCGAGTTCCTCCGTGAGCCGGCGGGCCTGCGGCGCGGAGCGCACGTCGTTCCACAGCAGGGCCGGGCGCACCGGCTCGCCCCGCTCGTCCAGGGTGACCAGGCCGTGCTGCTGGCCGCCCACCGACACGGCGGCGGCCTCGTGCGCCGCGTCACCGCACTGGCGCAGGGCCTCGCACAGCGCGTCCCACCACTGGCGCGGGTCGCTCTCACGGCCGGCTCCCGAGGAGACCGTGTGCGGCGCCTGGCCGCTCGCGACGACCCGGCCGGTGGCCACGTCGACGACCAGCGCCTTGGTGGACTGGGTGGACGAGTCCACGCCGACGACGAGCGGACCCTCGGCTGCTGACATCGGGCTTCTCCCTACTGCGCGCGGCACGTGTCTTCGTTCTGAAGGCACGTCGTCTCTTCCCAGAGAGGTGTTCGCATACTAATTTGTAAATCGGCATGACGAAATACCCCCAGCGAGCAAGGAGCCGCGGCATGAGCTACCAGCCCACCCCCGAGGACAGGTTCACCTTCGGCTTGTGGACCGTCGGCTGGCAGGGACGTGACCCCTTCGGCGACGCCACGCGGCGTGCCCTGGACCCGGTCGAGACGGTGCAGCGCCTGGCCGAGCTCGGCGCCCACGGCGTCACCTTCCACGACGACGACCTGATCCCCTTCGGCGCGACCGACACCGAGCGCGAGGCCCACGTCAAGCGCTTCCGGCAGGCGCTGGACGCCACGGGCATGAAGGTCCCGATGGCCACCACCAACCTCTTCACGCACCCGGTCTTCAAGGACGGCGCCTTCACCGCCAACGACCGCGACGTGCGCCGCTACGCGCTGCGCAAGACCATCCGCAACATCGACCTCGCCGTCGAGCTCGGCGCCGAGGTGTACGTGGCCTGGGGCGGTCGCGAGGGTGCCGAGTCGGGCGCCGCGAAGGACGTCCGCGCGGCCCTGGACCGGATGAAGGAGGCCTTCGACCTGCTCGGCGAGTACGTCACCTCCCAGGGCTACGACCTGCGCTTCGCCATCGAGCCCAAGCCGAACGAGCCGCGCGGCGACATCCTGCTGCCGACGGTCGGCCACGCCCTGGCGTTCATCGAGCGCCTGGAGCGTCCGGAGCTGTACGGCGTGAACCCCGAGGTCGGGCACGAGCAGATGGCCGGGCTGAACTTCCCGCACGGCATCGCGCAGGCGCTGTGGGCGGGCAAGCTGTTCCACATCGACCTCAACGGCCAGTCCGGCATCAAGTACGACCAGGACCTGCGCTTCGGCGCCGGTGACCTGCGGGCCGCGTTCTGGCTGGTCGACCTGCTGGAGTCGGCCGGCTACAGCGGCCCGCGCCACTTCGACTTCAAGCCGCCGCGGACCGAGGACCTCGACGGCGTGTGGGCCTCGGCGGCCGGCTGCATGCGCAACTACCTCATCCTCAAGGAGCGCGCGGCCGCGTTCCGCGCCGACCCGGAGGTCCAGGAGGCCCTGCGGGCGGCCCGCCTGGACGAACTGGCCCAGCCGACAGCGGCGGACGGACTGCAGGCCCTGCTCGCGGACCGTTCGGCCTTCGAGACGTTCGACGCCGAGGCGGCCGCGGCCCGCGGCATGGCCTTCGAACGTCTCGACCAGCTGGCCATGGACCACCTGCTGGGGGCGCGCGGCTGATTCGTGTTTGTGCGGGTGCGGGTGCGGGTGCGGGTG
>NZ_JAPSKN010000080.1 GCF_031181705.1 Streptomyces sp.
ACCGCGGGGCGACCGGCGCGTACCCGGGCGCCTCGTCCGGGGCGGGAGCGGCGAACGGACCGCTCCCCCTGCGACGGCGCGTCAGGCGGTGCGCGCCGTGCCCGTGCCCTTCTCGGCGTCCAGCGCGTACACGCAGCGGTCCTTGCTGCACGCGTACACCACCCCGTCCCGGACGACCGGGGAGCCGGTGATCTCGCCGCCGGTGGCGAGCTTCCAGCGCAGCCGGCCGTCGTCGGCCTTGAGGGTGTAGAGCAGGTGGTCGGTGGAGCCGAAGTGGATGCGGCCCTCGGCGACCGAGGGGGCGCCGACGATGTCACCGCCCGCCTGGAAGCGCCACTTGGGCGTGCCGGTGACCGCGTCCAGGGTGTAGAGGCCCTTGCCGCTGCCCACGTGGACGTGGCCGGCGGCGACCAGGACCGGCTCGACCGAGGCCCGGGCCTCGGTGGCGATGCGCCAGCGGTCGCGGCCGTCGGTGGCGTCGAGGGCGTAGACCGTGCCGAGGTAGTCGGCCAGGTAGATGCCGCCGCCGGTGACGGCCGGGCCGGGGACGAAGGTGGGCGGGGAGAGGAAGACGGCCGGGGCCTCGAAGTGCCACCGCACGTGCCCGGCGGCCACGTCCAGGGCGAGGACGCGGGTGCCGGCGCAGACGTAGACGTATCCGTCGGGCGCCTGGATCAGCCGGACCGGGACACCGCCGCAGGAGGCGGCGTCGCCGATGGGGTACGACCAGCGCTCGTCGCCGGTGCGGGCGTCCAGGGCGCGCAGCCGGGCGTCCTGCCACACGTAGACCGTGCCGTCGTGCAGGGCGGGTCCGGCCTCCGGGGACTCGAAGTCGGTCTGGCAGCCGGTGATCTCCCACAGCTTCCGGCCGTTGGAGGCCTCCCAGCCCTGGACGCCGCCGCCCCGGGTGCCGGTGACGACGGTGCCGCGGCCGGCCTTGAGGGAGTAGACCCAGGCGTCCGTCTGCAGCCGCCACAGGTCGCCGCCCTCGCGGGCGTCCAGGGCGAACAGGGTGGGCCCGTCGGAGGCGTGGATCCGGCCGTCCGAGACGGCCATGGACCAGGCGACGTCCCGGGTCTTGAAGCGGCGCCGGCCGGTGGCCACGTCCAGGGCGTGCACCTCGAAGGAGGTGACGTAGACGAGGTCGTCGGCGACCGCCGGGGTGCCCCAGACGTCGTTGGACATGCGGAAGCGCCAGGGGCGCCAGCCGCCGGGCTGCTCGGGCGGCGCGGCGGGGGCCGGGGGCGCGGCGACGGCGGGGCCCACCGCGGGGTCGGCGCCGTTGACGCCGGGGCGGGGCTTGGACCAGGAGGCGGCGAGAGCGGCCTCCGGAGGGGGTGCCTTGACGGCGGCGGCGCGGACGTCGGCGACGCGCGGGCCCGGGCCGATGGGCACCCGGGCGCCGGCCAGCCGCACCGGCCCGGTGTCGGGGCCGCCGGCCGGGGCGGGCACCGGCGCGGGCGCCGGGACGACGGGGTCGTGCGAGGGCGGCGGCGGGATGGGCGCCGGGCCGGGGGCGGGACGGCCGCCCCCGCTGCGGCCGGGACCGGAGGCGGGCTTGCCGGCCGGGCGGCCGTTGCGGCGGGACTCGATCAGGCCGACCGCGCGCTCGGGCAGCCACGCGGAGGCCGTGCCGCTGTCGTCGGAGCCGGAGCCGAACAGGTGGGGGGCCAGCTGCGCCTGGAGGTCGGCCGGGTTGGGGCGGGCCGTGGGGTCCATCTGCATGCAGGACTCGATGAGCGGACGCAGCTCGTCCGGGAGGCCTTCGAGGTCCGGGCCCTCGCGCAGCAGCATGAAGACGGTCTCGACCGGGTTGGCCCCGTGGAAGGGCGGGTGACCGGTGGCGGCGAAGACGAGCATGGAGCCGAGCGAGAAGACGTCACTCGCGCCCGTGACGCTGCGCGAGTCCTTGGCCTGCTCGGGGGACATGTAGGCGGGCGTGCCGACGGCCACGTTGGTCATCGTCAGACGCGTGTTCGAAACACCGGACGCGATGCCGAAGTCGATCACCCGCGGGCCGTCCTCGACGACCAGGACGTTCGACGGTTTCAGGTCCCGGTGCACCAGACCCGCCCCGTGGATCGACTGGAGCGCCTCGGCCACGCCCGCCGCGAGCCAGCGCACCGCCTGGGCCGGCAGCGGCCCGCAGTCGTTCACTATCTCTTCCAGGGAGGGCGCGGGGACGTACGCGGTGGCCAGCCACGGCACGGCGGCGCGCGGGTCGGCGTCCACCACCGCGGCCGTGTAGAAGCCGGAGACGGCCCGGGCCGCCTCCACCTCACGGGTGAAACGGACCCGGAACAGCTGGTCCTCGGCCAGCTCCGTCCGGACGGTCTTGATCGCCACGCGCCGGCCGGACGCCGAGCGTGCGAGATAGACCAGCCCCATGCCGCCGGCACCCAGCCGTCCCAGCACCTCGAACGGCCCGATCCGCCGCGGATCGTGCTGCGTCAGCTGATCCACCACTCTGCCTGCCACCTCCCCGTACGAGCCGCGCCAAGCCACATCTTCCACGCGACCCCGTGCAGCGTCTCACCACCGCACCGCCATGGCGGCACGCACCCCGATTCTTCCTGGCCAAGGCCGTGGTGGCGAACCCGGTGACCATTGGGGTGTCTGGGCCCATACAGGGACGAAACGTGACCAGTGGGCGCCCGCTCAGCGGCGCAGCAGCGCGAAGGACGCCCCCTGGTCGTCCGTGACGACGGCCACGGTGCCGTAGGAGGTCGTGAACGGCGGGGCCTGGACGCGGCCCCCGAGCCGGGTCACCTCCTCCAGCGCGGCCGGTACGTCCTCCACGGCGAAGTGGACGAGGAAGTGGGGCGGCATCTCGGCCGGGAAGACGTCCGAGACCGGGGCGCGGCCGACGTCGGGCTCGGCCTCCGGCCCGAACAGGGCCTCGCGGAACAGGTCGCCGAAGAAGCCGTTGGCCGCCTCGGTGTCCCGGGCGTACAGCTCGGCCCAGGCGAAGGTGCCCGGCTCGTGCCGCCTGCCGAAGCCGGGGTGCTCGCGCGGCTGCCACAGGGCGAAGACCGCCCCTTCCGGGTCGGTGACCAGCGCGGTGACGCCCAGCTCGGCGACCGGCACCGGCGACTGGACGACCTGCCCGCCGGCCGCATGGATCCGCCGCACCAGGGCCCGGGCGTCCGGGGTGGAGAAGTACACCGTCCAGACGGTGGGCAGCCGGCCGTCCGTCTTGCGCACCAGCGCGGCCACGGGCTCACCGTCCTTCAGCGCCCGCGTGGAGGGACCGGACCAGTCCTCGAAGGTCCATCCGAAGAGTTCACCGTAGAAGCGCTTGCCCGCCTCGACGTCGGGGAGCTGCGCGTCCACCCAGCAGGGGACGCCCTCCGCGTACACCGATGCCCTGTTTTCGGCCATGTCGCCAACGTAACCGCGACCGCCGCAACCCGCAGACCAGGCACACCAGCCTCCGTACCCCCTCACACCCCATTTGCAGTCGGCCGAATCGCGCCCCGATCACGCCTCGGTAAGCTGACTTCATGACAGGACAAGTGCGTACCGTCGACGGCCGCGTGGCCGGTCGGCGTGGGCAGGCGACCCGGCAGAAGCTGCTCGACTGCCTCAGCGAGATGCTCAGCTCCTCCCCGTACCGGGACGTCAAAGTCATCGATGTCGCCCGGAAGGCGGGCACTTCGCCCGCGACCTTCTACCAGTACTTCCCGGACGTCGAGGGCGCGGTCCTGGAGATCGCCGAGCAAATGGCGGCCGAGGGCGCGTCGTTGACCGAGCTCCTGGAGGGCCGTTCCTGGGCCGGCAAGGCCGGCTGGCAGACGGCACAGGAACTCGTCGACGGTTTTCTGGAGTTCTGGCGGGCGAACGACGCGATCCTGCGCGTGGTGGATCTCGGCGCCGCCGAGGGCGACAAGCGGTTCTACAAGCTCCGCATGAAGATCCTCAACTCGGTGAACAACTCCCTCGCGGACGCCGTCGCCGAGCTCCAGACCAAGGGCCGGGTCGACAAGGACGTGAACCCGGCGGCCGTCGCGGGCTCGTTGGTGGCGATGCTCGCGGCCGTCGCCTCGCACCAGAAGGGCTTCTCCTCCTGGGGCGTGAAGCAGGCCGAACTGAAGCCGAACCTCGCACTGTTGGTGCACCTGGGCGTCACGGGGAGAAAGCCGACGAAGTAGCCGGTCGCGGGAGCCCTCTCCCCTTTCCCCCAAGTCCTGTCTGGCAGGCGGACGTTCACCTCGGTGGACGGCCGCCTGTCGTGTTTTCGGTTCAGGGAACACCCGCGGCGGGCACCGGCGTTGCTTCGAGAACCGACCGTTTCGCCGAAGGAGACCGTGGTGGCCCTGTCCCGCGAAGAACGTGAACAGTTCCTGGCCGAACCGCACATCGCGGCGCTCGCGGTCGACGCGGGAGCGGGCCGCGCCCCGCTCACCGTGCCGATCTGGTACCAGTACGAGCCCGGCGGCGACATCTGGATCATGACCGGGCGCGACTCCCGGAAGAACGAGCTGATCAGCGCGGCGGGCCGGTTCTCCCTGATGGTGGACCGGGTCGAGCCCACGATCCGGTACGTGTCCGTGGAGGGGCCGGTGGTCGACACGGCTCCGGCGACCCTCGAACAGCTCCGGGAGATCTCGGCGCGCTACCTGCCGGCCGAGAAGGTCGACGGCTATGTGGACTTCGCCTCGCAGAACCACGGGGAGCAGCTGGTGCTGCGGATGCGGCCGGAGCGGTGGGTGTCCTCGGATCTCGGACAGGTGTGAGCCCCGGGCCCTGAGAAGCGGTGACAATCGGGGCATGGCAACCGATCTTCACGAGCTGCTGAGGTCGCTGCGGGTGTGGGACCCGAGGATCACGGACCTGCGGCCCTTCGACCCGGGCACCGCACCCGAGGCGCCCCTTCCCCTGTTCACCGAGTGGTTCGCGCAGGCGGTGGCGGCCGGGCAGCCCGAGCCGCACACCATGTCCCTGGCCACCGCGGACACCTCGGGCCTGCCCGACGTACGGATCGTGATGCTGCACGGCGCGGACGACGAGGGCTGGTCGTTCGCGTCCCACGCCGGCAGCCGCAAGGGCCGCCACCTCACCGGCCGCCCGTACGCCGCGCTCGCCTTCTACTGGCCCGTGCTGGGCCGCCAGGTCCGGGTCCGCGGCCCCGTGTCGGCCGCCCCGTCCGAGGAGGCCCAGGGCGACCTGCACGCCCGCTCGACCGGCGCCCTGGCCGCCGCCCTGACCGGCCGGCAGAGCGAGGTCCTCGGCTCGCTGGAGGAACTGGACCGGGCCTCGGCGGCGGCGTGGGAACGGGCCGCGCGGGAGCCGGAGGCACCGGCGCCCTCCTGGACGCTGTACCGGCTGCGGGCCGAGGAGGCCGAGTTCTTCCAGGGTGACGAACGGCGACGGCACGTCCGGCTCCGCTACCGGCGCGCCGAGGAGGGGTGGACGCGGGAACTGCTGTGGCCGTGACCGGTCCCGGGCCCGGTCCGCCGGGGGCCGGTGGGCTTCACCGCATGCGAATCGGACCGCTCGGCACCGGCGGTGCGGGCCGGGCGCCGGCCGGTCCTCGGAGCGGACGGGCACCGGCCACCCCGTCGCCGGCCTGAGCGAGACGGCGGCCCACGCGGAGGTCCTGGTCAACGCCGGCCGGGACCGTGCTGATCGACGTCGGGGGCGGCCTCTTTGACGGCTTCACCATCACCGTCCGATCTCGCGCCTCGCGCTACCCGAAGCCGTACACCGCGAAGTCCGCGACCGGCCCGTACCCGATGCGCTGGTAGAGGCCGTTGCTGGTCGGGTTCGCCAGGTCCGTGAAGAGCAGCACCTCGCTCGCCCCGGTGGCGAGCGCGGCACGGCTGACCTCGGCCGTCACGGCGCCCGCGTAGCCACGGCCGCGGTGCGGGGCAGGGGTGTAGACCCCGGTGACGCGCACCTGTCCGGCGACCAGGGGGCTGGTGCCGGCCATGGCGACGGGGGTGCCCTCGGGGGTCTCCCAGAGGGTGACGCCGCCGCTGTCGATGCGGGCGTCCGCCCACTCGGCGGAGTCCCGGACGGTGCCCGCTCCGACGGCCGCGGCGAACTCGTCGTGCCAGCGCACCAGCAGTTCGTGGTCCGTCCGGGCGGCGATCCGGGCCCCGCCGGGCGGCAGGGGCCGGGGTGCGGTGAGCGTGCCGAGCCGGTAGAGCCGCTGGCGCCGGCGGAGGGTGACCGTGACGCCGGTGTGCCGCTGCCAGGCCGCGGCGAACGCGGCGGCGGTGTCGCGGTCGGCGCTCACGCCGGGCAGCGGCCTGCCGAGGGCGGCCAGCCGCGCCGCGAGGCCGTCGGCCTCCCCGGGGGTGAGGGCGGTGAGGTTCAGCCAGTGCGGCGGTGTGCGGAAGAAGGCCGCCCGGGCCTTCCCGTCCCGCCGAAGCACGCCTAACTCCGGCTCGCCGTCGCCGTACACGCGCGGCCCGCGGGTCCGCAGGGTCTCGGTGACGGTCAGCGGGACGGTGTGCGGCGCGGGCCGGGAGCGCAGGAAGTCACCGGCCCGGAGCAGGAAGTCGTCGAGGTCGTGGGTGAGGTGCCAGGTGCCGGAGTCGGTGTCGGTGTCCATGCCTCATGGTGCGGTCGGCCGGTCCTCCCGGGCCCCTGGTTTTTCCCCTCAGGTCACCTGCCGCTGTCCTCGGCGAGGGTGTGGGCGACGAGCGCGTTGGCATGGCCGTGGCCCAGGCCGTGTTCGGTCTTGAGCCAGCCGACGAGCTCCATGTGGCGGGTCAGCGGGGAGGAGCGGATGAGGGCCTGCCAGTCGGCGATCGGCCGGCCGTACTTCTTCTCGATGGAGGGGAAGTAGCTCGCGGGGCCCTTCACGGGTGCGGTCATCTCGGGTGGTCCCTTCTCTGCGGTCGCCGTTACGACCGTCGGGGCGGGACGAACCCATCGGCCGGGCCGTGTGATCCGTGTCACTTGGGGCTGCTCAGGGGTCGACGGGATCCGGGTCCGTGGCCAGCCGGGCGTGGAGGTGGGCGTCCCGGAACGCGTCGTGACGGCCCTCCTGGAAGACCGCCCCGCGCAGGGTGCCCTCGTACGCGAAACCGCACCGCCGCGCTATCCGGCACGAGACGTCGTGACCGACCGCGTGGTCCAGTTCGAGGCGGTGCAGACCGAGTTCCGCGAAGGCCCAGTCGGCGGCGAGCAGCAGGGCCCGGGTGGCGACGCCCCGGCCCCGGACCTCGGGGAGCACCCAGTAGCCGACGCGGGCGATCTTCAGGTGGTACTTGATCTCGTTGACGCCGATGTGCCCGAGGGCCTCGCCGGTGCGCGCGTCCGCGACCCGGAAGGAGACGGAGGTGCCCTCCGTGGCGCTCTGCGCCCGAGCCAGCAGGGACTCGCGCGCGCTCGCCCGGTCCGTCACCAGCCGCAGCGGGGTGTTCCAGCGGCAGAACTCCGGGTCCCGCATCCCGCGCAGCCAGGTGTCGATGTCGGTTCCGGACCCGGCGTCCCAGGGGCGCAGGCTCAGGCCGTGGCCGTGGAGCTCCGCGTGGGGGCCGGTGAGGGACGGGTCGCGTAGGGGGGCCATGGGCCCCATTCAATCTCCTGACCCGCCGTACGGGACGGGGTCGGCGTGATCAGGAGAAGGTGATCGGGAGATACGGCGCGGGACACGGGCCGCACGCGGGCGCGCGCTCGGTTCCGCCGTTCCCCCGGCGTCGCGAGCGACGGCGACACGACCAGGAGGACGGCGACGACTCCCGTCCGGGGCAGCCCCCACGAGCCCTGCCGGCACGTCGGATACGCGGTCGCGACCGGACCGGGAACCCGCACGCTCCACCATCACCGGTCCGCCTCTTCACCCGCCCCGCACAGCCGTGATCAATCCGAAACCAATTCCGGTCTTGACCGAGACCCATCAAGCGGGTCCGGGATTACGCTCCCGCTCATGGCCGACTCCACACCCCCCACCCCCTCCGGCGCGCAGCCCCCGCCCGACCGCCCCGTCTACGTCATCGGCGGCGGCCCCGGCGGACTCGCCGCCGCGTACGCGCTGCGGGCCCGGGGCGTACGGGCCGTCGTCCTGGAGAAGTCCGACCGGGTCGGAGCGTCCTGGCGCCGCCACTACGACCGGCTGCGCCTGCACACCACCCGCCGGCTCTCCGCCCTGCCCGGACTGCCGATGCCGCGCCGGTTCGGGCGGTGGGTGTCCCGGGACGACGTGGTGCGCTACCTGGAGAAGTACGCCGAGCACCACCGCCTGGAGATCGTCACGGGCGTCGAGGTGTCCCGCGTGGAGCGCCTCCCCGACGGCACGGGCTGGCTGCTGCACGCCACCGGCGGCCGGGAGCTGACCGGTGCCGCGGTGGTCGTCGCGACCGGCTTCAACCACACCCCGCGCGTGCCGGACTGGCCGGGCCGCGACTCCTACCCCGGCGAGTTCCTGCACGCCTCGCAGTACCGCAACGGCGAGCCGTACGCCGGCCGGGACGTGCTCGTCGTCGGGGTCGGCAACACCGGTGCCGAGATCGCCGTCGACCTCGTCGAGAGCGGCGCCTCGCGGGTTCGGCTGGCCGTGCGCACGGTCCCGCACATCCTGCGCCGGTCGACCGCCGGCTGGGCGGCCCAGTACAGCGGCATCCTGGTGCGCCGGCTGCCGGTCGGCCTGGTCGACCGGATGTCCCGGGTCCAGGCGAAGGTGACGATGCCCGACCTGTCGGCGCACGGGCTGCCCCGCCCGGACACCGGGCTGTACAGCAGGGTGCGGCAGGGGGCGATCCCGGTGCAGGACGTCGGGCTGATCGACGCCGTGCGCAAGGGCAGGGTGGAGATCGTCGCCGCCGTGGACGGCTTCGAGGACGGCGGCAGGATCGCCCTCGCCGACGGCACCCGGATCTCCCCGGACGTCGTGATCGCCGCCACGGGTTACGTCCGCGCCCTGGAGGGCCTGGTCGGCCACCTCGGCGTGCTCGACGCCCGCGGCAGGCCCGTCGTCCACGGCGCCCGCACCCCGCGGGACGCCCCCGGCCTGTACTTCACCGGCTTCACCAACCCGATCAGCGGCAACCTGCGCGAGATGGCCATCGACGCGGTGCGGATCGCGAAGGCCGTCGCCCGGGACGGCTCGGGGAGGGTGTCCCGGCTGCCGGGGTGACGCGCCGGGTCTCGGCTGCGGCCGGTTCAGGCGGCCGCCCCCACTGCCGTCCCCCGCCGCCGGATCACCAGCGCCATCAGCGCCGCCGCCGCGCACAGCGCCCCCGACGCGTACCAGACCACGTCGTACGATCCGAAGGTGTCGCGCGCCACGCCGCCGAGGAAGGCGACGAGGGCCGCGCCCACCTGGTGGGAGGCGAGGACCCAGCCGAAGACGATCGCGCTGTCCTCGCCGTACTGGTCACGGCACAGGGCGAGGGTCGGCGGGACGGTGGCGACCCAGTCGAGGCCGTAGAAGACGATGAAGAAGACCATCGGCGGGTGGACGCTCGGCGCCAGCAGCATCGGCAGGAACAGGAGTGACACACCGCGCAGCGCGTAGTACACGGCCAGCAGGCGGCGCGGCTCGAAGCGGTCGGTGAACCAGCCGGAGGCGATCGTGCCGACGACGTCGAAGACGCCGATGACCGCCAGGAGCGAGGCCGCGGCCGTGATGGGCATGCCGTGGTCGTGCGCGGCGGGCACGAAGTGGGTCTGGACCAGGCCGTTCGTGGAGGCACCGCAGATCGCGAACGTGCCGGCGAGCAGCCAGAACGGGCCGGTGCGCGCGGCCGAGAACAGGACCTTCAGGGTGCGCCGGGCGGCGCCCACGACAGGCGCGGGCTTCGGCACGAACTCGGCAGCGCCGTACGGCTTCTGGCCCACGTCGGCGGGATGGTCGTGCAGCAGGAGCCAGACGAACGGCACGACCGCGAGGGCGGCGAGGGCGACCGTCACCGCAGCCGGGCGCCAGTCGTACCGCTCCACGATCCAGGACAGCAGCGGCAGGAAGATCAGTTGGCCGGAGGCCGACGCGGCGGTGAGGATGCCGCTGACCAGGCCGCGCCGCTCGGTGAACCAGCGGTTGGTGACGGTCGCCGCGAAGGCCAGCGCCATGGAGCCGGAGCCGAGGCCGACCAGCAGCCCCCAGCACAGCATCAGCTGCCAGGCCGCCGTCATCCACACGGTGAGCCCGGAGCCGACCGCGATCACGGTCAGGGCGACCGCGACGACCCGGCGGATGCCGAAGCGGTCCATGAGCGCCGCCGCGAACGGGGCGGTCAGACCGTACAGCGCGAGGTTGACGGAGACCGCCGCGCCGATCGTGCCGCGCGACCAGCCGAAGTCCTGGTGCAGCGGGTCGATCAGCAGACCCGGCACGGAGCGGAAGGCGGCGGCGCCGATGATCGTCACGAAGGTGACGGCGGCGACGAACCAGGCACGGTGCACGCGCCGGCGACGGCTGGACTTCGGCGGCTGCTCTACGGCCGCGGCTTCGGTTGTCTGGGTCACGACATAGAGCTTCGGGCCGGGACCGATCTCCAGCGAGTGGCCCGAAGGACAGCATTCGCTAGGATCGGGCCAGGACCCTCGGCCACCGGACGGGACGAAGCGAGATGAGCGAAGAGACGATCACATCCGGCCCCGCGAACGCGGGTTACCGTCCGCACCGCGTCGTCGTCCTCGCCCTGGACGGCCTGCTCCCGTTCGAGCTGGGCATCCCGCACCGTATCTTCGGCCGCCCGAAGGACGACCGCGGGCGGCCCCTGTACGAGGTCCTGACCTGCTCGGTCCGGCCGCCGGGCCCGGTGGAGACGGACGCCGACTTCGCCATCCACGTCCCGCACGGCCCGGAGGTCCTCGCCACCGCCGACACGGTGATCGTCCCGGCGTCGTACGAACTCGGCCCGGTCTACGAGGACGGCGTGCTGACCGACGAGCTGGCCGCCGCCCTCGCCCACCTCAGGCCCGGCACCCGGCTGGCCTCCATCTGCACCGGCGTCTACGTCCTCGCCGCCGCCGGCCTGCTCGACGGCCGCCCCGCGACCACCCACTGGGCCCAGGCCGAGCACCTGCAGCGGCTCTTCCCGCGGGTCCGGGTCGACCCGGACGTGCTGTTCGTCGACGACGGCGACGTACTGACCTCGGCGGGCGTCGCGGCCGGCATCGACCTGTGCCTGCACATGGTGCGCCGCGACCACGGCACCGCCGTCGCCAACGACGTGGCCCGCCGTACGGTCGTGCCGCCGCACCGCGCGGGCGGGCAGGCGCAGTACATCGCGCGGCCGGTGCCGGACCCGCAGCAGGCGTCCACCACCACGGCCCGCGCGTGGGCCCTGGGCCGTCTCCACGAGCCGATCCAGCTGCGCGACATGGCCGCCCAGGAGGCCATGTCGGTGCGCACGTTCACCCGCCGCTTCCGCGAGGAGACCGGCGTCAGTCCCGGCCAGTGGCTCACCCAGCAGCGGGTGGAGCGGGCCCGGCACCTGCTGGAGTCCACCGACCGCTCGGTCGACCAGGTGGCCCGGGAGGCGGGCTTCGGCACGGCCCAGTCGATGCGCCAGCACCTCCAGGCGGCGCTCGGCGTCACGCCCTCCGCCTACCGGCGGACCTTCCGGGCCGGGGCCGAGCACCCGGAGTCCCGCCTCAGAACGTGAGCCCCGCCCGGGCCACCCGCCCCGGCCGCGGGCGCCCCCGACCGCGCGTACTTCTCGGAAAGTTGTCCACAGCCTGTGGAGAGACCGGCCGGCGTCCACCCCCCTGACGCCTGATGGCGGCGCCGCGCTGCTCGCCCCGAGCACGACAGCGCGCGCCGCCACCCGACTCCGGCGCTCCCGCCCCGACTTCCATGGCCCTGAAGGAAGCCGACGCCGAGTCACGACTCACACTCGCCGAGGACCGCTGCCGTGCGGCCCTCGCCGTCCCCTCACGGCGAATCGCTGCCCACAAGCGTGAACATCCGGTCACGGCGCGTCAACACCGATTCGGCGATCTGCCCCTTGTGCGGCTTTTGCCGCGGGCGCGCACGGAAGCACGTCCCGGCGCACCGCCGCATCTCCGCACGGAAGCGGCCGGCCCGTCACGCCCCCGTGCCTCGGGCCCGCCGCAGGACCGCGCGGCATGTGCCGCAGTACACCGCGGGGGAGGGCGCGCGAGCCCTACACCGCCTCGTACGCCGCGAGTCCTTCGAAGGCCGCGCCGCCCGCGTCGCGGTACGCCACCGCGCCGCCCCCGCACGACGCCGTGATGTCGCGGGACGCGGCGCACCGGTCCAGTTCGCACCAGATGCGCTTGCCGGTGGCCTCGACGCTCCAGCCCCAGCGGTCGGCGAGGCCGTCCACGAGGGCGAGGCCCCGGCCGCCGGTCGCCTGGTCGCCCGCGCACCGGGGCACGGGGGCCCGGCCGCTGCGGTCGGCGACCTCCAGGCGGACCGTCGTCTCCTCCGTCACCGCGGGTGGCAGCGAGAGCCGCAGCACGGCGGGGCGGCCGGTGTGCACCACGGCGTTGGTGACGAGCTCGGAGACGAGCAGGATCAGCGTCTCGGCGAGCGGTTCATCGGCCTGTATACCCGACCCGGCCAGGCGCGAGCGGGCCCACCGCCGGGCCCGCCCCACCTCTGCGGGGTCGGGCCGGATCTCCAGCTGCACTTGAAGCACCTGCACCGCTCACACCATCCGAACCGGCGGACACTTAGGCTCGCGCCTCACGAGGGCCACGATCGTAGCCATTTTCTGCATGGCCAGAACAACGGCCGAGTCAGGGATCACGGACCGTGAATCCCTTGTGGGACAGCATGGTTGACGTACAGTCACGCCAACAAGCGCTTCGGGCATATTCCAGCGCGAAGGAGTACCCGTGCGGCATACTGTGCGACGCTCCCCCGGGGCAGTCGAACAGGCGGCGCCACTGGGTCGCACTGCGCTCAGAGCCACTCGCATCTCACACAAGGTACCGGAGCGTGTCGTCGACTCCGGGCCGTGACGAGTCACAGCGAGGACACAAGCCGGTATCAACGCTCCGTGATCATGCCGTGCCACGATCCGCGACATCTCCCCGGGCCCGTACGGCGACACCCCAGCCAGACGGCCTGTCGGCCCGCTCCGGCCGGCCGATCCACCGCCACCGCATCCTCACTCTCCGTTACTTCGCCAACACGTCGGGTTCGAACCCCTGCCCGTTTCGGAAGCGGATGGACCTCGGACTCCCAGGTGAAGCCCGTGCCGCCGCGCACCCGGAGACAGTCGCGGGCGCCGCGCTCGGCGGCCCCGCCGGCGGGCAGCCGGGCGGCGGCGATGTCGACCGGGTCGCCGGTGACGGCCGCCGCGTACCCCGCCGCACGGGCCGTCTCCGCGCGGACCGGCCCCCCGGCGCACAGGTGTGCCACGGCCCGCAAGGCGCCGACGGGCCGTCCGAACTGCTCGCGCGCCCGGGCGTGTTGCGGCGCGCGCTCGCAGACGCGGCCTGTCGTGCCGAGTTGCTCGGCGGCCAGAGGAGGACGGCGTGTGGCGGAGGAGGTGGGGGGAGCAGCGGCCGGCCTCGACGTGGTTGGGGTCCATGTCGGCGTAGGCGAGTTCAGCGCTGGTGCCGGACGTCCCGTAGATCAAGGGCGTGCTGCGCACTGGCCGTTCGGCTGCCCGCGGGCGACTCCGGGCTGCCCGGGGCGGCGCGGGGAGCTGGTGTGCGTGGTGGTGGAACAGCCGCCCGGGACCGGGTTCTTGACGCTCGACGCCGTGACCGCGTTCCTGCGCGCCGAGGACGCGGCGGTGCACAGGCTGCCGGAGCGGCTGGAGCCGGTGGACGCCCTTCCGCGGGACGAGGCCCTGCGGAAGGTGCTGACGTACAAGCGGCGCGAGCGCTACTCGGGCACGGTGAAGTAGCGGGCGAACGCGGGCACGACATCGGCCTCGCCGACCTTGCCGTCGCCGTCCGCGTCGAGTGTGGCGGCGGCCGGCGCGGCCATCTCCTCGGGCACGCCCAGGCACTTCAGGACGCGCCCGGCCTCCTCGACCGCCACGGTGCCGTCGTCGTCGGTGTCGGCGACGTCCAGGGCCGCGTGCAGGAAGGGGCGGGCGATCTCGGCGAACCGGTCGGGGTTGTCGCGCAGGCGCTTGACCGCGCCGTTGACGAACTCCTCGCGCGTGACGCGCTGGTCGCCGTCGCGGTCCGCCATGCCGGCCATGCCCTGCCAGAACGCCTCGGCGCCGCCGAACAGCGCCTGCCCCTTGTCGGAGCGGGCCGCGACGGCGAACTCGGTGAGCAGCGCCTTGGCCGCCCCGTAGAAGTCCTCGCGGTCGATGTAGCCGTTGCCGTCCTGGTCGAAGGTGGCGAACCGGTCGGCGATCCTGCGCTCGTACTCGCTGGTGACCATGTCTGTTTCGGGCCGCCTTACGTCGGGTGGGGTGCGTCTGGGTCGGAGCGTACGACGGGGGGAGCGGTTCGGGCGCGGGAAAACGTCACTTGTGCCAAGACCGGGGGAATTCCGGGACGACACCGTGCCGGAACGGCGACACCCGTCCTGCTGTTGCGTGAGAGGGACGACGTCACGCGGGGGGCGGGGGATCAGGCGGAGAGGGGTTCGCCCTCGTCGCCCAGTGCCGTGTCCAGATCGCCGTACACGTCGAACAGGCGGCGCACGCCCAGTGCGCCGAGGACCCGGTTGACGTGGGAGCCGTCGGCGGCGCCCCGGGCGGGCAGCACCAGGCGCAGTCGGCCCTGGCAGGAGCGGATCAGCCGGCGGGCGGCGATGAGCACGCCGACGCCGCTGGAATCGCAGAAGAACACCTCGGACAGGTCCAGGACGAGACAGTGGTGCCCCTCGGCCACCACGTCGTGCACCCGCTGACGCAGCACCGGCGACGTCACCAGGTCCAGTTCGCCCGACACCTGGAGCACGGCCCATTCGCCCTGCTCGCCGCCGGTCACATTGAAGGTCACCACCACGCCCCTCGCTCGCCAAAACGGAAGCAGTCCCTACGCTTCCTTGCAGCGCGGCTGCCCACCGGCCGTTCCCTGAAACACGGCCCGGAAAACGGTTCCCTCGCAAAAGAGGCTTGTTTTAGTCGACTTCGATCCGCTTCGATCCTAATCAGTCATGTCTGATCGGAGAAGGGATGGGTAGGCGCGACCCAAAGGCATCCCGCGCGAGCGCCGAGCCCCCTACCACCTGCGGGCCTTCAGGGGGCGCACATTGCCACAAAGGGGCGTGCGCTACTGGACGTGCCGACTACATTCGAGGAGACGTGAGGCACAGGCTGGACAGAGCACGGGCGCGGAACAGGAGCAGGGGGTGAGAGGGCCGCATGGCGAAGAGGGACGTACCGCCGCGCTGGGACCGCAAGATGCAGCAGCGGCTCGCCCGCGGGGAAGCCGCCGCCCTCGGTGAGCTCTACGACCGGTTCGCCTCCCTCGTGCACGGCCTCGCCCACCGCGTCCTCGGCGACGAGCGCGCGGCCGACGGCATCACCCGCGAGGTCTTCGTCCACGTCTGGGAGCACCCCGACTCCTACGACCCCAAGGACGGTCCGCTGCGGACCTGGGTCGCCGCGCTGACCCACCGGCTCGCGGTGCAGCGGCTGCGCGCCACCGAGACCGCCGCCCTCGCGCGGGACGGCTCCGGCACCGCGGAGGAACTGGAGCACCGGGTGCGCAGCGCCGCGGTCGCCGCCCGCGCCGACTACATCGTCCAGTCCATGCCGGTCCCGCTGCGCTCGGCCCTGGAGCGGGCCTACTTCCAGCGCCGCGACTACCGCCAGGCCGCCGCCGACCTCGGCATCACCGAGGACGAGGCCCGCCGCCGCCTGCGCCTGGGCCTGCAACTGCTGTCCACCGCCCACGACACCGAGGCCCCGGGCGCCCCGCCCGGATTCGGGGGTGCGGTGTGAACGGGCCGGACCCCTTCGAGGCGTACGACGACCACGAGGGCGCGGGCGGCGGTCGCGCGGAGCAGGACGACACCCGGAGAGAGAACGGCCGTCGGGATGAAGAGGGTGCAGGCGGACCCGGCGGACCCGGGCACGGCGAGGCGCCGCACGCCGGTGGCGGGCGGCCGCCGCGGATACCCCTGCCCCGGACCTGCGTCGAGGACGGCGGGCCGCCCCTGCCCGCGCCACCACCACCGGAACGGCCCGTGTTCGAGCATCCCGTACTGAAGTCCCTGCTCGGCGCCTGGGCGCTGGCCGCCTGCTCGGCCGAGGAGGCCACGGCCGTCGAGGAGCACCTCGGATCGTGCGGCGGGTGCGCCGACGAGGCCCGGCGGCTGCGCGAGGCGGTCGGGCTGCTGCAGCGCCCGGAGAGCCTCGACCTCGACCCGGGCCTGCGCACCCGCGTCCTGCAGACGTGCCTGGAGCGGCGCCCGCCCCGCATCCCGGTGCCGGAGTGGGCCGCCGCGTACGACGCCGAGACCGCCCGCCTGGACGCCCTGCTGCAGGACTTCGGCGACGCCGAGTGGCACGCGCCGGTACGGCTGCGCTGGTTCCGCGCCGACGAGGCGACGACCCGCCGGACCACCGTCGCCGGGGTGATCGCGCACCTGCTCAGCGTCGACGGGCTGGTGGCGGTCGCGCTCGGCCTGGACGACCCGCTGGGCGAGGTCCCCTCCGCGCGGCCGACCCCGGCGGAGCGCACCGAGGCGTACTGGCGCGCCTCCCACTTCCCGCCCACCCGCTCCGTACGCGCCCCCTGGCGGGAGCAGAGCCACAGCCTGGTCCGCACGGTGTCCTTCACGGGCGGCGGCGCGGGGCGGATGCCGATCCCCTACGGCGACTTCGACCTGCCCCTGCACGACGCGATGCTCGACCGGGCCTTCGAGTGCTGGGTGCACGCCGAGGACATCGCGGACGCGGTCGACTACCCCTACGATCCGCCCTCGCCACGCCATCTGCACCGCATGATCGACCTGGCGGCCCGCATGCTCCCGGCGGCCCTGGCCCACCGCAGGCGAACCGGTCTCGCGGCCCCCGCCCACCACCGCCACCTGGTCGCGGCCGGCGAACCGGGCCGCAGCCTGCGCCTGGAGATCGAGGGCTCGGGCGGCGGCGAGTGGCTGATCCCCCTGGACTCCCCGGCCGCCAAGGGCTCCGCCGAGCACGAGGTGGCCCACGTGGCCCTGGACGGCGTCGAGTTCTGCCGCCTGGCAGCGGGCCACGTCCCCCCGCAGGAGGCCGCGGCCGGCCAGGTCGGGGACCGGGAGGCGATCAGGGACGTCCTGTTCGCGGCGGCGTCACTGAGCAGGATGTAGAAGGCGCCCCGAGGGGCGCGGGGAGAACCGCGCGGGCAACCCCCGCCCACCCGCGCCCGCCGCGGAAGACCGGCGAGCTGCTAGGCGAACACCACGGTCCGCCGCCCGTTGAGCAGGATCCTCCGCTCGGCGTGCCACTTCACGGCCCGCGCCAGCGCCTGGCACTCCACGTCCCGCCCGATCGCCACCAGTTGGTCCGGCGTGACGTCGTGCCCGACCCGCTCGACCTCCTGCTCGATGATCGGCCCCTCGTCCAGGTCGGCCGTCACATAGTGAGCCGTGGCCCCGATCAGCTTCACACCCCGGGCGTGCGCCTGGTGGTACGGCTTCGCGCCCTTGAAGCTCGGCAGGAACGAGTGGTGGATGTTGATGATCCGCCCGCTCAGCTGCTTGCACAGGTCGTCCGAGAGGACCTGCATGTAGCGGGCGAGGACGACCAGCTCCACGCCCTCCTCGCGCACGATCTCCAGCAGCCGCGCCTCGGCGTCGGGCTTGTTGTCCTTCGTCACCGGGATGTGGTGGAAGGGCACGTTGTAGGAGCCCACCAGCTCGGCGAAGTCCGTGTGGTTGGACACCACACCCGCGATCTCCACCGGCAGCGCCCCGATCCGCGCACGGAACAGCAGGTCGTTCAGGCAGTGCCCGAACCTGCTGACCATCAGCAGGACGCGCATCTTCTCGTCGCCCCGGTTGATCTGCCAGTCCATCTGGAAGGAGTCCCCGATCGCGGCGAAGCTGGCCCGCAGCTTCTCCACCGTCACCGGGGCGTCCGCCGAGAAGTGGACCCGCATGAAGAACAGTCCCGTGTCGTGGTCGCCGAACTGCTGGCTGTCCTCGATGTTGCAGCCGGTCATGAACAGATAGCTCGACACGGCGTGCACGATGCCCTTCCTGTCCGGGCAGGAGAGGGTGAGGACGTACTGGTCGGCCGGGACCGCGGCGCTGGTGGACTGCTCGTTCATGCAGGACAGGTTCCCACAAGGGGCGACGGCACCGGCAATCGTCCCGCTAGGCGGACCTGGTCATGATCCGCAGCACTTCCAGGCTCCGCGGCGGGGTGTCCGGCTCCTCGCCGTCGCCCGCCGCGAGCCGTACGTGCGCTTCCCGGGCGGCCCGGACCGCCTCCGGCCACGCCTCGTGCTCCAGGTACGCGGCGACCGGCGCGTCCGGCCCCACCTGGTGCATGATCCGCAGCACCCGCAGCACGGCGGTGTCGACGAGGGCCGCCTCCTGCGCGTCGCGGAAGATCGTGCCGACGTACTTCTCGGCGGACCAGTGGTCCAGCCAGGTGTCCTCGACCAGCCGGTACACCGCGTCGGTCACGTCGCCGTAGCCGTCCACGCCGGCCAGCCAGACGTCCCGCTGGAAGACGGGGTCGGAGAGCATGTGCAACGCCGAGCGCACGTTGCTGCGCCAGCGCCACCACGGCATGTCGTTGACAGGCATGCCGCCCATGGTGGATGAGCGACGGCCACGTCGGGAAGAGTTCTCCGAAGCTTGCACGGTCATCGATCGTACGTTCCCCTCCACATCGGTCACACGGACCCCCGTAATTCACCTGTGCGTCACCGATCGTTGACCGCGGATCACTCATGGGTTAGCCATGTGACGGAATCGTGCGGAACCATGACCGGCAGGCGACGCACCCGCAGCACATCCCTTTCCGGCCTCCTCACCCGTCACGCCAGAAGAGGCGTCCTCTCCGCGGGCACGGCGGTCGCGTGCGCGTCACTCCTCACCGGCTGCGGGGTCGTGCCCGGTACCACGGGGGGTGCCGGGGACGATCCCATCACCGTCATGACGTGGGCGCCCGAGAAGACCAGGGCCACCAACAAGCCCGGCATGCCGGCCTTCGCCCGCGCCTACGCCCGCTGGGTGAACGCGAACGGCGGGATCAACGGCCGCGAGCTCAAGGTGCTGACCTGCAACGACCACAACGACAGCGTGGCCGCCGCGAAGTGCGCCCGGAAGGCCGCCAAGGAGAGCGTGGTCGCGGTCGTCGGATCCTACAGCCAGTACGCCGACTCCTTCTTCCCGTCCCTGGAGGGCGCGGGCATCCCCTACATAGGCGGCTACGGCATCACGAACGCCGAGTTCACCAGCCCCCTGTCCTACCCGGTCAACGGCGGCCAGCCGGCGTTGCTCGCCGGTCTGGGCCGCGCGCTCGCCGACTGCGGGCCGGTCGCCCTGATCCGGCCGGACACGATCGCGGGCGACCAGCTGCCGCCGCTGCTCGACTCGGGCCTGAAGTCGGGCGGGCACGAGCCCGCGCGGGACCAGCGGGCGCCGGAGGACGCCACCGAGTACGACGGCCAGGCCGAGCGGGCGCTGCGCTCGACGACCACCGACCCGCGGGACGAGGGCTGTGTGGTGCCCGCGCTCGGGGACCGCAACGGCACCTTCATGGACTCCTTCCGCCGGGCCCGGGAGGACTATCCCGACGTCCGGACGGCCGCCGTGCTCGGCAGCGTCGACCAGACGGTGATCGACGCGACCGGCGGGGCCTCGGGCCCGTACGAGGGGTCGTACATCACCGGCTGGTACCCCGTGGCGAGCGATCCGCGCTGGGACGGGATGAAGCGGGTGATCAAGGAGGAGGCCTTCGGCGACAACCGGATCGACCCCGCGGACGCCGGTGTGCAGACCACCTGGATCGCCTACACCGTGTTCCACCGGGTCGTCGAGTCGCTCGGCGGCGGCGAGGTGAGCGCCGACACGGTCGCGGAGGCCCTCGACGACGGCCTGGAGGTCGACACGGGCGGGCTCACGCCGACCCTGCAGTGGCGGTTCCAGGACGAGCTGGCCTCCGTCGGCTTCCCGCGGCTGGTCAACGCGAACGTGACCCTGCAGGTGGTGCGCGAGGGGCGGCTGGTGTCGGCGCGCAAGGGCTTCGTCGACACGACCCGGACCCTGCAGGACGCCGACGTGACCTACTAGGGCCTGTCCGGTGACGCGGGCCCGGCGGTGCACGCCGGGCCCGCTCGCCCCGCGTCCGTCACAGCTGCGTCGGCTGGCGTTCGGTCAGGCCGTACGTCTTGGCGATGCTGTTCCACAGCGTGGCCGCCTTGGCCTTCTCGGCGCTCGCGACGCCGCTGGCCCGGTTGCCGGCCTGGGTCTGGCCGGTGACGCGGGCCTGGCCCTTCTTGCAGCCCTTCTTGCCGGCGGTCTGGTCGGCCCAGGCCGCGTAGTGGTTGTCGGCGGAGGCGGAGGCCTGCCACGCCTTGGTGAGGGCGGTGGTGAGCTCGGTGTGGCCGGGCAGCCGGTCGACCTCGATGCCGCCGAGCCGGGTGACCAGCTGGGTGCGCTGCCTGGCCGCGTCGCGCAGGTCCTTGGCGGCCTGGGCGAGGTTGTCGCAGCCCTTGACGTCGGCCACCGCGTTGATCACCGCGCTGCGGCTGTCGCCGCTGTCGGCGAGCAGCTTGTCCAGCTCGACGGCCTGGGCGCGAGCGGGGTCGGCGGAGGGGGATGCGGAGGCGGAGCCGTCCGTCGCGGGCGCGGAGGCGGCCACGGTCTTGTTGTCGTCGCCGCCGTCGTCACCGCCCCCGCCGGCGAGCAGCGCGCCGGCGCCGACGCCGAGGACGGCTATGCCGATGCCGACGGCGGCGATGACGGGGAGGCGTGAGCCGGTCCGGCCGCCGCGCGAGCGGCCCGCGGCGGGAGCGGCGTGGGAGGACGGGGGCCGGTGTTGCTCGACGCGGGGCAGTTGCTGGGTGGCCCCGGCGGGTGCCTCGGCGGCCTGGTCGGTGCGGAAGAGGTGGCCGAACTCGGCGGGCGGCTGCTGGTCCGCGCCCCCGGGCACCGGCGCGATGTACTGCGTGGCCTCGGCGTCCGGGTTCGAGGCGGGCGGCAGCGGCCCGGCTCCCGACCCGGCGCGCGGCCCGGTCCCCAGGAACCGTGTCGCCTCGGGGTCCTCCCCGGCGGACGACTCGGGCGGCAGCGCCCCCGGTCCGACCGGGGGTATGTACTGCGTGGCCCCTTCGTCGGCGGCCGGGGGCACGGGCGGCAGGTACTGCGTGGCCGCGGCGGACCCGTCCGCGGCGACGGGCGGCAGGTACCGGGTCGCCCCCTCGTCGGGGGCGGAGTGCCCCGGGGCGCCCCCGGGACCGTGTCCCGGCGCCCCGGCGGGAGATCCGTACGCGCCGGAGGACTGCGGCATGCCGCCCGAGGGCGCCCCGTAGGCGTCCGCGGCGGGCGGCAGGGGGGCTCCGGCGCCGTACGCACCGGAGGCCGGCGGCAGGCCGCCTCCGGCCGGGGGCCCGTATCCGCCGGTGCCCTGCGGCCCGCCCGCGTGCCCGCCGGTCCCATCCGGCGGCAGCGGGGCGCCGCCGTAGGCACCCGCCTGCGGCCGGGCGGTGTCGTACGGGGCGTGGTGCGGCGGCCGGGCGTCCTCCTGCGGGAGCGCTCCCGGGTCCTGCGGACCGGGCGCGGACTGCCCGCCGTCCCAGGACTGCTGCTCCGGCGCGTGCCACTGCTGCTGCGGCGGGGACTGCCAGGCCTGGCCCGGCTGCGGGGGCGTCTGCTGCTCGGGACCCCAGGGCCGGCCCCAGGTCTGGCCCTCGGCCGGGGCCTGTCCCGTCGGAGCGGGGGCGGGCCGGCGCGCGGCGGCGTCGCCGGGTCCGCCCGTCATGCCCGGCAGCAGGGGTTCGCCACCGTCCGAGGGCAGCACGATGCCTTCGCGCGCGGGGCGCGCCGAGGGCTCCTCGCCCTGTCCACTCTGCGTCACCGGGACTCCTACTAATGGGGGACCTTGTGAATCGTCGGGTCACGCTACCGGGTCCCCTGAGCCCCGTGCCACGCAGCACAGGGCGTGACCGCCTGCCCTGTGAGCGCGGTAACAGATCCGGGTCACGGCACGTCCTTCGCGCCACCTCCCGCCCGTCCAGCGGCCGTTACCCGGATGTTCACGCCTGCGCGGGTCCTGTGTTCACGCCGCCGCCTGCAGGTCGAGCCGGGCGCCGAACTCCCTTACCACCGCCTCGTCCCGGTACGGCTCCAGCCGCTGCTGGAAGTCCTCCAGGTACTCGGCGCCCCGGTTGGTCCGCAGGCCCTCCAGCAGTTCGACGGCCTTCATGCCGGTGCTGCACGCCTCCTCGATCTCGCGCTGCTGCACCTGCGCTGTGGCGAGCAGCACATATCCGATGGCCCGGCGGCGCGCCCGCGTCTCGGGGTGCCCGGCGAGCGACTCCTGCGCGCACCGCGCCGCCGCCTCGGCCTGCCCGAGGTCCCGGTGGCAGTGGGCCAACTCGTCGGCCAGGTACGCCTCGTCGAAGTGGGCGATCCACACCGGGTCGTCCCCCGTGGCCGGGTCGGCCGCCTCCAGGGCGCTCACCGCGCGCCCGGCCGCGATCTGGGCGGCGCGCGCGTCGCCCAGCAGGGCGTGCCCGCGCGCCTCCGCCGCGTGGAACATGGACTCCGCGCGCGGCGTGACGCGCCCCCGCGCCCCCTCCTGCGCCGCCCGCGCCAACTGCGCGATCTCGCGCGGGTTCCCGAGCTGCGCGGCGAGGTGGCTCATGGAGGCCGCGAGGACGTAGCCGCCGTAGCCGCGGTCCCCGGCCGCCTGGGCCAGCCGCAGGGCCTGGATGTAGTAGCGCTGGGCCAGCCCCGGCTGTCCGGTGTCGACGGCCATGTACCCGGCGAGCTCCGTCAGCCGCGCCACCGCGGCGAACAGGTCCCGCCCCACCGCCTCCCGGTACGACCCCGCCAGCAGCCCCGAGACCACGCTGTTGAGGTAGTGCACGACCACCGGGCGCACGTGCCCGCTGCCGTACTGGTGGTCCAGGTCCACCAGCGCCTGCGTCATGGCCCGGACGGCCTCCACGTCGGACTGCCCGACCCGCGGCCCCGCCGAGCGCGACACCTGCGGGTCCGGCGCGGAGATCAGCCAGTCGCGGCTGGGCTCGACCAGCGCGGACGCGGCGACGGAGGAGCCGGACAGGAAGTCCCGCCGCCCCACGTCGCTGCGCCACAGCTCGCAGACCTGCTCGATGGCGCCCAGTACCGTCGGCGAGAACTGGAGCCCCACCCCCGAGGCGAGGTTCTTGCCGTTGGCCATGCCGATCTCGTCGATCGTGACCGTACGGCCGAGTTTGCGGCCCAGCGCCTCGGCGATGATCGCCGGTGCCCGGCCCCGCGGTTGCTGCCCGCGCAGCCAGCGCGCCACGGACGTCTTGTCGTAGCGCAGGTCGAGTCCGTGCTCGGCCCCGCACATGTTGACCCGGCGGGCGAGGCCGGCGTTGGAACAGCCGGCCTCCTGGATGAGCGCCTGGAGCCGTTCGTTCGGCTGCCGGGCGACGAGCGGCCTTGCGGCCATGGCGTACCCCCTGTGGCTGCGGTGCCTGCCCACGCACCGAGTTGACGTGTCTTCCGCGGCCGGGGTCCCTCGCGTCCCGGCGATGAGATCCGGCCGTGAAGATCAATGCCCCGCCGACCAGCCGAAAATGCGAGGCATGTGAGGATTGCCGGGGTTACGGCTGGTGCCGGCCCCACTCGTGGCTACCCACCTCCGGCCATGGATCCTCCTGCGCGCCCCCGCACATGCACCCATGCGCCCCGGCCCCGGACGGGATGCTCCTCCCCGCGCACGCGGGCGGGCGTAACCCCTGGTGACGACCAGAGTTGTGTTCATCGTGGAAGAGACGATCGCCGGCACCGAAGCCGCTCAGATCCCGAAGCAGCGCGGGGAATCGCTGCTGGAGACCGCCGTCCGCTACGCCGAGGAACGGCACTGGGACGTGTTCCCGGGCACCTGGCTGGAGGCCGCCGACGGAAGTCAGCGCTGCTCGTGCGGTGACGCCGCGTGTCCGGCGCCCGGCTCGCACCCGGCGCGTCCCGACTGGGCGACGCAGGCGACGGGCAGCGCGACCGTCGCACGGCGGATGTGGCAGAAGCAGCCGACGGCGTCGATCCTGCTGCCGACGGGCCGGACGTTCGACGCGATCTCCGTGCCGGAGACGGCCGGGTTCCTGGCGCTGGCGCGGATGGAGCGGATGGAGCTGACACTGGGGCCGGTGACGCTCACGCCGGATCGGCGGATGGAGTTCTTCGTGCTGCCGGGGGCCGGCGCGAAGGTGCCCGATCTGGTGCGCAAGCTCGGGTGGTCGGTGTCGTCGCTGGACCTGACGGTGCTGGGTGAGGGGGCGTACGTGGCCGCGCCGCCCACGCGGTTCGGGTCGCGGGGGGCCGTCCAGTGGGCCTGCCGGCCGACGCCCGCGAATCGTTGGCTGCCGGATGCGGAGGAGTTGATCTCGCCGTTGGCCTATGCGTGCGGGCGGGATCGATAGGCGCCCTTTCGTCTGCCTGGTCCGTGTTCGTCGGCGACTGCGGGCCCGTCGTGGCCGATCGCGCGGTTCCCCGCGCCCCTTCGGGCCCGTGACACCACCGTAGGGTGCAGGGTGACGGAGGGAGACGCGGTGGGATCCAGCGCTGTACGTGTGCAGGGGCTCTGGAAGCGGTTCGGGCAGCAGGTCGCTGTCGCCGGGATCGATCTGGAGCTGCCCGCGGGCAAGTTCATCGGGCTCGTCGGACCGAACGGGGCGGGGAAGACCACCACGCTGTCCATGGTGACCGGGCTGCTCCGGCCCGACCACGGGACCGTCGAGATCGCCGGGCACGACGTGTGGCGCGATCCCGTCGAGGTGAAGGCCCGGATCGGGGTGCTGCCGGAAGGGCTGCGGCTGTTCGAGAGGCTGTCGGGGCGGGAACTGCTGGCCTACTCCGGCCGGTTGCGCGGGCTGCCCGGCGCCGAGGTCGACAAGCGGGCCACCCAGCTCCTCGACGTCCTCGACCTGTCCGGCGCCCAGCACAAGCTCGTCGTCGACTACTCGACCGGCATGCGCAAGAAGATCGGCCTCGCCGCCGCCCTCCTCCACAATCCCGAAGTGCTCTTCCTGGACGAGCCGTTCGAGGGTGTCGACCCCGTCTCCGCCCAGACCATCCGGGGCGTCCTTGAGCGGTACACCGCCTCGGGCGCCACCGTGGTGTTCTCCTCCCACGTCATGGAACTCGTCGAGTCGCTGTGCGACTGGGTCGCGGTGATGGCCGCCGGGCGGATCCGGGCCACCGGCACCCTCGCCGAAGTGCGCGGTGACGCGCCGTCGCTGCAGCGGGCCTTCCTCGAACTCGTCGGCGCCCAGGGCCGGGACGCCGGGTCCGACCTCGACTGGCTGGGCGGCGGGTCGCGGTGAGCACCGACGCGATCACCCCCGTCTTCGTCCGGCTGAAGCTGTCGCTGCTGCGCAACGGGCTGCGGCAGTCCGGCGGGCGGAAGGCCGCCTACATCACCTCGGCCGTCGTCGCCCTGCTGTTCGCGGCGCTGCAGTTGATCGGCCTGATCGCGCTGCGCGGGCACGCGCACGCCGAGTCGGTGGTCGTGCTCGCGGTGGCGGTGCTGGCGCTCGGCTGGGCCGTGATGCCGCTGTTCTTCCCGAGCGGCGACGAGACCCTCGATCCGACCCGGCTGGTGATGCTGCCGCTGCGGCCCCGGCCGCTGGTGCGGGCGCTGCTGACGGCCTCGCTGGTGGGGATCGGGCCGCTGTTCACGCTGTGCCTGCTGGCCGGTTCCGTGATCGCGGTGGCCCGGGGCGGGGCCGCGTTCGCGGTGGGCGTGGTCGCCGTCGTGCTGGCGCTGCTGGTGTGCGTGGCCCTCGCCCGGGCCGTGGCCGCCGCCAACGTACGGCTGCTGACCAGCCGCAAGGGCCGCGACCTCGCGGTGCTGAGCGGGCTCGTCATCGCCGTCGGGGCGCAGATCGTCAACTTCGGCGCACAGCGGATCGGGGCGTCCGGGCTCGGTGAGCTGGCGCCGGCGGGGGACGTGCTGCAGTGGGTGCCGCCCGCGTCGGCGATCGGGGCCGTGCACGCGGTCGGTGAGGGCGCGTACGGGCGGGCGACCGCGCAACTGGCGCTCAGCGCCGGCGCGCTGGCGGTGCTGCTCGCGGTGTGGTCGCGGCATCTGACCCGGCTGATGACCTCACCCGACGGCTCGACCCTGCCGACGGCGGACACGGCCGCCCGCGAGCGGTCGTCGACCGGGCTCACCAGGCTGCTGCCGGCCGGCCGCACGGGCACGGTGATGGAGCGCAGCCTGCGGTACGTGTGGCGCGACCCGAAGACCAAGGCGGCCTGGGTGACCTCGCTGGCGATCGGGCTGATCGTGCCGGTGTTCAACGCCTGGCAGGGCACCGGGTCCGTGTACTTCGCGTGCTTCGCGGCCGGGATGCTCGGCATCCAGATGTACAACCAGTTCGGGCAGGACTCCTCGGCGTTCTGGATGGTCGCGATGACGATCTCCACCACCCGCGACGCCCACGCCGAGCTGCGTGCCCGGGCCTACGCCCTGCTGCTGATCACCCTGCCGTACGCCGCGCTCGTCACCGTCCTCACGACGGCCATGCTCGGCGACTGGCCGCGGCTGCCCGAGGCGCTGGGGCTGTCCTTCGCGCTGCTCGGCGCGATGCTCGCGACCGGGGCGTGGACCTCCGCCCGCTTCCCCTACTCCATCCCGCAGGAGGGCTACAAGAACGTCGCCCCCGGGCAGACCGGGCTCGCCTGGATCTCCATCTTCGGCGGGATGATCGGGGCCGCCCTGCTGTGCGCGCCCGTCATCGCGCTCACGATCTGGCTGAACGCGAGCGCGGACGGCGCGGACTTCGCCTGGCTGCTGCTGCCCGTGGGCACGCTGTACGGGGCGGTGCTCACGGCGGTGGGGCTACG
>NZ_JAPSKN010000081.1 GCF_031181705.1 Streptomyces sp.
GGGCCGCGCCGGGGGGTGTCCGTCCTCGGAACGGCGCGATCGACGTGCGTGCCGACTCACTCCCCGTTGACGCGCCAACCGCTGCGGGCGGACACCCCCCGGCACGGCCCCTTGCGCCGTCCGGCGGGTGCGGGTGCGTCTCGGCTGCCGCGAAAGGCGCGTTGGCGCTGGGGGTGCCCTCTGCTCGGACAGTACGGGGACCCCGTTCCGCCGGGCTGTGTGCGCCCCGGCCCTCAGCGCCCGTGCTCCACCAACCCCGCCGCCACCAACTCCGCGTTGGAACCGGCCCGTTGCCCGTCCGGCAGGTGCAGGACGTCCTCCAGCCCGATCCGCGTCGCCAGCCCCAACTCGCCCGCCAGTCGCAGCACCGGCCACGCGCCCCCGTCCTCCCCGTGCAGCAGGACGGGCCGGCCGTGCGCGGATCCCAGCTCGGACAACAGCTCCCGGGCGGACGTCACCGCCGTCGCAGGGTCCGGGTCCGTCACCTCGGCGAGAACCCGCAGCACCCTCGGCCCGAGCGGTGAGGACGCGAACCGCCGTGCACCGTCCGTGCCGGACCAGATGCCCGCCTCCACGCCCACTCCGAGATCGAGCAGCGCGGCGGCGACCTCCTCCGCGCCGGGCTCGTGCCAGTTGACCGAGGCGTGGTCGGGCAGGACCGTCCAGCCTCGGATCCGGTCGAGCCGTGCGGCGGGGTCCGGTTCGGCCCACGCCCCCGTGGTCACCCCCACCGGCACCGGCACGCGCGCACGCAGCGCCGTCAAGGTCTCCGCCAGCACCCGCGGCGACAACGTGTCCCTTCCGCACGGCGTCTTGGGATGGACATGGACGTCCGTGGCCCCGGCCGCGACGGCGGCCGCGGCGGAGGCGGCCATCGCCTCGGGCGTCAGCGGCACCGCCGTACCGTCAGCGGCCGTCCGCGGACCGTTCAGACACACCTGCACCATGTCGACGATGGTGCCAGGTCCCACCGGCAGTGGGGGTGCGGCATCCCCGGCGCACCCCCCGCGCACCCGCATCCGTCAAGCCGACACCAGCAACCTCGCCCGCCTGGCGTCCGCCAGGGCTTCGGGCGTGAGCACGGGACGCGGCACCAGGATCCCGCAGTCCGTGCAGACCGGGCCCGTCGAGGGCTCGTGGTCCAGGTCGTACCTCCAGGTGAGTCGTTCCCCGCCGCACACCGGGCAGCCCGAGCCCGGTTCCCGCTCCAGCGCGGCGATCAGCCGGCGCAGTACCTCGGCCAGCGGTTCACGGGGATGGACCGCCGGGTCGTCGCACCACGCCACGCCGAAACCGCCCCAGGTCAGCCGGTGCCAGTCGTCCACGCTGCCCGGCCGGCGCAGCCCGTCGTGCTTCTCCTTCTTGCGGCGCTCGGCGAACTCGACCTCGTAGGCCAGCCAGACCGCCCGCGCCTCCTCCAGTTCGTCCAGTGCGGCCACGAGCCGCGCCGGATCGGGGGAGCGGTCCTCGGGGCCGAACCCTGCCCGGGAGCACAAGTGGTCCCAGGTCGCCCTGTGCCCGTACGGCGCGAACCTCTCAAGGCACTTGCGCAGCGAATAACGCCGCAAGGCCAGATCGCACCGCGGATCGCGGACCTGTCTCGCCAGACTCCGGAAACCGGCCATCGTCCTGCACCTCCGTCACACCTGCACCTGTACATCCGGTCACTTCGGCGTCGTCGTACAGACGTCGCCGAATAGACGTATCGACAAGCGAATCGGCTCCATCCGATTTCAAATGCCCTCCATAAGCCGTCCGACGAAGCTCACTTGTCGACTGCCGTGATCCGTGTGCCTGTTGTGCTGACTTCCAAAAGTGACGCTTGTTCATCTTCAAAGGCGGGGATACCGGCGGTAACATCCCGCCCACCCCACGTCGGGAGGAGCCCCCATGCCACGGCGTCACCCACGCACCGTGCTCGACAGACTGAGAACTCCCCGCGGAATCCCCGGGTTCCTGAAGACCGCATCCGTATGCGCTCTGATCGCGGGTCTTTTGTCGCCACTCTCCCCGGCGGCGGCTGCGGAGACGGCGAACGCGCAGGCCGCGCCGGTCGCCAACGACCACTGTGGGAACCAGTGTTCGGACATCCTCCCGCCCGGTCAGAACGGCAACGCCACCCTCGCCCAGATCCTCCTCAACCAGGCCTTCGGCACCCAGCCCGAACACGCCGAGGACCAGCTCGGGCCCTACAACGACCTCGCCAAGGGCTATCCGGGGCTCACCAACGAAAAGATCAACACCTTCTTCAACGACGCGTCCTTCGGCGTTCCGGCGGACCAGGTCGCCTCCACCGTCAAGCCCGCCGGACGGGGTGACGTGACGATCGTCCGGGACAAGAAGACCGGCGTGCCGCACATCACCGGCACCACGCGGTACGGCACCGAGTTCGGCGCCGGCTGGGCGGCGGCCCAGGACCGGCTGTGGCTGATGGACGTCTTCCGGCACGTCGGGCGGGGACAGCTGACCTCCTTCGCGGGTGGCGCGCCCTCCAACCAGGGGCTGGAGCAGCAGTTCTGGCGGCACGCCCCGTACACCGAGGCGGATCTGCAGGCGCAGATCGACAACGCCGTGGCCACGAACGGCGAACGCGGCGCCCAGGCCCTCGCCGACGCCAAGGCCTACCTCGACGGCATCAACGCCTACATCGACGCCTCCGACAGCGGCCGCTACTTCCCCGGTGAATACGTGCTCACCGGGCACAAGGACTCAATCACCAACGCCGGGAAGATAGAACACTTCAAGATCACCGACCTGGTGGCGCTCGCCTCGGTCATCGGCGCGCTGTTCGGCTCCGGCGGGGGCGGCGAGGTCGACAACGCGATCTCCCTGCTGGCCGCCCAGGAGAGGTACGGCGTCGCCGAGGGCACCAGGGTCTGGGAGTCCTTCCGGATGCGCGACGACCCGGAGGCCGTCCTCACCCAGCAGACCGGCAGCTTCCCGTACGCGACCAGGCCCGACGCCCCGCAGGGCACGGCCCTGCCCGACGCCGGCTCGGTGCGCGCGGAGCCGCTCGTGTACGACCGCACCGGCAGCGCCGCCGCGCCGAGCGCCACCGGCGCCTCCCGCGAGGCGACGAGGACGGCCCTGTCCTCCGCGAAGCGCGGCATGTCCAACGCCCTCGTGGTGAGCGGGAAGCACACCGCCAGCGGTCATCCCGTCGCCGTGTTCGGCCCCCAGACCGGCTACTTCGCTCCGCAACTGCTGCTGCTCCAGGAGATCCAGGGCCCGGGCATCAGCGCCCGCGGCGCCTCCTTCGCCGGCCTGAGCTTCTACGTCGAGCTCGGCCGCGGCCAGGACTACGCGTGGAGCGCCACGACCTCCGGCCAGGACATCATCGACACGTACGCCGTCGAACTGTGCCGGGACGACCACCACTACCTCTACCGCGGCACCTGCACGCCGATGGAGAAGGTCGAGCAGAAGAACGCCTGGAAGCCCACGGTCGCCGACGGCACCGCGGCCGGTTCCTACACGATGCGCGTGTGGCGCACGAAGTACGGGCCGGTGGAGTACCGCGCCACGGTCGGCGGCAGGAAGGTCGCCTACACCACCCTGCGCTCGTCCTTCCTGCACGAGGCCGACTCCATCATCGGCTTCCAGATGCTGAACGACCCCGGCTACGTGAAGGGCCCGGAGGACTTCCAGAAGGCGGTGCAGCACATCAACTACACCTTCAACTGGTTCTACGCCGACTCCGAGCACACCGCGTACTACAACAGCGGCGACAACCCGGTCCGCGCCGGCGGCGTCGACGCCGAGTTCCCGGTCTGGGCCCGTCCCGCGTACGAGTGGCGCGACTGGGAGCCGGCGACCAACACCGCCGACTACACCCCGCCCTCCGCGCATCCGCACTCCGTCGACCAGGACTACTACGTCTCCTGGAACAACAAGCAGGCCAAGGACTACACGACCGCGCCCTGGGGCAACGGATCCGTGCACCGCGGCGACCTCCTGCAGGACCGGGTGCAGCAGCTGGTCCGGCAGGGCGGGGTCACCCGGGCCTCGCTGGTCAGGGCCATGGCGGACGCCGGACTCGCCGACCTGCGGGCCGAGGACGTCCTGCCCAGGCTGCTGAAGGTCGTCAACAGCGCGCCGGTCACCGACCCCGCCGCGGCGGACGCCGTGAGCAAGCTGCAGGCCTGGGTGGCCGCCGGGGGCAAGCGCACCGAGAGCTCCGCCGGCTCCCGCACGTACGCCGACGCCGACGCGATCCGCATCCTGGACGCCTGGTGGCCGCTGCTGGTCGAGGCCGAGTTCCGGCCCGGGCTCGGCAGCGAGCTGTACCAGGCCATGACCGCCAACCTGCCTGTCGACGAGTCCCCGTCCGCGGCGCACGGCCCGACCGGCTCGCACGCCGGGAGCTCCTTCCAGTACGGCTGGTGGAGCTACGTCGACAAGGACATCCGGGTCGTCCTCGGCGAGCAGGTGAGGGGCCCGCTGGCCCGCGCGTACTGCGGCGACGGCAGTCTCGGCGCCTGCCGCGACACCCTCGTGCGCACCCTGAAGGAGGCGGCCGGCAAGACCATGGCACAGGTCTACCCGGGCGACGACGTGTGCGCGGCGGGCGACCAGTGGTGTGCTGACTCGATCAACCACCGCACCCTCGGCGGCATCAGGCACGGTCCGATCAGCTGGCAGAACCGGCCCACCTACCAGCAGGTCGTGGAGTTCACGTCGCACCGGTGAGCACGCCGGGTACGCGGTGACGTACCGTCCGGCGGCGGGTCAGCGGACGCGGCCCCGCCGCCGGGACCGGCCGGGCGGGTCCCGCGTACAGCATGTCGCTGGGCGCGCCGGCCGCCCCCGACGCGGGGCCGCGGGCCGCTCAGCGGTAGAGGAGGTACTTCCGCCGGGTCCGGCGGAACGCCGCGAGCTCCTCCTGCCACCCGGCCACGACCTCGTCGGTGTCCGCGCCCGCGTCGATCATCGTGCGCACGCGCGTGCTGCCGGTGAGTCTGTCGATCCAGTGGTCCGGGCGCCAGGCGAAGCCGCTCCAGACCCGCTTGGCGGTGACCAGCAGGCCGACCCCGGTGCGCACGGGGTCGAAGGCCGCCCGGTCGTGCACATGGAGCTGCACCCCGCCGATCGTCCTCCCCTGGAACTTGGAGAAGGTGGGCGCGAAGTACGCCTCCCTGAACCGGACCCCGGGCAGGGCGAGTTCGTTCGCGGCGGCCGCCCAGCGCCGGTCGATCCCCTCCGCGCCGAGCAGCTCGAACGGCCGGGTGGTGCCGCGCCCCTCCGACAGGTTGGTGCCCTCGAACAGACACGTCCCGGAGTACACCAGCGCCGTCTCCGGCGTGGGCATGTTGGGGCTCGGCGGCACCCAGGGCAGCCCGGAGGCGTCGTAGAAGTCCGAGCGCCGCCAGCCCGACATCGTCACGGTCTCCAGCGGCACCGGCTCGGTCAGGAACTCGCCGTTGAACAGCCGCGCCAGCTCAGCGACGGTCATGCCGTGCGCCTGCGAGATCGGCTGCCGTCCGACGAACGTCGCGAACTCCCGGTGCAGGACGGGCCCGAGGGCCGCCCGGCCGGTGACCGGGTTGGGCCGGTCCAGCACCACGAACCGCTTTCCCGCGAGCTGCGCCGCCTCCATGCAGTCGTACAGGGTCCAGATGTACGTGTAGAAGCGCGCGCCGACGTCCTGGATGTCGAAGACGACCGTGTCGACGCCGGACGCGGTGAAGATGTCCGCGAGCGGGCGGCCGCTCTTGAGGTACGTGTCGTAGACGGGCAGTCCGGTGGCCGGGTCGTCGTGGCGGCCCTCGGAGCCGCCGGCCTGGGCGGTGCCGCGGAAGCCGTGCTCCGGGCCGAAGACGGCGGTGAGGTCGACACGGTCGTCCGCGTGCATCACGTCGACGATGTGACGGGCCTCGCGGGTGATGCCGGTGGGGTTGGTGACGACGCCGGCCTTCTGGCCGGCCAGCAGGGCGTAGCCGTCACGGGCGAGTCGTTCGAAGCCGGTGCGGAGCCGGTGGTGGGGCGGGGCTGCGGCGGCGGTGGGCGCTGTCGAGACGGCGGCCGTGGCGGCTGCCGTGAGGACGGCTCGTCTGGAAGGGCGCATGAAGTGGCCTCCGTGATCCGTTTTCTGCCGGTTCGTCGTGGCTGGTCGCGCAGTTCCTCGCGCCCCTAGGGTGCTGCGCCACCCCCTTCCTTCAAACATACCGACCGGTTAGTCTGGGCCTGTTGCTGAGCCGCGTCTTAAGGAGACCGATGGTGGGAGCCTTTCAGGGGTCGGGCGTCGTTGTCACGGGAGCCGGGGGCGGGATCGGAGCCGCGCTCGCCCGGCGGTTCGCCGCCGAGGGTGCCCGGGTGATCGTCAACGACCTGGACGCCGAGCGGGCCAAGCGCGTCGCGGAGGAGATCGGCGGGACGGCCGTGGCCGGCGACGCCTCGGCGATCGTCGACGACGCCCGGGACGCGCTCGACGGAACCGTCGACGTCTACTGCGCCAACGCCGGAGTCGCCTTCGGGGACGGCGACGCGGACGGGCCGCTGGACGAGACGGCCTGGGCCGCCTCCTGGGACGTGAACGTGATGGCGCACGTCCGGGCAGCCCACGCCCTGCTGCCCCACTGGCTGGAGCGCGGCAGCGGACGGTTCGTCTCCACCGTCTCCGCCGCCGGGCTGCTCACCATGATCGGCGCCGCCCCCTACGCCGTCACCAAGCACGGCGCCCTCGCCTTCGCCGAGTGGCTGTCGCTGACCTACCGGCACCGGGGCGTGAAGGTCCACGCCATCTGCCCGCAGGGCGTGCGCACCGACATGCTGGCCGCGACGGGCAGCGCGGGCGACCTGGTGCTCCAGCCGACCGCGATCGAGCCGGAGGACGTGGCGGACGCCCTGTTCAAGGGCGTCGAGGAGGACCGCTTTCTGATCCTGCCGCACCCCGAGGTGGCCGGGTACTACCAGGCCCGGGCCGGGGACCCCGACCGGTGGCTGTCGGGCATGAACCGCCTCCAGCAGCAGTGGGAGGCCGGCCGGTGACCGGATCCCGTTACGCGGCCAAGCCCTGGCTCGCCCTGCTCAGCGACGCCCAGAAGGGCCCCATCGACCCTGCGGACTCCCTGGTGCACGCCCTGCGCCGGGTGGTGGCCGAGGCGCCGGACGCCGACTTCCTGGCCTACTTCGACGGCCGGCTGACCTACCGGGACGCCGACGCGCTCAGCGACTCCGTCGCCGGGCACCTCGCGGCACGGGGGCTGGAGCGCGGCGACCGGGTCGCGGTGCTGCTGCAGAACTCCCCGCACTTCGTGCTCGCCGTGCTCGGCGCCTGGAAGGCGGGCGCGGTCGTCGTGCCCGTCAACCCGATGTACAAATCGGGCGAGGTGGCCCACGTCCTGCGCGACGGCGAGGTGGCCGCGCTGATCTGCTCGGACCGGGCCTGGGAGTCGTACCTGCGCGAGACGGCGGCCGACTCGCCGGTGCGGATCGTGCTCACCGGGTGCGAACTGGACTTCCAGACCCGCAGCGACGCGCGCGTGCTGACCTTCGAGCGGTTGCCGCAGGCCCCGGACGCGGACGACCTGGTGGCCGTGGCGCGGGCCGGGCACAAGGCGCCGGAGGACCGGGACCCCGACCCGGCCGCCATCGCGCTGATCAGCTACACCTCCGGCACCAGCGGCACGCCCAAGGGCGCCACCAACACGCACCGCAACATCATGTACAACGCCGAGCGGCAGCGGACCGGCCTCGGCCTGCCCGAGCGGCCCGTGTACTTCGCGCTGGCACCCCTGTTCCACATCACCGGCATGGTCTGCCAGTTCGGTGCCTGCCTGAACAGCGGGGGCACGCTCGTGCTGGCCTACCGCTTCGAGGCGGGCGTCGTCCTCGACGCGTTCGCCGAGCACCGGCCGCACTACACGGTCGGCCCGTCCACGGCCTTCATGGCCCTGGCCGCGCACCCCTCGGTCACCCGGGACCACTTCTCCTCCTTCCGGGTGATCTCCTCCGGCGGCGCCCCGCTGCCCCCGGCACTGGTGGAGAAGTTCCGGGCGGGCTTCGGCCCGTACATCCGCAACGGCTACGGACTGACCGAGTGCACCGCGCCCTGCGCCTCCGTGCCGCCCGGCCTGGAGGCGCCCGTCGACCCGGTCTCCGGGACCCTCGCGGTGGGCCTGCCCGGCCCCGACACGGTCGTGCGGATCGTCGACGACCACGGTGACGAGGTGCCCTTCGGCGAGCAGGGCGAGATCGTCGTCGGCGGCCCCCAGGTCGTGCCCGGCTACTGGCGCCGCCCCGACGCCACCGCCGCGACCTTCCCCGGCGCCGAGCTGCGCACCGGCGACATCGGCTTCATGGACGAGCAGGGCTGGCTGTACGTCGTCGACCGCAAGAAGGACATGATCAACGCGTCCGGCTTCAAGGTGTGGCCGCGCGAGGTCGAGGACGTGCTCTACACGCACCCGGCGGTGCGGGAGGCCGCCGTGGTGGGCGTGCCCGACGGGTACCGCGGCGAGACCGTCAAGGCGTACATCAGCCTGCGCCCGGGCGCCGAGACGGACCCGGATGCGCTGGCCGCCCACTGCAAGGAGAGACTGGCCGCCTACAAGTACCCGCGCCAGGTGGAGATCCTGCCGGACTTGCCGAAGACGGCCAGTGGGAAGA
Organism: Streptomyces sp.; assembly: GCF_031181705.1. GTDB lineage: Bacteria > Actinomycetota > Actinomycetes > Streptomycetales > Streptomycetaceae > Streptomyces. The sequence goes on from NZ_JAPSKN010000081.1 coordinate 8,608, forward strand.
TCCTCCGTCGGGAACTGCGTTCCCGGACACAAGGCAACTGACAGCAGTACGGAAAGGCAGGTGGCGGCAGTGCCCAGGACCACGGACCCGGACGGCACTCCCGTCCCTCAGCGGCTGCTGGCCGCCGCCACCCGGCTCTTCGCGGAGCAGGGCTACGACCGCACCTCGGTGCAGGAGATCGTCGAGGCGGCCGGTGTCACCAAAGGGGCGCTGTACCACTACTTCGGCTCGAAGGACGACCTCCTGCACGAGGTGTACGCGCGCGTGCTGCGCATCCAGCAGGAGCGGCTGGACGCGGTGGCGGGTGCGGACGAGCCGGTCGAGAAGCGGTTGCGGGCCGCGGCGGCGGACGTCGTGGTGACGACGATCGACAACCTCGACGACGCGTCGATCTTCTGGCGGTCGATGCACCACCTCAGCCCGGAGAAGAACAAGCAGGTGCGGGCGGAGCGGCGGCGCTACCACGAGCGCTTCCGCGCGCTGGTCGAGGAGGGCCAGGAGGCGGGCGTCTTCTCCAGGGCGACGCCGGCCGACCTGGTCGTGGACTACCACTTCGGCTCGGTCCACCACCTGTCGACCTGGTACCGCCCGGACGGGCCGCTCAGCCCCCAGGAGGTCGCCGACCACCTGGCCGACCTGCTGCTGCGCGCCCTGCGCCCGTAACACGCCGACCGGGGTTCAGGGGCCCCGCGCCCCCTGAACCCCCCGGCCTCACAGGTACCTCTTCAGCTCCCGTCGGGCCAGCGACCGCTGGTGCACCTCGTCCGGCCCGTCCGCGATCATCAGCGTCCGCGCCCCCGCGTACAGCTCCGCCAGCGGGAAGTCCTGGCTCACGCCACCCGCCCCGTGCAGCTGGATCGCCCGGTCGAGGATCTCCACCACCGCCCGGGGGGTCGCGATCTTGATGGCCTGGATCTCGGTGTGCGCCCCGCGGTTGCCCACCGTGTCCATCAGCCACGCCGTCTTCAGCACCAGCAGCCGCAGCTGCTCCACCGTCACGCGCGCGTCGGCGATCCAGTTGTGCACCACGCCCTGCTGCGCCAGCGCCTTGCCGAAGGCATGGCGCGACACCGCCCGCCGGCACATCAGCTCGATCGCCCGCTCGGCCATGCCGATCAGCCGCATGCAGTGGTGGATGCGGCCGGGCCCGAGTCGCGCCTGCGCGATGGCGAATCCGCCGCCCTCCTCGCCGACGAGGTTGGACACCGGCACGCGCGCCTGGTCGAAGACCACCTCGGCGTGCCCGCCGTGGTAGTGGTCCTCGTACCCGAACACCTGCATGGCGCGCGTGATCGTGACGCCCGGGGTGTCGCGCGGCACCAGCACCATGGACTGCTGGCGCCGGATGTCCTCCCCGTCCGGGTCGGTCTTGCCCATGACGATGAAGATCTTGCAGTCGGGGTGCATGGCCCCGGAGATGTACCACTTGCGGCCGGTGATGACGTACTCGTCGCCGTCCCGCTCGATGTGGGTGGTGATGTTGGTGGCGTCGGAGGAGGCCACGTCCGGCTCGGTCATCGCGAACGCCGAGCGGATCTCGCCCGCCAGCAGCGGCTCCAGCCACTGCTTGCGCTGCTGCTCGTCGCCGAACTGGGTGAGCACCTCCATGTTGCCGGTGTCGGGCGCCGCGCAGTTCGTCACCGTCGGCGCCAGTTGCGGGGAGCGGCCCATGATCTCGGCGAGGGGCGCGTACTGCAGGTTGGTGAGCCCGGCGCCGTACTCGGAGTCCGGCAGGAAGAGGTTCCACAGGCCCTGCCTGCGGGCCTCGGCCTTCAGCTCCTCCACCACGGGCACGGTCTCCCACGGGGAGTCGAGCCGCTCGCGCTGCTCGTGCGCGACGGCCTCGGCCGGGTAGACGTACTCGTCCATGAAGGCGAGGAGCTTGGCGCGCAGCTCTTCGGTGCGCGTGTCGAAAGCGAAGTCCATACCGATCAGCCCTCCTGGAGGCCTTCGTTGAGCGTGGTCAGTCCGTGCCGGACGAAGACGGGCACGAGGTCGCCGATGCGGTCGAAGCCGCGCCCGACCGTCTGGCCGAGCGTGTAGCGGTAGTGGATGCCCTCCAGGATCACGGCGAGCTTGAACCAGGCGAAGGCCGTGTACCAGGAGACCGCGGAGACGTCGCGTCCCGAGCGCGCGGCGTACCGCTCGATGAGTTCGGACGGTGCTGGATGCCCGGGCGCCTCGGCGGTGGTGGAGACGGGGGACCCGGGCATGCCGAGCGGCATGCTGTACATGACCAGCAGGCCGAGGTCGGTGAGCGGGTCGCCCAGCGTCGACATCTCCCAGTCGAGGATGGCCCGGATCGAGTCGTCCTCGCCGATCAGCACGTTGTCGAGCCGGTAGTCGCCGTGCACCACGGCCGGGGCGGGGGAGCGGGGCAGCTCGCGCCCGAGCGCGGCGTGCAACTCGTCGATGCCGTCCAGGTCGCGGTTGCGGGAGGCGTCCAGCTGCTTGCCCCAGCGCCGCAGTTGCCGGTCCAGGAAGCCCTCGGGCCGGCCGAAGTCGGCCAGACCCACCTCGGCCGGGTCGACCGCGTGCAGCTCCACCAGCGTGTCGACCAGGTTCAGCACCGTGCCCCGGGTGCGCTGCGCACCGAGCGGGACGAGCTGGTCGGCCGTGCGGTAGGGCGTGCCCTCGACGAACTCCATGACGTAGAAGGGCGCCCCGAGCACCTCCTCGTCCTCGCACAGCAGCACCGGCCGCGGCACCGGCACCGCGGTCGGGTGCAGCGCGCTGATCACCCGGTGCTCGCGCTTCATGTCGTGCGCGGTGGCCAGGACGTGGCCGAGCGGGGGCCGTCGTACGACCCACCGCTCGCTGCCGTCGGAGACCGCGTACGTGAGGTTCGACCGTCCGCCCTCGATCAGCCGGCCGGACAGCGGTCCGCCGACCAGTCCGGGCCGCTCCCGGTCGAGCAGGCCGCGCAGCCGGTCGAGATCGAGTCCGGGCGGGTGGTCGGGGCTCATGCGTCGCTCCTACGGGCAGGGGGAACAGTTCCCGACTCATGATGCCGACCGGTCGGTATGTCGTCCAGAGGGGGGCCGAAACGTGATCGGAGCCACGATAGGCCGACGGCGGCCCGCGCGGGGCTCCCGGGGGCTTTCCGGCCGGTTCGTTCAGGCCATCCAGGTTGCGCGCCGACCGCCGAGCCTTGAGGGTCGGATCCATGAAGGCGATCAGCTACTCCCGGTACGGCGGGCCCGAGGTGCTGGCGTTCGGGGAGGTGCGCGACCCCGTGGTCGGCCCGGACGCGGTGCTGGTGAAGGTGCGGGCGGCGGCCGTGAACCCCGTCGACTGGAAGGCCCGCGAGGGTCATCTGGAGCCTGTCCTCGCCCCCGTCTTCCCCGTGGTGCCCGGCTGGGACCTCGCGGGCGTCGTCGTCCGGCCCGGCGTGGCCGTCTCGGAGTTCGACGTCGGGGACGAGGTCATCGGCTACGTCCGGGAGGACTTCCTCTCCCGCGGCACCTTCGCCGAGTACGTGGCCGCGCCCCTGCGCACCCTCGCGCCCAAGCCGCGCAACCTCACCTGGGAGGAGGCGGCCGGCCTGCCCCTGGTGGGGCTCACCGCCTACCAGGTGCTGCGCAGGGTGCTCGAAGTGAAGCGGGGCGAGACCGTCCTGGTGCACGCGGCGGCCGGTGGCGTGGGCTCGATCGCCGTGCAGCTCGGCATCCACCTCGGGGCGCGGGTGATCGGTACGGCGAGCGAGGCGAACCACGATTTCGTGCGCGGCCTGGGCGGGGAGCCGGTGACGTACGGGGAGGGCCTGGGGGAGCGGGTGCGGGGGCTGGCGCCCGAGGGGGTGGACGCGGTCTTCGACACGGTCGGCGGGGACGCGCTGAAGGCCTCCGCCAACCTGCTCGCCCCCGAGGGCCGGCTGGTGTCCATCGCCGACAACGAGGTGGTGAACTACGGCGGCCGCTACTACTTCGTCCGCCCCGACGCCGAGGACCTGCGCCGGCTGTCCGGACTGGCGGAGCAGGGCGTGGTGAGCGTGCACGTCGACGAGACGTTCCCGCTGGAGCGGGCGGCGGACGCGCACCGGCTGAACCAGGAGGGCCGCACCCGGGGCAAGATCGTCGTGACGGTGGACTGGGGGAGCGACGGCGAGTGAGAGTCGCGCGGTCCCGAGTGGGGCACCGCCTAGAGGACGAGAGCCGCCCCGCACACCGCCATCGCCACCGTGCACAGCACCGCCGCCGCGGCGTGCCGGGGCGCGAAGGCCACGGGACCGGGCGTCGCCGCGAGGACGCGGATCCGGCGGTGGGCGATGCCGAGGACTCCCAGCCAGAGCACACAGCACAGCGCGCACGCCAGGATCCCGGCCGCGGACGCCCCGCCGTGCAGCGTGGTCTTCACGGCGAGCAAGGCGACGACCGTGCCGGACAGGGTCGTACGCCGCCACGCGAGCCGGGTCCGTTCCGGCTGCAGCCCGGGATCGCGACCGGCATCCCGCCGGACCGCCGCCGGGCTCACCCCTCCCACCCCACGAGCACGACGAAGACCATCGCGACGGCCACGACCGCCACGACGAGGCTCAGCAGCGCGGGGAACCGGGACACCGGCAGGTCCTCGCCCCGGCGCATGGCCCGCTCGCAGCGCACCCAGTGGTTGACCGCCCGGAGCGAGCAGAGCACGCCCGCGGCCAGCAGGGCCAGCGCCAGCCCGACCCGCCAGCCCCAGCGCAGGTCCGGCAGGAACTGGTCCACGGCGAAGCCGCCGCCGATCAGCGCGAGCGCGGTGCGCAGCCAGGCGAGGAAGGTGCGTTCGTTCGCCAGCGAGAACCGGTAGTCGGGCGTCTCACCGTCCCGCCGCACCTCCGCGGGCGCGAACCACAACCGGACGTTCCGTACGAACTCGATCACGTGCGCGACCCTACCCGGGGCGGGATCGCCCACCGCGTCAGCCCGCGGCCCGGAACGCCCTGAGCCGTTCGTACGCCGCCAGCCCGTCCGGCACCCACGCCCAGTCGGCCAGGTGCCGCTCCACCTCGTCCTCGGGCAGGAAGGCGTGCCAGTCGACCTCCTCCACCTGCGGTCGCACGGGCAGCTCGCAGCGCACCTCGTACACCGCCGACCACCAGCTGCGGCCGGCGCCGTCGTCGTAGCGGAACTTGAAGAGGAAGCGCGGGTCCGGCAGGCCGCACACCCCCAGTTCCTCCTCGGCCTCGCGCAGGGCGGCCGTGTCGTAGGCCTCGCCCGCGCCGACGACCCCGCCGACGAACATGTCGTACAGGGAGGGGAAGACCAGCTTGGCCGGGGTCCGCCGGTGCACGAAGATCCGGCCCTCGGCGTCCCGGGCCTGGACGAACACGCAGCGGTGCCGCAGTCCCCGGGCGTAGGCCTCGCCCCGGGGGGACTGACCGACCACCCGGTCGTGCTCGTCGACGATGTCGAGGATCTCGTCAGCAGCGCTCATGGCCTCATCCAAGCAGGGGCCGGGCGGGGGTCGTCAGGAGGAGGCCGGGCTCACGGCCGGCGCGGCGACCGGCGCGGGCCGCGGCGCCCCCGTGGGCATCGCCGGATGCAGCCCCAGCAGCACGATCCCGGCGACCACGGCCGCCAGACCTCCGGCCTCCCAGGTCAGCGCCACCGCGTCGGTGCGCAGCCGGTCGCCCAGGAAGCCGACACCGCAGACGATCCCGGCGAGCGGCTGGGCCGCGGTCAGGGCGGGCAGCGACTTGCGCAGGGACGCCGTCTCGAAGGCGCTCTGCACGAGGACCAGCCCGGTGACGCCGAGCGCCAGGACGGCGTAGGGCTGCCAGCCGGTCATCAGCTCGGCCAGACCACCCTCGGCGACCGTCTGCCCGCTCACCCGGGTCAGCGCGTCCTGCACTCCGTACAGCAGCCCGGCGGCCAGCGCCAGCAGCACCGGCCCCGAGCCCAGCCGGGAGCGCCGGCCGCGAGCGGTCAGGAGCAGGGCGAGCGCGATCATCACGCCGATGATCAGCCACTGCCGTACCGGATCGGCGCTCGCCGTGCCGCCCTCGGGCCGCCCCGCCACGATGAACGCCGTGACGCCGCCCGCGAGCAGCAGCAGACCCGCCCAGCCCTGGCGGCCCAATGGCTGCCGGGACTGCTTGCGGGACAGTGCGAGCGCGAAGAGCAGATTCGTGGCCAGCAGCGGCTCCACCAGCGACAGCTCGCCCTGCCCGAGCGCGGCGGCGCCCAGTGCCATGCCGGCCACCATCAGGCCGATGCCACCGAGCCAGCGGGGCACCTTGACCAGGTCGAGCAGGAGCCGGAAGGAGAGGAAGTCGTTCAGTGGGGCCCGCTGGGCCGCGTTCTGCTGCAGGACGAACCCGAAGCCCAGGCAGCAGGCGGCGCTCAGGGCGAGGGCCAGGACAAGAACCGACACGCGGTGTACCTCGATGATCAGGTCGGGTCACGGTTGCGTAGGGGCCGACTGTACCGGCCGGCTCGCCCGGCGCGCCCGTACGTCCTGCCATCGTCGGGGCCGCTGCCGCCGCACGCTATGACGTACGCCACAAAGGGCGAAAGGGGTGATTCAACTGCATGTCACTGACTCCTCAGGGGCCTCCTCGATCCCAAACCCCTCATGAGGAACGGCACTTGACGCGTGTAACGCGACGACGGGCCTTGACGGCAACCGTTGGCGGGGGGTTGGCTGTCCGTGATCAGTTCATGGCGGTGCGCACACTCGCACACCGGTGACCACCGTGAGCCGAAACACCAGAAGAGCGCGTGAGGAAGTCCCGCGGTGTCCCCACCCCCGCCTCCCCTCGGCCGTGGCCGCAAGCGTGCGGCGCAGGCCTTCGACGAGGCCCTCGACGACGCCGACCTCGTGACCGCGCGCGCCGCCCTGGCACAGGGCCGCTGGCAGAGCGCCCGTTCCCTGCTGGTCCACACCGGGGACGACTGGGACCGCCGCGGCCACCGCGTGGCGGTCCTGGCCCGCGAGTCCTACACGGCCGCCTGGGCCCGCGAGTGGCTGCTCGCCGAACCCGAGTCCGCCGACGCCCCCGTCCTGCTCGCCGTGGCCGAGGTCCGGCGTGTCCTGCACGGCAAGGCCAGACCGGCCCGCGCCCGCGAGGCCATCCAGGAGGCCGCCGACCGCCACCCGGCCGACCCCACCCCCTGGCTCGGACTGCTCATGCTGGAGTGCGCGGTCGGCGGCGACCAGGACGTCATCCGGACCTTCGAGCAGGTCCGCGCCCGGTACGCCGACCACCACCACGCCCACCACCTGATGGTCGCCCGCCTGGCCGGCCGTCGCACGGAGGCCGGCCCCGACCCCCTGCACGAGGTCTACGACTTCGCCAACTGGGCCGCCGAACAGGCACCCGCCGACTCCCCGCTCGCGATCCTGCCGGTCATCGCCCACGCCGAGCGCTACCGCGCCCTGGCCGCCGCCGGGCATGAGTCCCCCGACCCGGCCGCCTCGGGCCACTGGACCGGCCGCCGTGCCCGGCAGGTGATGAAGGCCGCCTTCGACTGGTGGCTGGAGTGGGAGCTGGAGGGCCATCCGCGGCGGCTGATCGACCTGAACTTCCTCGCCCACGCCAAGTTCTGCGAGGGGCGGGGCGCCGAGGCCGCCGCCCTGTTCCACCGGATCGGCCGCCACGCCACCCCAGCGCCCTGGTCGTACCCGGACCGCGACCCGCACACCGCCTTCGCCGCCGCCCGCGCCGGCGCGCTCGGCGCGGCCTGACCCCCGTATCCCACCAGTGAGGACGCCCTCCCGATGACCACGGACAGTTCGACAACGAACACCTCCGCCCCAGGCGGCATCAGTACGTTCAAGGGGCAGGAGCGCGCCCTGCGCGCCGACCGGCTCGGCACCGGGGGCCTGCTGCTCTCCGTGCTCGCCGCGACCGCCCCGCTCATGGTCGTCGCAGGTGTCATGCCCACCACATTCGCGGTGATGGGCATCGTCGGCCAGCCCCTGCTCTTCGTGGTCCTGGGCGTCGTCCTGATCCTGTTCGGCATCGGCTACGCCGAGATGAGCCGCCACGTCCACAACGCGGGCGCCTTCTACGCCTACATCGCCCGCGGCCTCGGCGGCACCGCCGGAGCGGGTGCCGCCCTGGTCGCCCTCGTCGCCTACAACGCGCTCCAGATCGGCATCTACGGCATCCTCGGCTTCGAGGTCTCCGGGCTCCTCGCCACCTACGCCGAGATCGAGGTCGCCTGGTGGATACCGGCCCTCGTGGCCGCGCTCGCCGTCGGGCTGCTGGGCTGGCTGAAGATCGACGTCAACGCCCGCGTACTCGGCGTCCTGCTGGTCATCGAGGTGCTCCTGGTGGTGATCTTCGACATCGCGGCCCTCGCCGACCCCGGCAAGGAGGGCCTGTCGCTGCACGCCTTCAACCCCGACACCCTCACCGGCGCGGGCGTCGGCACCGCGCTGTGCTTCTGCGTCGCCGCGTTCCTCGGCTTCGAGCAGGCCCCCGTGTACGCCGAGGAGACCAGCCGCCCGCACGTGCTGGTGCCGCGCGTGATGTTCCTCGCCGTCGGCGGGGTCGCCGTCTTCTTCGCGCTGAGCAGCTGGGCCCTGACCGTCGCCACCGGCCCCGCCGCGATCGTCGGCACGGCGCAGAAGCAGAGCGCCGGACTGCTGTTCTTCCTCACAGAGTCCCGCCTCGGGGGCACCTTCACGGACGTGCTGCACGTCCTGTTCGTCACCGGCATGTTCGCGGCCCTGCTCAGCTTCCACAACGTCGTCGCCCGGTACGCCTTCGCCATGGGCCGCGAGGGCCTGCTGCCCGCCGCCTTCGGCCGCACCAGCGGCAGCAGCGGTGCCCCCGGCACCGGTTCGCTGCTGCAGAGCGGGGTGGCCGTGGTGGTCGTGAGCGCCTTCGCGATCGCCGACGACAGGCCGGCCGGCGACCCGACCGCCCCCGTTCTGCACCTGTTCACCTGGCTCGGCAACATCGGCGCCCTCGGCGTGATCGTCCTCATGGCGGCGGCCTCCCTGTCGGTCGTCGTCTTCTTCGTCCGCCGCGGCGCCGCCGGCGCCCAGGCCTGGCGGCTGGTCACCTCCACGCTGGCCGGGATCGCCCTGCTCGTCATCGCCGGCTACACCGTCAGGGACTTCGACGTCCTGGTCGGCGCCGGCCCCGGCTCCGCACTGAGCTGGGTGCTGCCCGGCATCATCGGCCTCGCCTGCGTCTCCGGCCTGGTCCTCGGCCTGGTCCTGCGCGCCCGCGCTCCCCAGAAGCACGCCCGGATCGGACTCGGCAACGAGGCCTTCCAGCTGGACAAGGCGGCGTCGTCCTGACCGTGCCCGCACGAGAAGTGGTTACGGAACTCTGACGAGCACCCGCGATCCCTGTCCTGGAGGGACCGCGGGTGTTCGAATGCGTACGTGAATCAGGACAGACACGAGGGCGTGGACGCAGACCACCCCGAGGACCGGGGCACCCCGGTCGGCCGCCGCGTCTTCCTCGGCACCCTCGCCCTGGGCGCCCTCGGCGTGGTCGCCGCACCCCCGCTGCAACGCGGCCTGGAGGGCTTCCTCGGCAGCGCCGCCGACCAGGACCCCACCGGCCTGACCGGCCTGCTCCCGAACGGCGGCGGCTTCCGCTACTACTCGGTCGCCTCGTCGGTTCCGCGCAAGAACGCCGGCACCTACCGCCTCAGGGTCGACGGCCTGGTCGACCACCCCACGACCTACACCCTGGCCGACCTCAGAGCCCTCCCGCAGACCCGCATGGTCCGCGACGTCCAGTGCGTCACCGGCTGGCGCGTCCCGGACACCCCCTTCGAAGGCGTACGCCTGTCCCGCCTCCTGGACGCGGCCGGAGTCCGCCCCACGGCCCGGGCGATCCGCTTCACCTGCTTCGACGGCACGTACACCGAGAGCCTCACCCTCGGCCAGGCCCGCCGCGCCGACGTCCTGGTCGCCCTGCGCATGCGGGACAAGGACCTCGGCCACTCCCACGGCGGCCCGGTCCGCCTCTATGTGGCGCCCATGTACTTCTACAAGTCCGCCAAGTGGCTCTCCGGCATCACCGTCACCGACGAGGTCCGGCCGGGCTACTGGGAGGAGCGCGGCTACGACGTCGACGCCTGGGTGGGCCGCTCGAACGGACGGGACGATGAGCCTACGAGCTGACCCGCGCCCGGCGGCGGCCGACGTGCGCCGCTTCACCCCGGCACAGCGCTGGATCCACCGCACCACGGCCGCGCTGATGGGCGTCTGCGTGGTGACGGCGGCCTGCCTCTACGTCCCGCAGCTCGCCGAACTCGTCGGCCGCCGCGCCCTCGTCGTCACGCTGCACGTCTGGTCGGGGCTCGCCCTGCCCGTCCCGGTGCTGGCGGGCCTGGCCTCCCGTGCCTTCCGCGCCGACCTGGGCCGCCTCAACCGCTTCGGCCCGCACGACCGCACCTGGCTGCGTGCCGCCCTGCGCCGCGACGCACGGCACGGCTCCCGCCCGGCGGGCAAGTTCAACGCCGGCCAGAAGATCTACGCGGCCTGGATCGCCGGCGCGAGCGTGGTCATGCTCGCCACGGGCCTGATGATGTGGCTCACCCACCTCACCCCGCTCTTCTGGCGCACCAGCGCGACCTTCGTCCACGACTGGCTGGCCCTCACCCTCGGCATCGTCCTGGCCGGCCACATCGGCATGGCCCTGGCGGACCCGGAGGCGAGAAGGGGCATGCGCACGGGCAGGGTGAGCGGTGAGTGGGCGGACAGGGAACACCCTCTGTGGCGCGAGTAGCCCTTCACCCCAGGGGCGCGGGGAACCGCGCGACGAGCCACGACGCCCCCGCGCAGGCACGACCGCGCCACGGCTCACGGCGCCGTGGCGCGGCGCGGCGCGGCGCTCCTAGATCACCAGGGACAACAGCAGGACCAGACCGCCGGCGACCACCGAGATGATCGTCTCCATCACGGACCAGGTCTTGATGTTCTGGCCGACGCTCAGCCCGAAGTACTCCTTCACCATCCAGAACCCGGCGTCGTTGACATGGCTGAAGAACAGCGATCCGGCGCCGATGGCCAGGACGAGGAGGGCGGCGTGCGTGGTGGACATGTCCGCCGCGAGCGGGGCGACCAGACCGGCCGCCGAGACCGTGGCCACCGTCGCCGAACCGGTCGCGAGCCGGATCACCACGGCGATCAGCCAGGCCAGCAGCAGCGCGGGGATGGCCCAGTCCTCGGAGATGTCGAGGACCATCTGCCCCACACCCGTGTCGATGAGCGTCTGCTTGAAGCCACCGCCCGCGCCGACGATCAGCAGGATGCCCGCGATCGGCATGAGGCTCTTCTCGACCAGCGGCGAGATCCGCTCCTTGGAGAACCCGGCGGGCCGCAGCAGCGTGAAGATGCCGACCAGCACCGAGGCCAGCAGGGCGATCATCGGGGCGCCGATGACGTCGAAGACGCGCTGCACCGGGTTCTCGGGGTCGTCCACGACGATGTCGACCAGCGCCTTGGCGAGCATGAGGATCACCGGGAGCAGCACGGTGAAGAGCGTGGCGCCGAAGCCGGGACGCTTCTCCAGTTCCTCGGAGGCGCGCTGCGGGATCATCTTCTCGGGGGCCGGGACGTCGACCCAGCGGGCCGCGTACCTGGAGAACACCGGCCCCGCGATGATCACCGTGGGGATGGCGACGAGGACGCCGAGCGCCAGGGTCACGCCCAGGTCGGCCCCGACGGCGTCGATCGCGACCAGCGGACCGGGGTGCGGCGGCACCAGGCCGTGCATCACGGACAGGCCCGCGAGCGCCGGGATGCCGATGCGCATCAGCGAGTAGTTGCCGCGCTTGGCCACCATCAGCACCACCGGGATCAGCAGCACGATGCCGACCTCGAAGAACAGCGGCAGTCCGATCACGGAGGCGATGAGCACCATCGCCCACGGCATCGAGCGCCCGCCCGCCCTGGCCAGGATGGTGTCGACGATCTGGTCGGCACCGCCGGAGTCGGCGAGCATCTTGCCGAGGATCGCGCCGAGGGCGATCAGCACACCGACACCGGCGACCGTGGAGCCGAGGCCGGCGCTGAAGCTGGTGAGGACCTTGTCCAGGGGCGCCCCGGCGATCGCGCCGAGCGCCAGCGACCCGATGGTCAGCGCCAGGAAGGCGTGCAGCTTGAACTTGGTGATGAGCAGGACGATGACGGCGATGCCCGCCAGGACGGCGATGCCCAGCTGAGCGTGGCCGGCCGAGGTGATCGGCTCGGGTGCGTCCGCTGCCAGCATCTCGACGCTGAGTCTGGTCACGGGGTGTTTCCCTTGCGTTGGGGAGTCGGGGGAGAAGGGGACCGGTGAGGGGCTAGCCGATCGGCTCGGGGAGCGAGCCGAGGGCGTGCGCCGCCCGCTCGGTGATCTCCGCCGGGCTGCCCGCGACGTCCACGGCGACCCCCGCCTCGTCCGCCTGGAGCGGCTGGAGCGTGGCGAACTGGGAGTCGAGCAGCGCCGTGGGCATGAAGTGCCCCTGCCGGTGCGACATCCGGTCCTCGATCAGCGCGCGGTCACCCGTGAGGTGCACGAAGACCACGCCGGGCGCGGCGGCCCGCAGCCGGTCGCGGTACGACCGCTTCAGCGCCGAGCAGCTGACCACGCCGCCGAGCCCCGCCCGCCCCTGCGCCCAGTCGCCGATGGCGTCCAGCCAGGGCCCGCGGTCCTCGTCGGTGAGCGGTGTACCGGCCGACATCTTGGCGATGTTGGCCGGAGGGTGGAAGTCGTCGCCCTCGGCGTACGGAACGCCGAGCCGGGCGGCGAGCAGGGGACCGATGGTGGTCTTGCCGGTGCCCGCGACGCCCATGACCACGACGACCTGGGGGGTGTTCATCGCTGCCTCACTGTCCGCTGTCTTCGTCGACACGTGATGTCGACGCAACTGAAACCCATTAGGTACGACGAATTCAAGAGCCTGTGATGAATAAGTCTGACTTTTTGTCTCCGTGATCTACCCCGTACGCTGAGTGCATGAGCGCACCGGGCCGGGGGCTGCACGGCCACGTACTGGACACCCTCGGCCCCGAGATCACCGCGGGGGAGTACCCGCCGGGCAGCGTCCTGCGCACGGACGAGCTCGCCCAGCGCTTCGACGTGTCACGCTCCGTGATGCGCGAGGCGGTCCGGGTCCTGGAGTCCATGCACCTGGTCGAATCCCGCCGCCGCGTCGGCGTCACGGTCCGCCCCGAGTCCGAGTGGAACGTCTACGACCCGCAGGTCATCCGCTGGCGGCTGGCCGGCGCCGACCGGCCGCGGCAGCTGCGCTCCCTGACCGTGCTGCGCTCGGCGATCGAACCGGTCGCGGCCGGCCTCGCCGCCCGGCACGCCACGTCCGAACAGTGCGCCGAGCTCACCGAGTGCGCCCTCGGCATGGTCGCCCACTCACGCGGACACAAGCTGGAGGGGTATCTCTTCCACGACGTCGCCTTCCACCGCGTCATCCTGTCGGCCTCGGGCAACGAGATGTTCGCCCGCCTCGGCGACGTGGTCGCCGAGGTCCTGACCGGCCGCACGCAGCACGACGTGATGTTCGAGGACCCCGACCCGGCCGCCGTCACGCTGCACGTCCGGGTCGCCGAGGCGGTCCGCGCGGGCGACGCGGCCCGGGCCGAGGAACTGACCCGCGAGATCACGGTCGGCGCCCTCCAGGAACTCGACATCCTGGCGCCGTGACGCCGCTACGGCAGGAAGTCCCCGTCGACGTACACCCACGCCCCGTCGATCCGCTCGAAGCGGCTCCGCTCGTGCAGCGACCCGCCCCGGTAGGACGCCCGGAACTCCACGGTCCCGGCCGAGTGGAACGCCGATCCGTCACCCGTGCCCAGGATCTCCAGCCCTGTCCAGCGCATCCCCGGGTCGAGCTCCAGCGTCCCGGGCCGGGTCCGCGGGTGCCAGGTCCGCAGCAGATAGCCGGCGTCGCCCCTGACGAAGGCGCAGTACCGCGACCGCATCAACGCCTCGGCGGTCGGCGCGGCGGCGGAACCGGAGTGGTAACGGCCGCAGCAGGCCTCGTAGGGCCGGGAGAGCCCGCACGGGCAGGAACGCCTGGTCATGGTCACCTCTTCGCGGGAAACGCCCGAGGGCCGTGACCTCGCGGTCACGGCCCTCAGTTCAAGTGTCCGAGGGGGGACTTGAACCCCCACGCCCGATAAAGGGCACTAGCACCTCAAGCTAGCGCGTCTGCCATTCCGCCACCCGGACAAGGTGTCTGTCGCGCGGGCTCTCCCCGCGGCGACGACGTAAACATTACCAGGCTTTCGAGGGCGACCGATCACCCCCCGTCCCCGCCCCGGCCGGGCGTGAACGACGTGTGACGGGCCGGGCGGGCCCTTGGGGAGCGGGCCGGACAGAGGGAGGATGAAGGGGACCCACCAGCAGTGACACCGGGAGGAAGCACGTGAGCGAGACGGACACGGCCAGGAGCGTCACCGGCGAGGACGAGGTCGTGGACCTCTGCCGCGAGCTGATCCAGATCGACACCAGCAACTACGGCGACCACTCGGGACCGGGCGAGCGCAAGGCGGCCGAGTACGTCGCCGAGAAGCTCGCCGAGGTCGGACTCGAACCGCGGATCTTCGAATCCCACCCGGGCCGCGCCTCCACGGTGGCCCGCATCGAGGGCGAGGACCCCTCTCGGCCCGCGCTCCTCATCCACGGCCACACCGACGTCGTTCCGGCCAACGCCGACGACTGGACCCACCACCCCTTCTCCGGGGAGATCGCCGACGGCTGCGTCTGGGGCCGCGGGGCGGTCGACATGAAGGACATGGACGCCATGACGCTGGCGGTCGTCCGCGACCGGCTGCGCAGCGGGCGCAGGCCGCCGCGCGACATCGTCCTGGCGTTCCTCGCGGACGAGGAGGCCGGCGGCACCTACGGGGCGCGCTACCTCGTCGACCACCACCGGGACCTCTTCGAGGGCGTCACGGAGGCGATCAGCGAGGTGGGCGGCTTCTCGTTCACGGTGAGCGAGGAGCGGCGGCTGTACCTGATCCAGACGGCCGAGAAGGGCATGCACTGGATGAAGCTCACCGTGGCCGGCACCGCGGGGCACGGTTCGATGATCCACCGGGACAACGCGATCACCGAACTGTCGGAGGCCGTCGCCCGGCTCGGGCGGCACAAGTTCCCGGTGCGGGTCACCAAGACCACCCGTGCCTTCCTCGACGAACTCGGCGACGCGTTCGGCACGGAACTCGACCCGGAGGACATGGAGTCGACCCTCGCCAAGCTCGGCGGCATCGCCAAGCTCATCGGCGCGACCCTGAGCAACACGGCCAACCCCACGCAGCTCGGCGCCGGCTACAAGGTCAACGTCATCCCCGGAGAGGCCACCGCCCACGTCGACGGCCGCTTCCTGCCCGGGTTCGAGGACGAGTTCCTCGCCGACCTCGACCGCATCCTCGGCCCGAAGGTGCGGCGCGAGGACGTGCACGCCGACAAGGCCGTCGAGACCACCTTCGACGGTGCGCTCGTGGAGGCCATGCAGTCCTCGCTGCTGGCGGAGGACCCGACCGCCAAGGCGATCCCCTACATGCTCTCCGGCGGGACGGACGCCAAGTCCTTCGACGACCTGGGCATCCGCGGCTTCGGCTTCGCGCCGCTGAAGCTGCCGCCCGAGCTGGACTTCGCCGGCATGTTCCACGGCGTGGACGAGCGGGTGCCGGTCGACGGCCTGAAGTTCGGGGTGCGGGTGCTCGACCGGTTCATCGACGCGTCCTGAGAAGAGGCCGGACACGAGCCGGTATTCGGGCGCGTGTGCGAAATCGACTGGGAAGAGTGAATGCGACCATAAGCTCGTAGCCTCATTACTCCAGCCTCGTTACAGGTAATGCGATCGCAAGATGGGTCGCTTTGCCAACTAGGAGGAATAATGATCAAGAAGGTCGTCGCTGCTGCGGCTGCCACCGGTGGGCTGGTTCTCGCGGGTGCGGGCCTCGCCGTCGCCGACTCGGGTGCCCAGGGTGCCGCCGTGCACTCCCCGGGTGTCGTGTCCGGCAACGTCATTCAGGTGCCCGTTCACGTCCCGGTGAACGTCTGCGGCAACACGGTCTCCGTGATCGGGCTGCTGAACCCCGCCTTCGGCAACACCTGCATCAACAAGTGATGCTTCCCCCTCTCTGAGGGGAGTTTCAAAGCCACCGGTCCCGGAGCGCCAGCCATGCGCTCCGGGACCGATCGCTTCTTCACGGGAATTCGAGAAGAATTCGATAAAGGGTCGAAGGCAGGTATTCAGCAATGCGACAGGTCACCCGCAAGGGTCTGATGACCGTGGCGGCCGCGACCGGCGTGATCGCCGCCGCGGGCGGCTCCGCTCACGCCGCCTCGGGTGCGCAGGGCTCCTCGTCGGGCTCGCCCGGCGTGCTGTCCGGGAACACGGTGCAGGCGCCCGTGCACGCGCCGGTCAACGTCTGCGGCAACACGGTCAACGTCGTCGGCGTGCTCAACCCGTCGGTGGGCAACTCCTGCGCCAACCAGGGCGGTGGATCGTCGGGGGGATACGGCGATCACGGCGGCCACGGCGGCTCGCACGCGGGCGGTCACGCCACCGACTCGCCCGGCGTCGGCTCGGGCAACCACGTGCAGGCCCCGGTGTACGCGCCGGTGAACGTCTGCGGCAACAGCGTCGACATCATCGGCATCGGCAACCCCAGCACGGGCAACGACTGCTCGAACGGCGGCCACGGCGACCCGCACGGCAACCCGCCCGGCGGCGGCCACGAGACCCCGGGGCAGCCGGGCGGCCCGGGACACCCCGGGAACCCGGGCAACCCCGGCGGTCCGGGCGACCCCGGCAACCCCGGACACCCGGGCGGCCCCGGGACACCGGACAAGCCCGGTGACCCCGGAAACCCGGGTGATCCCGGCGAGCCCGGCCACCCCGGAGCCCCGGGTACGCCGCCCACCACCGGCGTCGAGACGCCGGGCGGCTCCTCGCACGGCAACGAACCGGGTGGCCAGTTCGTCACCCAGCCCCGTGGCGACGCCCAGCTCGCCGCCACCGGCAGCGAGCTGCCGCTCGGGCTCGCCCTTCCCGCCGGCGCCGGCGCCCTGCTGGCGGGCGCCATCCTCTACCGCAAGGCCCGCGCCTCCGCCTGAGGCACCCGGCCGGACGACCCCCGCCGACGGAGCGGGCCCCGCCGAGGGCGGGGCCCGCTCCGTCATGTGCCTTCTCCGGGCACCGTCTCAGCTCACCACGTCGCCCGCACCTGGCGGATGATGCGCCGCCGCAACCGCACCTTGCGGCTGCCGTCGCGCAGCAGGCTCAGTCGGTGCAACTCCCAGTGTCCGTACTCCGCGTGGTCCGTCAGCAGACGTGCCGTCTCCTTGCGGGAGACCCCGCGCGGTACGTACACGTCGACAAATTCGTATTCCGGCATCGCATCTATTGTGCGGGCTGGGGCCTCGTACGGATAGCGTCTGCACTATGTCTGATGCTGCGCAGCCCACCGCTGCCGAGGTACGCGCCGCCGCCGAGGCGGTCAAGACCGCGCTCGACCGCCACCTGGCCGCGGTCGAACGCAGGTCGGGGGAGGACGACCCGGCCGTCTACGAGGCGTTCAACCAGCTGGCCGCGGCCGCAGAGGTGTACGACGAACTGCTCTACGACCGCTATGACGAGGTCACACCCTTCGAGATCCCCGGTGCGGAGGACGCGCTTCCCCCGTACACCGGCCCCGAGGAGCCGAACGCGCTGAGCGTACTGATCCGCCGCGACTACGCCGTCGCCGAACCGCAGCGGCTGCTCGCGCATGCGCAGCGGATCGAGGCGGCCGACGGCGACGAGGGCTCCCCGGCCTCCGGGACGGTCCACGGCGCGCTGGGCCTGCTGTTCGGCGAGTTCGAGCCCGACGAGATCGCCTCCCGGCACAAGGAGTTCGGTCTTGAGGAGGGCGACTCCACGCTCTGGGTGACGGCGGCGGACGAACCGGCCGAGCCCGGGGAGTGGCTGGAGGCGCCGTTCGAGCAGGTCGACGCGGAGCAGGTGGTGTGCCGCTTCGACGTCAGCGCCGTCTTCGACGACGAGGTCGACGCCCTCCACGACGACGCCGAAGACCTGGAGGACCTCGACACCGACTTGGACGAAGACGAAGTCGACGGCGAGGACGAGGA
>NZ_JAPSKN010000082.1:0-10213 GCF_031181705.1 Streptomyces sp.
ACTTGCCCAGGAAGGTGCCCTCCTTGTTGGGGGTCACCTCGAAGGCGTTGGTGTGGCCCGGGATGACGTCCTGCTTCATGAGGAACGGCACCACCCAGAAGGAGTGGATGACGTCACGCGAGGTCAGCACGAAGCGGACCGTCTTGCCCTTGGGCAGCCACAGCGTCGGGCCCGGGTTGTTGGTCTGCGGGTTCCGGGTGCCGGGGGTACCGCAGTCGTAGACACCGCCGGCGTCGGCCGGGAAGTCTTCCTTGAACCGGTCCGGGATCGCGTCGAGCTCCGGGGACTTCTTCGCGTCGCCCGTGGAACCGGCGACCGGCTCGATGTAGTTGAAGCACCAGCTCCACTGGAAGCCGACCACGTTGACCGTGACGTCGGGCTTCTTCTTGAGGCTGAGCAGCTCGGACTCGTCGCGGGCGGTGAAGTAGAACAGCACCGAGACGATGATGAGCGGGACGACCGTGTACAGCGCCTCGATGGGCATGTTGTACCGGGTCTGCGGAGGAACCTCGACCTTGGTGCGGCTGCGCCGGTGGAAGAAAGCACTCCACAGGATCAGACCCCACACCAGCACGCCGACGGCGAGCGCAGCCGCCCAGGACCCCTGCCACAGGGAGAGGATCCGCGGAGCCTCTTCCGTGGTCGGGGTGGGCATACCAAGGCGGGGGAAGTCTTCCCAGTTGTACGAGCAACCGGTGGCTGTCGCCAAGACCAGGCCCGCGGTCAGTGCCTGCAGCAGCTTCCGCCGCATCGGGCGCCGCGGCGAGCGGTCGGAGCCGTTGGGACTCACGTAGCGCCTTCCCGAGAGTCTCGCCCGCGCGGATCGGCTGCGGCCTGGCCTTCTCGCTGGTCGGTCGCCGCCCTGCGTCGGGCAGGGGTTTGGATGTTTATGCGGACCAAACCCTAGCCGACGCCCTCCGGGGGTTCTCGGGGAGGGGTGCCTACTCACTCGGGTGGTTCGCTGAATTGGCGGCTGCGGGTGGATTGTGGCCTTTCGCGCAGTTCCCCGCGCCCCTGGGGTCCGTTCCGCTTCCGGGCGTTCTAGCGTTGCCGTGTGGCCTACTTCGATGCTGCTTCCGCTGCTCCGCTTCATTCCGTCGCCCGGCAGGCTCTGCTGGCCTCCCTGGATGAGGGGTGGGCTGATCCCGCCCGGTTGTACCGGGAGGGGCGGCGGGCGCGGATGCTGCTGGACGCGGCACGGGAGGCCGCCGCCGAGGCGGTGGGGTGCCGGCCGGACGAGCTGGTCTTCACCCCGTCCGGAACGCGTGCCGTGCACACGGGCATTGCCGGGGCGCTGGCCGGGCGGCGGCGGGCCGGGCGCCACCTGATCGTGTCAGCGGTCGAACACTCTTCGGTGCTCCATTCGGCCGAGGTGCACGAGGCGGCGGGCGGTTCGGTCAGCCGGGTGACGGTGGACCGGGGCGGGGCGGTGGATCCCGCGGGGTACGCCGAGGCCCTGCGCGGGGACACCGCACTGGCGTGTCTGCAGTCGGCCAACCACGAGGTGGGGACCGAGCAGCCGGTCGCCGCGGTGGCCGGGCTGTGCCGGGAGGCCGGGGTGCCGTTGCTGGTGGACGCCGCGCAGTCGCTGGGCTGGGGGCCGGTGGACGGGGACTGGTCGCTGCTGACGGCCAGTGCGCACAAGTGGGGCGGGCCGTCCGGGGTCGGGCTGCTCGTGGTGCGCAAGGGCGTGCGCTTCGCGGCGCAAGGGCCGGTGGACGAGCGCGAGTCGGGACGGGCGCCCGGCTTCGAGAACCTCCCGGCGATCGTGGCGGCGGCCGCGTCGCTGCGGGCGGTACGGGCCGAGGCGGCCGCCGAGGCCGCGCGGCTGCGGGAACTGACGGAACGGATCCGGGCCCGGGTGCCGCGGCTGGTGCCCGATGTGGAGGTGGTCGGCGATCCGGTGCGCCGGCTGCCCGGCGTCGTCACCTTCTCCTGTCTCTACGTCGACGGCGAGGCGCTGCTGCACGAGCTGGACCGGGCGGGTTTCTCCGTCTCGTCCGGATCGTCCTGCACCAGCAGCACACTGACGCCCAGCCACGTCCTGCGGGCGATGGGTGTGCTCAGTGAGGGGAACGTGCGGGTCTCGCTGCCGATGGGCGCGGCCGAGGAGGATGTGGAGAGGTTCCTGGAGGTGCTGCCCGGGGCGGTGGCGGCGGTCCGGGAGAAACTCGGGGCCCCCACCACGGCGGTCGCCCGCGAGGAGGACGTCCTCGTCGTGGACTCCCTCGGCAAGCGGTGCCCGATCCCCGTCATCGAGCTGGCCAAGGTGATCGGCGACGTGCCGGTGGGCGGCCTGGTGCGGGTCCTGTCGGACGACGGGGCGGCGCGGCTGGACATCCCGGCGTGGTGCGAGATGCGGGGACAGGAGTACGTCGGGGAGGAACCGGCGGAACGCGGAACGGCCTACGTGGTCCGCCGGGCGAGCTGAGCGCCCCGGGGACGTGGGGAACCGCGCGACCGGTCCCCCACGCGCCCGCGAGCGTCAGGACAGGTGCGCCTGGACCTCCGCCGCCGCCTCGTCCCCGTAGGCCTTGGTGAACCGCTCCATGAAGTGGCCCCGGCGCAGCTGGTACTCCTGCGTGCCGACCGTCTCGATGACCAGGGTCGCCAGCATGCAGCCGACCTGCGCGGCGCGCTGCAGGGAGACGCCCCAGGCCAGGCCCGAGAGGAAGCCGGCGCGAAAGGCGTCGCCGACGCCCGTCGGGTCGGCCTTGCGCTCCTCGTCCGGCGTGCCGACCTCGATCGGGTCCTCGCCGGTCCGCTCGATGCGCACCCCCCGGGCGCCGAGGGTGGTCACCCGGTGGCCGACCCGGGAGAGGATCTCCTCGTCGCTCCAGCCGGTCTTGGACTCGATGAGGCCCTTCTCGTACTCGTTGGAGAAGAGGTACGTCGCCCCGTCCAGGAGGATGCGGATCTCCTCGCCGTCCATCCGGGCGATCTGCTGGGAGAAGTCGGCGGCGAACGGGATGGACCGGGCGCGGCACTCCTCGGTGTGCCGGAGCATGGCCTCCGGGTCGTCCGCGCCGATGGAGACCAGGTCGAGGCCGCCGACGCGGTCGGCGACGGTCTTCAGCTCGATCAGTCGGGCCTCGCTCATGGCGCCCGTGTAGAAGGAGCCGATCTGGTTGTGGTCGGCGTCGGTCGTGCACACGAAACGGGCGGTGTGCAGCGTCTCGGAGATGCGGACGGACTCGGTGTCGACGCCGTGCCGCTCCAGCCAGGCCCGGTACTCGTCGAAGTCCGCGCCGGCGGCGCCGACCAGGATCGGCCGGGTGCCGAGCTGCCCCATGCCGAAGGCGATGTTCGCGGCGACGCCGCCGCGGCGGACGTCGAGCTTGTCGACCAGGAACGACAGCGAGACCGTGTGCAGCTGGTCCGCTACGAGCTGGTCGGCGAAGCGGCCGGGGAAGGTCATGAGGTGGTCGGTGGCGATGGAGCCGGTGACTGCGATGCGCACGGCGGGGATTCTCCTGAGGGAGGCGGACCTTGACGCTCCACGCTATCGGGTGGGCGGGGCGGCCCTGAAGGCAGCGAAACTACCCGATAGTAGATCTTTCTCCGTGAGTCCCGGCGTGCATACGGTGCCGGTATGACGAACCTCAAGGTCCAGGCTCCCGTTCCGGTCGATCTCGAAGGCGAGCTGGCGTCGCTGCCGGGGGACGGGGCACGGATGGCTCCGCACTGGGCGGTGCCCGACCGGGTCGCCGCCCGGCCGGTGTCGCCGGCCCTCATCCACGGCGTGACGGTGCCGCCCTCGTCGGCGCGGCTGCTCGACGCCATGGCGGACTACGGGGACTGAGCGGCGCACGCCCGGGAACCGCGAGCTCCCCCGCTGCGTCCCATCGCTGTCCCCCGTAAAGGGGAGGCGGGATACGACCCCTCCACGGCCTGATTCCGAGCGGGCCGGGTCCCATGGGACAGCAGTGCTGCCGAAGGAGCGATGCGGTGAACACCGAGCGACCCGACAACGACGACGACGCCAGGGAAGCGGGCGGCGCCGGTACCGCGGACGTCCCGGAACCGGGTGCGGCGGGGACCGGGTCGCCGGCGAGGCCCGCCGAGTCCGACGGGGTCGCCGGAACGGGCGAGGTCGCCGGGCCGGACGCTGCCGCAGAGACTGCCGAGGCCGAGGTGACCGGGTCCCCTCACGTCGGGATCGAGCCGAAGGCCGAACCGGCTCCGGGCCGCGGCAACGCCCCCGAGAGCGAGGCCGGACAGGCACCGGGCCCCGGCATCGCCCCGGGGAGGGAAGCCGGACAGGCACCGGGCCGCGACATCGCCCCGGAGAGCAAAGCCGAACCCGCGCAGGACCCCGACAGCGGCGCCGACAGCGACGACGATCCGGCGTCGGCGCCCGGTCGGGGCCCGGCGCCCGGCCGTGCCGCCGGTGCGGAAGGCGCCGGCGGCCGGGAGGAGCACGGTGGCCGGGCCCGCGCCACCGCCGCGGACAGCGCCGAGGGCCCCGGTCCGGTCCCGGTCGACGACCTCTCCCGCGACGGCGAGGGCCGGGTCCGGCAGGGCGGTGGGCGGCCGCGCACGCCCGCGATCATCGCCTCCGTCGCCGCCGCCGTGCTGCTGGTCGGCGGGGGCGGGGCCTGGCTCGCCTCCAACGCGTCCGGCGGGTCGGGCGGCGGGGCGACGTCCGGCGCGCCCGGCGAGGACGGCACTCCCCCGCCGCTCGCGCTCGACGGGTACGCGGACTCCACGAACGGCGGCAACGGCATCGCGCCCGGTGAGCCCAACCCCTACGGCGTCACCTACCGGGTCGAGGGCACCCTGCCGAAGGGTCCCGGCGAGGCCCCGGTGTACCGGGCGCGGGGTGCGGTCGCCGCGGCGGACGTGGCCCGGCTGGCGAAGGCCCTCGGGGTCGAGGGGGCACCCGTGGCGCAGGGCGAGGTCTGGAGGATCGGCGGGCAGGACGGCTCGGGGCCGAGTCTGCAGGTGAACCGGCAGGCGCCGGGCGTTTGGACGTTCAGCCGGTACGCCCCGGGCACCGACGACTGCAAGGGCACCGACACCTGCACCGCCCCGCGGCCGGGCGGCACGCCGGTGGGTGAGGACGTGGCGGAGAAGGCCGCGGCGCCGGTGCTGAAGGCGTTGGGTCAGGACGACGCGAAGGTCGACGCGCGTCAGGTCATGGGCGCCCAGCGGGTGGTGAACGCCTCCCCCGAGGTCGGCGGACTGCCCACGTACGGCTGGACGACCGGGATCACGGTCGGCTCCGGCGGCGAGGTCGTCGGCGGCAGCGGCCGGCTGACGGCGCCGGTGAAGGGCGCCACGTACCCCGTGGTCGGGGCGGAGAAGGCGCTGGAGCTGATGGAGGGGCGGCCGAAGGGCGACCACCGGATGGGCATCGGCGGCTGCGCGAGCCCCGTGCCGCTGGAGGAGGGGCCGGAGGAGCCGTGCGGAGCGTCGGCGAGCGGTACGCCGCAGCCGGACCCGGTCACGGTCGAGAACGCGGTGTTCGGGCTGGCCGCGCACGACGTGGACGGCCGCCAGGCGCTCGTGCCGTCCTGGCTGTTCGAGGTGACGGCGCCGGGCGCGAAGGACCCGTTCACGGTGACGTACCCGGCGGTCGAGCCGGAGTACCTGGCCTCCCCGGCGCCGAGCGAGCCCAGCGGCCGGCCGACCTCCCGGCCCGGGCCGCGCGAGGTGGAGGTGGACGGCTACCGGGCCGAGGGCACCGAGCTGACCGTGACGTTCACCGGCGGGGTGTGCGCCGACTACGACGTGACGGCGGACGAGAAGGGCGGCGAGGTGACGGTCACGGTGACGTCCACGCCGTGGCCGGACAAGGTCTGCATCATGATCGCCAAGCAGTTCCAGGAGACCGTGCCGCTGGACCGGCCGCTCGGTGACCGGAAGGTGGTCGACGAGGACGGCAAGGGGATCCCGCTGGCCAGGGAGGGTGCGCGGCTGCCGGCGCCGCCGACGCACGAGCGGTAGGCCCGACGGCTCGCACGGCCGGTGGGCCCACGGCGCGCACGGCACGGCCGCACAGCGCGAAGGCGGCGACCCCCTCGGAGGGGGCCGCCGCCTTCGTCATGTCCGCTGCCGCCACGGGGGCGGCCCGGCGGCTCAGCTGAAGGAGTCGCCGCAGGCGCAGGAACCCGTCGCGTTCGGGTTGTCGATCGTGAAGCCCTGCTTCTCGATGGTGTCGACGAAGTCGATCGTGGCGCCGCCGAGGTAGGGGGCGCTCATGCGGTCGGTGACGACCTTCACACCGCCGAAGTCCTTCTCGACGTCGCCGTCGAGCGAACGCTCGTCGAAGAAGAGCTGGTAGCGCAGGCCGGAGCAGCCGCCGGGCTGGACGGCGACGCGCAGCGCGAGGTCGTCGCGGCCTTCCTGGTCGAGCAGCGCCTTGACCTTGGACGCGGCGGCGTCGGTCAGGATGATGCCGTCGGTGACGGTGCTGGTCTCGTCCGATACGGACATCTACATCTCTCCCGGGTTGTACGGAGACTGCTTGCCGACGGTTCCAACCGGCGGGGCCGCGGATTCATTCCGGGCCGGGCGCTCGATCTCGGCTTCCTTTTCATGCTCGCACACGTGCCGGGAACCGGAAAACGCCTCTTTCCCGCTCTTCCCGGGAATGCACGGCGCCTCGCCGGGATTCACGTCACACAGACGCTATGGGCATCGTCAAAGTGACGTGAAGCGGTTATGATAGATAGCGTCAAATCGACGAAAAGTCGCCGGAAACAGAAAGGGTGCGTGTCGTGACCACCGCCCAGACCCAGGAGCTCGACGTACAGCCGACGCCCCTCGCCCTGCTGCTCCTCGGCCGTGAGGCCGACCCGAGGAGCGAGCGCGGCGTGGAGTGTCCCGGCGACCTGCCCTCACCGTCCGACCCGGACCTGGTGGAGCGCGCTCGCCGGGCGAAGGAGAAGCTCGGGAACAAGGTCTTCGTGCTCGGCCACCACTACCAGCGCGACGAGGTCATCCAGTTCGCCGACGTGACCGGTGACTCGTTCAAGCTGGCCCGGGACGCGGCGGCGCGTCCGGAGGCCGAGTACATCGTGTTCTGCGGTGTGCACTTCATGGCGGAGTCCGCGGACATCCTGACGTCCGACGACCAGAAGGTCGTCCTGCCCGACCTCGCCGCCGGCTGCTCGATGGCCGACATGGCGACGGCCGAGCAGGTCGCCGAGTGCTGGGACGTGCTGACCGAGGCCGGCATAGCCGAGCAGGTCGTGCCCGTCTCGTACATGAACTCGTCCGCCGACATCAAGGCGTTCACGGGCAAGCACGGCGGCACGATCTGCACCTCCTCCAACGCCAAGCGGGCCCTGGACTGGGCCTTCGAACAGGGCGAGAAGGTGCTGTTCCTGCCCGACCAGCACCTGGGGCGCAACACCGCGGTCCGCGACATGGGCATGTCCCTGGAGGACTGCGTCGTCTACAACCCGCACAAGCCCAACGGCGGCCTGACCGCCGACGAGCTGCGCGCGGCGAAGATGATCCTGTGGCGGGGCCACTGCTCGGTGCACGGCCGCTTCAGCCTGGACTCGGTGAACGACGTGCGCGAGCGCATCCCGGGCGTGAACGTCCTGGTGCACCCCGAGTGCAGGCACGAGGTCGTGGCCGCGGCCGACTACGTCGGTTCGACGGAGTACATCATCAAGGCCCTGGAGGCCGCGCCGGCCGGCTCCAAGTGGGCCATCGGCACGGAGCTGAACCTGGTCCGCCGCCTGGCGAACCGTTTCGCGCCCGAGGGCAAGGAGATCGTCTTCCTCGACAAGACGGTCTGCTTCTGCTCGACCATGAACCGCATCGACCTCCCGCACCTGGTCTGGGCCCTGGAGTCGCTGGCCGAGGGCAAGCTCGTCAACCGCATCGAGGTGGACAAGGAGACCGAGGCGTTCGCGAAGCTGGCGCTGGAGCGGATGCTGGCGCTGCCGTAGTCCCCGCCCGGCCGGTCGTCACCCCGGGACGGGCTTCCGCCCGGGGTGGGCCGGGTCGAGGGTGAACACGTCGCCGTCCGTGGTGGCGACGACCAGGGCGCCCTCGTGGAGCAGCACCTCGGAGCGCTGCCAGCCCTGGTTCGTCACCCGCCGGGCGCGCGGCAGGGTCTCCCACAGCGGCGTGCCCTTCCTCGTGTCGAGGGCGGCGACCCGGCCGCTGGCGCTGGACAGATAGACCGCCCGGGCGCGTCGGTCGTGGGTGATGCCGCTGGGCTGCTCCAGGCTCGTCCGGGTCTGCCACAGGCGCTCGCCCGTGCCGACCGACACGGCGGTGACCTGCCCGGAGGACGTGGCGAACCACACGGTGCCGCCCGAGAGGGTCGCGTTGCCCTCCAACGGCGCCGCGAACCTCACCGCGCGGTCCTTTCCGGTGTCCGGGTCCAGCAGCCGGAGACCGGCGGACGCCTCGTCCTCCTCGTCCTCGGTCGGTTCGAGGAGGACCAGACGGCCCTCGGACACGCCGAGGAGCGTTTCGTCGACGGGCACCGTCAGACGCCGTGCCGAGCCGTCGGAGGGGTCCAGCCGCAGCAGGACCGTCTCCTTCGAGGGCACCTTGTCCGGGCCGCACCGCAGGTAGGGGTTGTCTCCGGGGTCCGCCGGAGCGCAGTACTGCCCCGCGGGCAGCGGCGCCGTCCAGCGCCCGGTGCCGGTGCGCGCGGAGCGGGCGGTCACCGAACGGCCGCCGTCGTCCGGGACGATCACCAGTCCGTCCGAGACGTACGGGCGCACGGCGTCGGCGTTCACCGTGCGCTGCCACAGCCGCTTGCCGGTGCCGGTGTCGAGGGCGGCGACGGTGACCTTGACATCGTCCCCCTGGTGGGGGTCGTACGTCTGCTCGACCAGCATCGCGTCGTCCGTGATGCCCAGGACGGAGAAGCGGTACGCCCCGTTGCCCGTCCCGGGCGGCAACACGTCGGCGCGCCAGCGGGCCCGTCCGGTGAGGGCGTCCAGGCGCACGGGCAGGGCCCCGTCGCCCGCGCAGTAGACGGCGCCCTCGTGCACGTCGCACACCGGGCCGTCCATGGACCCGCCCTCGGCGATGCCGTGGCCCTGCTTCACCCCCTGCGCGGCGGTGGCGTGCACCGTGGTCTGCCAGGGCTTCCAGCCGGCCGGGACGGTCGTCCAGCGGGAGGGCGTGGAGCCGGTGGTGTCCGCCCCCGTGCGGGAGTCGTCCTCGCCGAGTCCGGGCCCGAGCAGCAGATAGCCCGTCAGGCCGAGCGCGAGGGCGGTCGCCGTGCCGGCCGTGGCCCACAACCGCCGGGCACGGCTGTGACGTTCCCCGGAAGCCGGGGGGCCGGGGGCGGCGGCCGCGGCGGGCCGGGTGCTGACCCGGGCCCTCTCGTCCCCGCGCGATGCCACGGTGGCCTCGTCGTCCGTGTCCGTCTCCGGCAACGCCGTCACCAGCTCGCGTGCCAGTTCGTCCAGTCCGGGCCGGTCGGCGGGGTCCTTGGCGAGGCAGCGCTCCAGCAGTGGGCACAGGAGCTCCGGCACGCCGTCCAGGACCGGCGCGTTGTGCACCACCCGGTAGGCCGTCAGATAGGGGCTGTCGGCGTCGAAGGGGCCCCGGCCGGTGCTCGTGTACACGAGCAGGGCGCCCACGGAGAACACGTCGGAGGCCGGGCCCACCGAGCGGGCGTCGGTGAGCTGCTCCGGCGACATGAACGGCGGGGTGCCGATCATCTGGCCGGTCTCGGTCAGGGTGTGGTGGTTCTCGGCGGCGCGGGAGATGCCGAAGTCGATGACGCGCGGGCCGTCCTCGGCCATCAGGACGTTCGCGGGCTTGAGGTCCCGGTGGACCACCCCGGCCCGGTGGATCTCCCGCAGCGCCTCCACCAGCCCGAGCGCCAGCCGGCGCAGTGCGGTGCCCCGCAGCGGGCCCTGGTCGCGGATCAGGGCGGCGAGGGAGGGCCCGGGCACGTACTGGGTGGCCATCCAGGGGCGTACGGCCTCCGGATCGGCGTCCAGGACCGGAGCGGTGAACGCGCCGCTCACCTTGCGGACGGCCTCGATCTCCTGCCGGAAACGGGCGCGGAAGACCGGGTTCTCCGCGTACTGGGCGTGCACCACCTTGACGGCGACCTCACGCCCCGAGCGGGCCCGGCCGCGGTAGACGACGCCCATGCCCCCGGACCCGAGCCGGCCGACCAGCTTGTACCCGCCGACCGACTTCGGGTCGTCCTTCTGCAGCGGCACGCCCGGTTCCTCTCCCCCGCCATGCAGTCCGGGTCAGGATACGTAACGCCGGC
>NZ_JAPSKN010000082.1:10313-22650 GCF_031181705.1 Streptomyces sp.
CCCCGTCCCCCGCCTTCCTCGCCCGCTTGTCCGCGCGCTTCTTCGCCCGGCGCTCCTTGCGGAGTTCGACCATCGCGTACAGCGTCGGCACCAGCAGCAGGGTGAGCAGCGTCGAGGTGACCAGGCCGCCGATCACCACCACGGCCAGCGGCTGGGCGATGAAGCCGCCCTCGCCGGTGATGCCGAGGGCCATCGGAAGCAGGGCGAAGATGGTCGCCAGGGCGGTCATGAGGATGGGCCGCAGACGGTGCCGGCCGCCCTCGACCACGGCTTCGACGATGCCGTGGCCCTGCCTGCGGTACTGGTTGATCAGGTCGATCAGCACGATCGCGTTCGTGACCACGATGCCGATCAGCATCAGCATGCCGATCATCGCCGGGACGCCCATCGGGGTGCCGGTCGCCACCAGCAGGCCGATCGCGCCGGTGGCGGCGAACGGGATGGACACGAGCAGGATCAGCGGCTGGACCAGGGACCGGAAGGTGCCGACCAGCAGCAGGAAGACGATCGCGATGGCCGCCAGCATCGCCAGGCCCAGGTTGGCGAACGCCTCGTCCTGGTCCTCGGAGACACCGCCGATCGACGCGGTGGCGCCGTCCGGGAGCTTCAGCGCGTTGATCTTCGACTGGAGTTCGGTGCTGACCGCGCCGGTGTTGTCGCCGGTGGGCTTCGCGGTGATGGTGGCCGCGCGCTGGCCGTCGATGCGGGTCATGGAGACCGGCCCGTCGACCAGCCGCACGGTAGCGATGTCGCCGAGCTTCACCGTGCCGCCCAGGCGCAGGTCCTGAAGCTCCTTCAGGGTCCGCGCGGGCTTCGCCGAGCGGATGACGACGTCGCGCTCGGTGTCGTCCAGGACCGCCTTGGCCGCGGTGGTGCCGCGGACGGCCTGGGCGACGGCGGCGCCGAGGGTCTGGTCGTCGAAGCCGGCCGCGGCCGCCTTGTCGTTGGCCTTCACCGAGATGCGCGGGACACTGGTGGCCAGGTCGCTGGTGACGTCCGTGACGTCGTCGAGGGAGGCGACCGCCTCGCGGACCTCCTCGGACGCCGTGCGCAGGACGTCGGCGTCGGCGGCCTTCACCACGACGCTCAGCTCCTGGGCGCCGAAGCCGTCACCGGCGGCGATGGTGGTGGTGCCGATGCCCTTCAGCCCGGCCAGGCCCTTCTCGATGCGCTCCTGGACGTCCTCGTAGGACGCCGAGTCCTCCAGCATCACCTGGTACGAGGCCTGGTTGGAGTCCGTGCCGCCGCCGAAGGCCGCCATGAAGCCGGAGGAGCCGATCGTGACCTGGTAGTCCTTCACGCCCTCGGTGCCGGCGAGCAGCTTCTCGACCTTCTTCGCCTGGGCGTCGGTCGCGGCCAGGCTGGTGCCGGGCTTCAGCTCCTGCTTGACGGTGAGGACCTCCTGCTCGCCCTGGTCGAAGAAGTTCGTCTTCAGCAGCGGCGCCATGCCGAACGTGCCGACCAGGACGACGACCGCGATGGCCACGCTGGTGAGGCGGCGGCGGGTCGCGAAGCGCAGGACCGGGACGTAGACGCGCTGCAGTCGGCTCCTGGCCTCCTTCTCCTCGGCCAGCCGGCGGGCCTCGTCCGCGTCCTCGGGGGTGCCCTTGGGGGGCCGCAGGAACCAGTACGACAGGACCGGCACGACCGTCAGGGAGACCAGCAGCGACGCCAGCAGCGCGGCCGTGACCGTGAGGCTGAAGGAGCCGAACAGCTCGCCCACCATGCCGCCGACCAGGCCGATCGGCAGGAACACGGCGACCGTGGTGAGGGTGGAGGACGTCACCGCGCCGGCGACCTCGCGCACCGCGTTGAGGATGGCCGAGTGGCGCTCCTCGCCGTAGCCGAGGTGGCGCTTGATGTTCTCCAGGACCACGATCGAGTCGTCGACGACCCGGCCGATGGCGATGGTCAGGGCGCCCAGGGTGAGGACGTTCAGCGACAGGTCGCGCGTCCACAGCACGATCAGGGCGAGGACCACGGACAGCGGGATGGACACCGCCGTCACCAGGGTGGAGCGGATCGAGGCGAGGAAGACCAGGATCACCAGGACCGCGAAGAGCAGGCCCAGCGCGCCCTCGGTGGTCAGCCCCTTGATCGACTTGGACACGGCCGGGCCCTGGTCGCTGACGACCGTGAGGGTGGCGCCGGAGCCGAGGTCCTTGCGCAGGTCGGGGAGCTTGTCCTGGACGGCGTCGGAGATGGCGACCGCGCTGCCGTCACGGTCCATCGTCACGGCCACGGCCAGGGAGGGCTTGCCGTCGGTGCGGGTGATGGAGTCGGCCGGGGCCTCCTGCTGCTTCACCGTGGCGACGTCGCCGAGGCGCACCGGCTCGCCCTTGCCGGGCTCGCCCTTGATCCGCAGGTCGCGGATCTGCTCGATCGAGGTGAAGCCGCCGCCGACCTGGACGGTGCGGTTGGCGCCGCCCTCGTCGAAGGAGCCGGCCGGGACGGTCGCGCCGCCCGCCTGCAGGGCCTGGCCGAGGGACTGCGCGCTCAGGCCGGCCTTCGCGAGCTTCGCGTCGTCGGGCGTGACGGTGACCTGGACGTCCCGCACGCCGTCGACGGTGACCTGGCCGACCCCGTCGATGCTCTTCAGGTCCGGCACGACGGTCCTGTCGAGCTGGTCGGCCAGGGCCTGCTGGTCGCGGCCGGAGGTGACGGCGAGGACGACGGTCGGGATGTCGTCCGTGGAGCCGGCGACGACCTGCGGGTCGACGTCGTCCGGGAGCTGCGCGCGGGCCCGGTTGACGGCCTGCTGGACGTCGGCGACCAGCTGCTTGGTGTCGTTGCCGTAGTCGAAGGACGCCATGATGACGGCGTTGCCCTCGCTGGCGGTGGAGGTGACGCCGCTGATGCCGTCGACGGCTTCGAGGCTGTCCTCGATGGGTTCGACGACCTGCTTCTCGACCACGTCCGGCGACGCGCCCTGGTACGGCGCCAGCACGGACACCATGGGCAGTTCGATGGTGGGCAGCAGCTGCTGCTTGAGCTGGGGTATCGCGATCGCCCCGAAGACGAGCGCGATGATCGACATCAGGCCTATCAGGGCGCGTTGCGCGAGGCTGAATCTCGACAGCCAGGACATGGGTCAGGATCTCTCTTCTGTTTAACGGCAGAAGCGGCAGCGGGCGCGCAGATGAGCGCCCGCCCCTACACCCTGAGCCATGGCCGGGGCCCGATTCGTAGGCCCCAGGTCCCGTTCCTTATGCGGCGCCTACTCCCGCCGCAGTACGGCCGGGCCGGGTTCACTCCACCCTTGGACGGACCAGGCCGGACTCGTAGGCGATGACCACCAGCTGGGCCCGGTCGCGGGCGCCCAGCTTGGCCATGGCGCGGTTGACGTGCGTCTTCACCGTCAGCGGGCTGACCTCCAGCCGCTCGGCGATCTCGTCGTTGGAGTGGCCGCCGGCGACCTGGACGAGCACTTCGCGCTCGCGCACGGTGAGCGAGTCGAGCCGCTCGCCGCGGGCCGGGTCGCGGTTGTCGTCGGCCGGGTCGCCCTGGGCGAGGAAGCGGGAGATCAGGCCCGTGGTGGCCGCCGGGGACAGCAGGGCCTGGCCGCCGGCCGCGATGCGGATGGCGTTCAGCAGCTCCTCCGGTTCGGAGCCCTTGCCGAGGAAGCCGGAGGCGCCGGCGCGCAGCGACTGCACGACGTAGTCGTCCACCTCGAACGTCGTCAGGATGACCACGCGGACGCCGGCGAGGGCGGGGTCGGCGCTGATCATGCGGGTCGCGGCGAGTCCGTCGGTGCCGGGCATGCGGATGTCCATGAGGACGACGTCGGCGCGCTGCTCCTTCGTCAGCCGTACCGCCTCCGCTCCGTCGGAGGCCTCGCCCACCACCTCCATGTCGGGCTCGGAGTCGACGAGCACGCGGAAGGCGCTGCGCAGCAGCGCCTGGTCGTCGGCGAGCAGGACACGGATGGTCATGCGGGGTCCTCCCCGGTGGATGTACGGCCCTTGACGGGCAGGATCGCATGGACGCGGAAGCCCCCGCCGTAGCGGGGACCGGTGGTGAGGGTGCCGCGCAGGGCGGTGACCCGCTCGCGCATGCCGAGCAGCCCGTGCCCGCCGCCGTCCGGGGCCCGGTCCTCGCCGCCGCCGTCGTCGAGGACGGTGATCTCGATGTTCGGTCCCACCCGTACGACGCTGACCTCGGCCCTGGCCTGCGGCCCGGCGTGTTTCTGCACGTTGGTGAGGGCCTCCTGGATGATCCGGTAGGCGGCCAGGTCGACGGCGGCGGGGAGGGTGGTGTCCTGGTCGGCGCGGGCGACCTCGACGTGCAGGCCGGCGTTGCGGAAGGTGCCGGTGAGTTCGTCGAGGCGGTCCAGGCCCGGGGCGGGCTCGGTGGGGGCCTCGGGGTCCCCGGACTGGCGGAGCAGGCCGACGGTGGCGCGCAGCTCGTTGAGCGCGGAGCGGCTGGCCTCACGCACGTGCGCGAGGGCCTCCTTGGCCTGGTCGGGACGCTTGTCCATGACGTGGGCCGCGACCCCGGCCTGGACGTTGACCAGGGCGATGTGGTGGGCGACGACGTCGTGCAGGTCCCGGGCGATGCGCAGGCGCTCCTCGGCGACCCGGCGGCGGGCCTCCTCCTCGCGGGTGCGTTCGGCGCGTTCGGCGCGTTCGCGGATGGCCTGGACGAAGGCGCGGCGGCTGCGGACGGCGTCACCGGCGGTGGCGCCGATGCCGGTCCAGGCGAAGATCGCCAGGTTCTCCTGGGCGTACCAGGGCAGGCTGCCGGCGGCCATCGCGGTGCCGGTCAGCACGGTCATGGTGAGCAGTCCGACGCGCCAGGTGGTGGGGCGGTCGGTGGTGGAGGCGACGGTGTACAGGGCGATGACCGCGGACATGGCGACGGGGGCGCGGGGGTCACCGGTGACGGACTCGGCGACGGAGACGGCGCCGGTGAGGGCGAGGACGGTCATCGGGGCGCGGCGGCGGAAGACCAGGGCGGCGGCACCGAGGGCCATGAGGACGAGGCTGAGGGGGTCGGGGGTGCGCAGGACCCAGCTGACGCTGTCGCGGTGGCGGGGTTCGACGAACGAGCCGGCGACCATGCAGACCAGGACGGCTGCGGCGAGGACGGCGTCCATGGCCAGGGGGTGCGCCTTGGCCCGGCAGCGGGCCCGCGCGAGGGTGCTCACGGGTGTTCACGGTAGCCGGGGCGGGTGTGGGGGGATACGGGGCCGGGTGTGAGGTGCTCGGCACCGCGGCCGGGGCGGGCGGGTGCGCGACCCGGCGGTGCGGTGCGGAGCGGCCCGGTCATCCGGGGATCAGGCCGTCGTCGCCGAGCAGCTCCCTGACCTCCTCCAGCGTCGCGTCCGGAGAAGGCAGGATCAGATCCGAGGGTTCCAGGGAATCGTCGGGCAGGGGTTCACCCAGGTCGCGGACCCTGGCCAGCAGGGCGTGGAGGGTGCGGCGGAAGCCGGGGCCGTCGCCCCTCTCCACTTCGGCCAGGAGCTCGTCGTCCAGCTTGTTGAGCTCGGCGAGATGGCCGTCGGCCAGAATCACCTGGCCCTCCCCCATGATCCGTACGATCATGTCGCCCTCCTAGGCGTGGGCCCCTACTGCTTGTCGAAGCGCGGGGTGTCCTGCGGCTGCTGCGGGGACTGCTGCTGGCTCGTGCCACCCTCGATGGCCTGCTGCCCACCGCTTGATCCACCGGCGAGCTCGGCCTTCATGCGCTGCAGTTCCAGCTCTACATCCGTACCACCGGAGAGCCGGTCCAGCTCGGCCTGGATGTCGTCCTTGTGCATGCCGGACGGGTCGTCCAGGGCGCCGGAGGCGAGCAGTTCGTCGATCGCGCCGGCGCGGGCCTGGAGCTGGGCCGTCTTGTCCTCGGCGCGCTGGATGGCCAGCCCGACGTCGCCCATCTCCTCGGAGATGCCGGAGAAGGCCTCGCCGATGCGGGTCTGCGCCTGGGCCGCCGTGTACGTCGCCTTGATCGTCTCCTTCTTCGTGCGGAAGGCGTCGACCTTGGCCTGGAGCCGCTGGGCCGCCAGGGTGAGCTTCTCCTCCTCGCCCTGGAGCGTGGCGTGCTGGGTCTCCAGGTCGGTCACCTGCTGCTGGAGCGCGGCCCGGCGGGAGAGCGCCTCGCGGGCCAGGTCCTCACGGCCCAGCGCGAGCGCCTTGCGGCCCTGGTCCTCCAGCTTGGTGGACTGCGACTGCAGCTGGTTCAGCTGCAGTTCCAGGCGCTTGCGGCTGGTCGCCACGTCGGCGACGCCGCGGCGCACCTTCTGGAGCAGCTCCAGCTGCTTCTGGTACGAGTAATCGAGGGTCTCGCGCGGGTCCTCGGCCCGGTCAAGGGCCTTGTTGGCCTTCGCGCGGAAGAGCATCCCCATACGCTTCATGACACCGCTCATGGGCTTCGCGCGCCCCCTTCTGACCGACTCCGGCTCCAGCTCCTGCGACAGAACCCACAGTACGGGCCCTGCATCCATTACCGCACTGTTCGGGGACGGATGCGCTCATCCCCAAGGACGACTGCGTGCGCTCCCGCTCCGGCGTAAGGAGTAGGTGGCCCCCGGGGTCGCCGGGGCGTACGTCCCGGAGACGACCGGGTGCGCGCACAACGTCCCCTCTGTCCCCCTTACTGACGACTGGCGTTGCCGGATCGTTCCCCACGGGACTGGGGTCCATGCCCGTCAAGCCCTTACCCTTGGGTTTTGTGTTCCGTAGCCGTGCGAAGGATGAGAAGACCCAGGCCGCCGACAAGGCGCCGGTGAACTTCTCCAAGCAGCCCCGCGACCCGCAGGCCCCGAAGGGCAGGCCCACGCCCAAGCGCAGTGAGGCCCAGTCCCAGCGCCGCAGCGTCGCCAACACCTCGATGACGCGCAAGGAGGCCGCCAAGCGCCAGCGCGAGGAGCGCCGTGCCGCGCTGGAGCGCCAGCGTCAGGCGCTGGCCAGCGGCGACGAACGGTATCTGCCCGCCCGTGACAAGGGGCCGGTGCGCCGGTTCGCGCGGGACTTCGTCGACTCGCGGTTCAACATCGCGGAGTTCTTCCTGCCGATGGCCGTGGTCATCCTCGTGCTGAGCATGGTGCGGGTGGCGGCGCTGCAGAACATCGCGCTGCTGCTGTGGCTCGTGGTGATCGTGCTGATCGTGCTCGACTCGTTCGTGACGGCCTTCCGTCTGAAGAAGCAGCTGAACGAGCGCTTCGCGGGCGAGAACAAGCGCGGCGCGGTCGCCTACGCCCTGATGCGCTCCCTCCAGATGCGTCGGCTCCGGCTGCCGAAGCCGCAGGTCAAGCGCGGAGAGCGGCCCTGACCACGACGCCGTTCTCCGGGGGCGCGGCCGAGGCCTGGCTGGACAAGCTGGGCGGGCTGCGCGATGTCGTCCGGCAGGAGCTGGTGGCCCGCCAGCTGGACGAGCAGATAGTCGGGCGTTTCCCGGTCGGCCGGCGGCTGCGGGTGCTCGATGTCGGGATGGGCCAGGGCACGCAGGCGCTGCGGCTGGCCCGGGCCGGGCACCAGGTGACCGGTCTGGAGCAGGACGCGACGATGATCGCCGCGGCCCGTCAGTCCCTCGCCGGGGAACCGGAGGGCATCCGGGAGCGGATGCGGATCATCGAGGGGGACGGCCGGGACACCGGCGTGCACTTCCTGCCCGGCAGCTTCGACGTGGTGCTCTGCCACGGCGTGCTCATGTACGTC
This sequence comes from Streptomyces sp., assembly GCF_031181705.1. Taxonomy (GTDB): domain Bacteria; phylum Actinomycetota; class Actinomycetes; order Streptomycetales; family Streptomycetaceae; genus Streptomyces. Next base: position 17,969 of record NZ_JAPSKN010000082.1, read on the forward strand.
GAGGAGCCGGACCCGCTGCTGGCGGGCCTGGCCCGGATGCTCGCGCCGGGCGGGCTGCTGTCGCTCCTGGTACGCAACGGGGACGCGCTGGCGATGCGGCCGGGGCTGTCCGGCGACTGGGCCGGCGCGCTGGCCGCGTTCGACACGACGGCCTACCGGAACCGGCTCGGGCTCGACGTACGGGCCGACCGGCTGAAGGACCTCACGGCGACGCTCGCGGGGATCGGGGCGCCGCTGCACACCTGGTACGGGGTGCGGGTGTTCACCGACACGGCGGCGGACGGCGCCGAGGCCCCGGCCGACCTCGAGACGCTCCTCGCGGTGGAGGAGAAGGCCGGGCGGACGGACCCGTACCGCGGGGTGGCGGCGCTGCTGCACCTGTGCGGCGTACGGGGCTGACGCCGGACGGACCGGGCCACCGGGGTGGGCGAGGGCCGCGGGGCCCCCGCCCCGCGGCTCACGCCTCGGCCGCGTGCAGGCTCATCGGCCCGTAGATCTCCGTGGCGTCCTCGAACAGCCGCACCTGGTCGGCGCCGCCCTCCTGCAGTGCCTTCCAGTGCTCCCCGATCCAGGACTCGGCGTCCCCCTGGGTGGGGAACTCCTCCGGCGGCACCGCGGGCTCGACCTCCGTCCCGTCGGTCTTCTCGAACCGCCACGTCCATGCCGCCATGTACGCCTCCCATGTGTGAGCACACTGCACAGCGAAAAGCCGGATGCAGGTCCGGCTCCCGATCCGAGCCTATGCGCTCCGCGGGTGGGGCGGGACATGTGGCCGGATGTGCGGGGTTATCGGTCTGTGCGGGTCGTCAGGGCTGGTCGCGCAGTTCCCCGCGCCCCTTCGGGGACGTTGCCGACACGCGTGTCGCATGCTCGCGGGTGAGAATCGGGGCGTGGAACTGACTTTGCTCGGCACCGGTGCGCCCGCGGGACTCCCCCGCCCCGACTGTCCCTGCGCGGTCTGCGCGACCGCTCTGGGGCCGGACGCGCGGGCGGCCACCGCGCTGCTCCTGGACGGGGTGCTGCTGCTGGACCTGACGCCCGGGGCGGCGTTCGCCGCGGCGCGCGCGGGCCGGTCGCTGACCGGCGTGCGGCAGGTGCTGCTGTCGCATCCGCACGACGGCCCCGCCGTGGAGGTGCCCGCGGGGCTGCCGCAGCCGGGGCGGGTGCCGGACGGACGCGAGTTGACGCTGCTGACCGGGCACCGGGTGCGGGCCGTGGCGCTGGACGCGCCGGGCACCGGGTACGCGGTGACCGGACCGGAGGGGCAGCGGCTGCTGTACCTGCCGCCGGGCGGGGCGCCGGCGGGTCTGGAGGAGCCGGCCGAGCCGTACGACATGGTGCTGCTGGACGTCGTGGGGCGGCCGGACGCGCTGGCGAAGCTGCGGGCGGTGGGGGCGGTGGGGCCGACGACCGACCTGGTAGCCGTGCACCTGGACCACGACGTGCCCCCGGGCCCGGAGCTCGGGCGGCGGCTCGCGGCGGCCGGGGCGCGTGCGGTGCCGGACGGGGCGGCGCTGGCGGTCGGGGCGTACGAGGACGTGCCGGACGTGCCGCGCCGGACGCTGGTGCTGGGCGGGGCCCGGTCGGGGAAGTCCGTGGAGGCCGAGCGGCGCCTGGAGGCCTTCCCGGACGTGCTGTACGTGGCGACGGGCGGATCGCGCAACGGGGACACCGAGTGGTCGGCGCGGGTGTCCGCGCACCGGGAGCGGCGGCCCGGGTCGTGGCGGACGGCCGAGACCTGCGATCTGGTGCCGCTGCTGGAGGCGCAGGGGCCGCCGCTGCTCATCGACTGCCTGTCGCTGTGGCTGACGGACGCGATGGACGCGGCCGGGGCGTGGGACGACGCGGTGTGGGCGGAGCGGGGCGAGAAGGTGCTGCGGGAGCGGGTGCGGGAGCTGACGGAGGCGGTGCGGGCCACGCGCCGGACGGTGGTCGCCGTGTCCAACGAGGTGGGGTCGGGGATCGTCCCGGCGACGGCGTCGGGCCGGCGGTACCGGGACGAACTGGGGCGGCTGAACGCGGGGTTCGCGGACGAGTGCGAGCACGTGCTGCTGGTGGTGGCCGGGCAGGCCGTGGTGCTCAGGGGCTGACGGGCCAGGACGCCCCTGTCAGGCGGCCTTGCGGGCGATCAGTCTGTAGGCGTTCGCGAAGCGGGTACGGCGGGCCACCGGGGCGACGAGGTGGTCGGCCAGCGCCGCCAGGGCCACCAGCGGCATGCCCGCGCGGAGCAGGGCCTCACGGGCGTGGCGGTGCACCGCGGGCGGCGGGATCGCCCGCCAGGGCGTGTCGGGGGCCGGCAGGGCGTGGGAGAGGGTCAGGGCCAGGGCGCCGGACAGGTCGTGGGGGACGTGCGCGGAGCGGTGGTCCACGGTGACGACCGTGCAGCCGGCCGCCTCCAGTTCGGCCCGCAGGTTCCGCGGGGGCATCAGGTGGAGGTGGCGCGGCTGGTCGTAGGCGAGCCACCAGCGGCCCAGGAGCGCGGCGAAGACGCTGCGGGGGTCGAGGGTCTCGACCAGGAGGTGGCCGCCCGGGCGCAGGACGCCCAGGGCCGCCCGGAGTTCCGCCCGCGGATCCGGCGTGCCCTCCAGGTGGTGGAGCATGCTGACCACGTCGTAGCGGTCACGCAGCGGCGCCGCGATCCGGGGGTCGGTCAGGCGCCCGACGTGGGCCTCCTCGACGCGGTCGGCCGAGCGGGCGCGGACCACGCGGGGCGAGGGGTCCAGGCCGTCGAACGCGGTGTAGGGGAAGAACTCGCGGGCGGTCGCCGGGAAACGGGCGTGGCCGGTGCCCACGTCCAGCCAGCTCTCCGGTTCTCCGAAGCGCCGCATCGCGCGGGCGGCCGAGCGGTGCCGTCCGCGGCTGCCGCGCAGGGCGAGCAGTCCGTCGCTGGCCGGGTCCTTGGGCGCCCCGCGCGCGGTCCGGTGGTACAGGGCGAGGCCCTCGGCGGTCAGGCGGGGGTTCTGGAAGGTGTGGCCGCAGTCCCGGCACGCGTCGACGGTGAACCCGCCCGGCTTGTACTGCCGCAGGTCACCGGTGCGCAGCCGGTTGCGCAGCCGGGCGGAACCGCACCAGGGGCAGTCCTCGCGGCGCGGTTCGTGGACCCGTGCGGTCGCCTGCGGGGCGGGGGCGGCCGAGGGGGCGGCGGAGGAGGCGGGATGTGCGGGCATGGGCGGCTCCCGGGCGCTAGGGCGTACGCGGGGTCGTCCGGCGGGGGGTCGGTGGACGACCGGTGCGGCACGACAATCCGCTGCAAAACGGAACGTATGGGATGCCGGTGCCGGGTGCAACGACGTCGTCCCGGCGGTGTGGTGATGTGGCGCCGTGCTGTTCGATCGGTGCCGGTACTGTTCGGCGAATGAGCTCGCTTAATCTCGACGACTTCTCCGATCTGATCGAGCGTCCGGACGGTGGGATCCGCCGAGACGCCGAGGCGCGCCGGGAGCGACAGGTCGTGCCGCCCGGATCGCTGGGCCGGCTCGACGACCTGGGTGAGTGGCTGGCGGCGGCGCAGTCGGCCGTGCCGGTGCGGCCGGTCGAGCGGCCGCGGGTGGTGCTCTTCGCCGGTGACCACGGCGTCGCGGAGCTGGGCGTGTCGGCCCGGCCGGCGGGCAGCGCCGGGGAGTTGGTGCGCGAGGTGCTGGAGGGCGGCCGGCCGGTGTCGGTGCTGGCCCGCCGGCTGGGCGTGCCGGTGCGGATCGTCGACATGGCCCTGGACTGCGACCCCGAGAGCCTGCCCGGGGACGTCGTACGGCACCGGGTGCGGCGCGGCAGCGGGCGGATCGACATCGAGGACGCGCTCAGTCCCGAGGAGGCGGAGGCGGCGTTCCGGACCGGGGTCGCGGTGGCCGACGAGGAGGCCGACTCGGGGACCGACCTCATCGTCCTGGGCGATGTGAGCGTCGGCGGGACGACGGCGGCGGGCGTGCTGGTCGCGGCGCTGTGCGGGGTCGACGCGTCGGTCGTGACCGGGCGCGGCGGACTGGCCATCGACGACCTGGCGTGGATGCGCAAGTGCGCGGCGATCCGGGACGCGCTGCGCCGGGCCCGGCCGGTGCTCGGGGACCAGTTGCGGTTGCTGGCGACGGTGGGCGGGGCCGACCTCGCGGCGATGACGGGGTTCCTGCTGCAGTGCGCGGTGCGGAAGCTGCCGGTGGTGCTCGACGGGGTCGTGACGGCCGCGTGCGCCCTGGTCGGGCAGCGGATCGCGTTCCGCGCCCCGGACTGGTGGCTGGCCGCGCACGACAGCGGGGAGCCCGGGCAGGCGAAGGCGCTGGACCGGATGGCACTGGAGCCGCTCCTCACCCACGGGGTGACGGTCGGTGAGGGCACCGGGGGTCTGCTGGCCCTGCCCCTGATCCAGTCGGCCGCGGCCCTGGCAGCGGACCTGCCGGAGAGGCCCGGGGAGCCGGAGGAGACCTTGGCCGGGGACGTGGCCGGAGCCGAGGAGCCGGCCGGGGCCGAAGACCGGGCAGGCTAGGGGCCGGCGGGGGCCGAGAACCAGGCGACCCGGAGCAGCGGGCAGGGCCGGGGGCTTCGGCGGTGCGCCGGGGACCGGGTGGGGCTCCGGTGCCGGCGGAGCCACGAGGAGCAGGACCGGTTCGGGAGGCGGGCGGGCCCCGGGGACCGGGCAGGGCACCCGCGCAAAGCCCCACGCCCCGACATGGCCCCACGCCCCGACGAAG
>NZ_JAPSKN010000082.1:22750-24480 GCF_031181705.1 Streptomyces sp.
GGGGGCTGCCCGCCTCCGACGGATGGGTCGTGGACATGGGACCGTCCGCAGCGGTCCTGGTGCTGTGCGCGCTCGGCGAGCAGCGTCAGCGGCGTTCCAGGGACCGGGCCGGCTGCGGGTCGGGCGCGCCGCCGAGCCAGTCCTGAAAGGTCCGCCGGGGACCCACCCAGCGCCGGTCGTGGTGGTAGGCCCGCAGCCCGGACCTGGCCCGGGCCCTGGGGCGGTTGCGGTAGAACCGCTTGGCCCACACAGAGGTCGGGCGGGCCAGCCGTACGGCCGCGACCAGGGCGACCAGCGGGACGACCAGACCCACCACCGCGAGGCGGAGTTTGCCCTTGAACAGGGCGATGAGGGCGAAGGCGAAGTTGACCAGGACGTTGACGAGGACGGCGGCGCGGTTCTGCTGCTGGTCCTCGGACAGGTCGTCCACGCCCAGCGGTGAGAAGCCGATCAGCAGCAGTCCGACGAGCGAGGCGGTGAGGACGACCATCTCCACGCTCTTGCGGCCGTCCGGGGTCCAGTAGACGTCCGCCAGGTGCAGGACCAGGGCGAACTCGTCGAGGACGAGGCCCGCGCCGATGCCGAAGATCACCGCGGCCAGGCCGGAGCCGAAGCCGTGCCGGCCGCCCGCGACCGCGCCGAAGCCGCCGATGAGCATGAGGATGACGCCGGGGACGACGTGGTGGACGTGGACGCCGCCACCGCCGCTGATGTTGCGGAAGGGGCCCTTGCCCGCCCGGATGAGGCGGGTGATGACCCGGGTGATCAGGAAGGTCAGCACGAAGGCGACGAGGGCCAGGAGCAGCGGAAGCTTTCCGGGTTCGATGATGTTCCGCTCCAGCCATCCCATATGTGAACTTTATCCTCGGCCCGCGTGTCCGCTCTCCTGACCGGCCGGTAGCCTGCGCCGGTGACCGGAACCTCGCCCCTCGACGGAGTCCGCTTCGCCTTCGGCACGCTCACGGTGTTCCCGGTCCGGGTGACGCGGTGGGACCGGGAGGCGGCGCGCGGCGGCATGCTGTGCGCGCCGCTGGCCGGTCTGGCGGTCGGCGCCGCGGCCGCCGCCACGGGGCTGGTGCTGCTGCTCCTCGGCGCGGGCGCGCCGCTCGCCGCCGTGGCCGGGGTCGCCGTGCCGGCCGCGCTCACCCGGGGGCTCCACCTGGACGGGCTCGCGGACACCGCCGACGGGCTGGGCAGCGGGAAGCCGGCCGAGGACGCGCTGCGGATCATGAAGCAGTCGGACATCGGCCCCTTCGGCGTCATCGCCCTCGTCCTGGTCCTGCTGGCGCAGGTCGCCGCGCTCGCCCAGGCCTACGAGGCCTCCTGGGCCCGGGGCGCGTGCGCCGCCGTCGTCTCCGCGGCCGTCGCCCGGCTGGCCCTGACCCTGGCGGCCCGGGCCGGGGTGCCGGCGGCGCGCCCGGAGGGCCTCGGGGCGGCCGTCGCGGGTGTGCTGCCGGTGCGGGCGGCGCTCGGCGTCACGGTCGCCGTCACGGCGGTGGCGGCAGCGGCCGGGGCCGCCCTCGGGCCGTACGACGTGGTGCGTGGTGTGCTCGCGGTCCTGCTCGCCCTGGCCGCCGCCGAGGCGCTGCTGCGGCACTGCGTGCGGCGGTTCGGCGGGGTGACGGGGGACGTGTTCGGCGGGCTCGCGGAGACGGCGGCGACGGTTTCGCTGGTCGTCCTGTCGCTGGGCTGACTGTCACCGGCCGGCGCTCCTGCCCGGCCGGCGCTCC
>NZ_JAPSKN010000082.1:24580-26641 GCF_031181705.1 Streptomyces sp.
CCGGCCGGCGCTCCTGCCCGGCCGGCGCTCCCTCGCCGACCGGGTCGTGGGCGCGGCGGTCACGGGCGCCGGGCTCAGCACTCCCGCCGCCACGCACCCAGTTCGTACTTCTTGAGCAGCGAACTCAGCCTCAGGCGGCGGGACTCGGCGCAGAAGCGCCCGGTGGGCACCTCGTACTCGACGTGGAAGACCGCCTTGCCCGCCTCGACGAACGGCTTCAGGGCCCCGCACTCGCCGTACTGGGCGCACTGTTCGTTGACCGCGAAGTCGAAGTCTCCGACCAGTTCCGGGATCTGGTCGAGGTCGTTCTTCAGTCCGACGGCAAGGCCCCGGTCGTGGGCCAGGCGGGCGATGAGGCGGTTGTAGCGGAGCTGGTCGGCGGCCGTGAGCGGGAAGCCCGTGTCGTTGCGGTAGCCGTCCATGTTGTCGGGCTCGACGGCGTCGAAGCCCTTGTCGCGGCACATGTCGATGCGGGCCGCCATGAGCGGTTCCAGGACGTCGGTGCGGCGGATGTCGAGCCAGCGCTCGCCCCGCCAGCCGTTGCCCCGGCCGAGGACGGCCCTCGGGAACTTCCCGGCGTCGGGGCGGAACTCCTCCCAGGCGCCCGTCGACAGGTAGCAGATGACCTTGCGGCCGTCGTCGTGCAGTCCGGCGACCGTGTCCGCGGAGTGGTCGAAGCCGTCGATGTCGTAGACCGGCACGTCGACGGAGGTGTCCAGGCGCCCGCTGAGCTGCCACTGCCAGGCGGTGCCGGGGCGGGGCTGCCAGCGGGGGCCGGGCTTGTCGTCGGGGGCCCGCGTGCAGCCGGCGAGCAGCAGGAGCAGCAGGAGGAGGGGCAGCAGCGGGCGTCTCACGAGGTGTTCTCCAGGGTGTACGGCAGGGTCCCCCAAGGATGATCTCCGGTTCCGGGCACCGCGCAGTACACCATCGCACCCCGTGCCCGGGCGAGGCCGGCCGGGTCGGCGCCGGGCGGGACGTCGTAGAGCAGGTGGCACTGGGGTCCGTCCGGGACGGCGGGCCACGGCTGCGCAGGCGGTGTCAGGTACGACTCCCAGGGGCCCTCGAAGGTGACCAGGAGGTCGGCGACGCCGGCGTAGCAGGGATGCGGTGCCGTGCCGTGGTTGAGGACGAGCGTGCCGCAGCCGGCGGCCCGGGCCGCTTCGGCGAGCCACCGGTAGTGCGCGAACTCCCCTGGTCCGGACGGCACCTGGTCGAGGAAGGCGCCGTCGGTGCCGTACCAGTCGCGGTGCCGGGTGAGGTCGCGGACGACGTCGGTGGCGGCGCGGCGGCCGTAGCCGGTGTCGGCGTACCCGAGGACCCGTACTCCTCCGGAGGGGGGAGCCCCGGCAGCCCGCAGCCGGCCGGCGACCTCGGCGAAGGCCGGGTCGGGGTGGTCGCCGGGGCCGTCGGCGGGGTTGAGGACCACCCCGTAGAGGCGGGGCGCGGCAGCGACGATCGCGTCCCACTCGGCGGGGCGGGCGGCGGGGTGCTCGTAGTACGGGACCAGCAGCGTGCTCATCGATGGGCGGTCGCCCTCCCGAGCAGGGCGCACACCAGGGCGGCCTGGGCCGCGGCCGCCGTGCCGTACACCACCGCGCCCGCCACGTGCGGGTCGCCGGTGCGGGTGACCAGGAGCAGGGTCTGGGCGAGGGCCGCCGCGCAGCACATCGCCGCAGCGCCGGTGACCGCGCCGAACGACTGCAGGAGCAGTCCCGTCCACAGGACGACGCCCAGCAGGAGCAGCCCGGCCGTCCGCACACCGCCCGGCAGCGGGGCGTGCGGCCACAGGGCGGCGGCGGTGAGGCCCAGCGCGAGGAGCGCGGCGAGGTAGGCGGCCAGGCACCTCGCGACGGTGCGGACCGCCGTGCGCCGGAACTCCCGTGCGGTGCGGCTGGAGCGCAGCCCGGCGAGGCTGTCGCTGCGGAAGCGGTACAGCAGCCACTCGGCGGGGCCCATGCTGAGGGTGAGCGCCACCGCCGCCGGCGCGGCGACGGCACTGCCGCTCTCGCCGGCGAGGACGTCGCCGAGCGCCGCGTACAGCACGAGGACGCCGGTGCCCAG
>NZ_JAPSKN010000220.1:0-1142 GCF_031181705.1 Streptomyces sp.
GTGATCGTCGGGGGCGGGGCCGCCGGTCTCGGTCTCGCGCACCGGCTGATCGGGACCGGCGGCACGACCGTCACGGTGGTCGAGCCGCCGGACGGTCCCGTACGGCCGGCGGAACGGACCTGGTGCTACTGGGACGAGGGTCCCGGCGACTTCGAGGAGGCCGTCACCGCCACCTGGCCCCTGCTGCGCGTGCACGGCCCCGGCGGCGACGCGCTCACCCTCGACCCGGCCCCGGCGCGCTACCGCATGGTGCGCTCCACCGCGTTCGAACGGCTGGTGCACGCGCGGCTCGCGCAGGCGCCCGGCGGACGGCTGCTGCGGGCGACGGCGGACACCGTGCGCGACGTACCCGGCGGCGCCGAGGTGCGCTGCACGGACCCCGACGGCCGCGCCCTGACCCTGCGCGCCCGCCACGTGTTCGACTCGCGGCCCCTGCCCGTCCTCCCCCCGGCCAGGACACAGCTGCTGCAGCACTTCCGCGGCTGGTTCGTCCGGACCGCCGCCAACCGGTTCGAGACCGGCGTCGCCGACCTCATGGACTTCCGCGTGCCCCAGCCCCGGCACGGCCTCGCCTTCGGTTACGTCCTCCCGCTCGCCCCCGACCGGGCGCTCGTGGAGTACACCGAGTTCTCCCGGACGCCGCTGACCACCGAGGCGTACGAGGCCGCCCTCGGGCACTACGCCCGCGAGGTGCTGGGACTCGGCGCGTTCGGCGTGGAGGCGGCGGAACAGGGCGTCATCCCCATGACCGACGCGCGCTTCCCGCGGCGGGCCGGGAAGGCCGTGTTCCGGATCGGGACCGCGGGCGGCGCGACCCGCCCCGCCACCGGCTACACCTTCGCCGCCGCGCAGCGGCACAGCCGGGCCATCGCCGCCGCCCTGCGCGACGGCCGCGGCGCCGTGCCGCCCCCGCACGGACGCCGGGCTCTCGCCATGGACGCGGTGCTGCTGCGGGCCCTGGACACCGGGCGCATCGACGGCCCCGCGTTCTTCACCGGCCTGTTCCGCCGGACACCCACGCACCGCGTGCTGCGCTTCCTCGACGGCGCCACCTCGGTGCGGGAGGAGTGGGGCATCGGACTGCGCACCCCGGTGGGCCCGATGCTCCGCACCGCGGCCGAACTGCCCTTCCTGCCCCGCCG
>NZ_JAPSKN010000220.1:1242-5690 GCF_031181705.1 Streptomyces sp.
GGAAGCCGACCCCACCCCGCCCCAGGAACCGGAGAGAGCCCCCGATGACCCTGCTGCGCGACCACGACCTGGCACGCGCCTTCGACCACGCGTCCCGCACCTACGACCGGCTCACCGCCCTCAACCCCGGATACCGCACCGACCTGCTCCGCTCGGCCCGCCGGCTGCGGCTGCCCCGGGACGGAGCCGGGCTGCACGTCCTGGACCTCGGGTGCGGCACCGGCGCCTCCACCCGGGCCCTGCTGCGGGCCGCGCCCAAGGCCCGGATCACCGCCGTGGACGCCTCCGCCGGCATGCTGCGGCGAGCCCTGGCCAAACCGTGGCCCGGGCAGGTGCGCTTCCTGCACCTGAGCGCCGAGGAGCTGACGACGGCGGAGGAAGGCCCGTTCGACGCCGTCTTCGCCGCCTACCTGTTCCGCAACGTCTCCGACCCGGACGCGGTGCTGCGCTCGGTGCGGGCGCTGCTGCGGCCGGGCGGGCGCCTGGCCGTCCACGAGTACAGCCTCGGCGGCTCACCGGCGCACCGGGCCCTGTGGACGGCCGTGTGCGCGGGAGTGATCGTCCCGGCGGGCACGCTCACCGGCGACCGTGCCCTGTACCGGCACCTGTACCGCAGCGTCCTCGCCTTCGACACCGCGCCCGCCTTCGCCGCCCGGCTGACCCGCGCCGGGTTCACGGACGCGCGCGCCCTCCCCCTCGCCGGGTGGCAGACCGGCATCACCCACACCTTCGTCGCCCGCGCCACCCCGGCCGTGGCAGAGGAGGCCGCCCGATGACCCCCGCCGCCGCCCGCCGCGGCCGGGACCGCAAGGCCGAGGTGCTGATGCCCGCGCCCGGGCGCGACCGGTTCGACCCCGCCGACGCGCCCTCCGTGGCCGTGGTCGGCGGCGGGATCGCCGGTCTCGCCGCCGCCACCGGACTGGCCGAACGCGGCGCCCGGGTCACCCTCTACGAACGCGAGGAGTCCCTGGGCGGCCGCCTGGCCGGTCACCGGACCCGGCTGGCCGACGGGTCGGAAGCCACCATGAGCCGCGGCTTCCACGCCTTCTTCCGCCAGTACTACAACCTGCGCGGCCTGCTGCGGCGCACCGACCCCGCCCTCGCCCGCCTCACCCCGCTGCCGGACTACCCCCTGCGGCACAGCGGCGGACTGACCGACAGCTTCGCCCGCGTTCCGCGCACCCCGCCCCTGAGCGCCCTCGGCTTCGTCGCGCTCAGCCCCACCTTCGGCCTGCGCGACCTGGCCGCCATGGACGCCCGGGCGGCGCTGCCGCTGCTGGACGTGCGCGTGCCGGAGGTGTACGAGCGCTTCGACGGGGTCGGCGCGAGCGCCTTCCTGGACCGCGTCCGCTTCCCCGAGGCGGCGCACCACCTGGCGTTCGAGGTGTTCTCGCGCAGCTTCTTCGCCGACCCGCGCGAACTGTCCGCCGCCGAGCTGATGCTGATGTTCCACATCTACTTCCTGGGCTCGGCGGAAGGGCTCCTGTTCGACGTGCCGGACGAGCCCTTCCCGCAGGCCCTGTGGGAGCCGCTCGGGGACTACCTCCGGCGCCTGGGCGCCGACCTGCGCACCGGCACCCCCGTCCACGGTGTGGCCCCGGCGGGCAGCGGCGGAGCGGAGGTGCGCGGCGGCACCGGTGCCGACCGGTACGACGCGGTGGTGCTCGCCCTCGACACCGCGGGACTGCGGCTGCTCGTCGCCGCCTCGCCGGGCCTGGGCACCGGCCCCTGGCGCGACGGCATCGCAGGTCTGCGCACCGCCCCGCCGTTCCTCGTCTCCCGGTACTGGCTCGACCGGCCGGTCCACGCCGACCGCCCCGGCTTCCTCGGCACCAGCGGCTACGGCGGCCTGGACAACATCAGCGTCCTGGACCGCTACGAGGGCGAGGCCGCCCGCTGGGCCGAGAAGAACGGCGGCTCGGTCGTCGAACTGCACGCCTACGCCGTCGACTCCGGTGCGGACCCGCTGAGCGTGCAGGACGACCTGCTCGCGCAGCTGGGACGGATCTACCCGGAGACCCGCCGGGCACGGGTCGTCGACGCCCGGCACGAGTGGCGCGAGGACTGCCCGCTGTTCGAGGTCGGCACGTACGGGCGCAGACCCACCGTGCGCTCCCCGCACCCCTGGCTGACGCTGGCCGGCGACGGGATCCGCTGCGACCTGCCCGTGGCCCTGATGGAACGCGCCGCCACCACCGGGTTCCTGGCCTCCAACGCCCTGCTCGCCGACCGGGGCGTGCGCGGCCAGGTGCTGTGGACCGTGCCCCGCGCGGGACGCTCCCCGGTGCTGCGGGCGCTCAACGCGCTCGCGGGACGCCCGGCCCGCCGCTGACCCGGGCCCGCCGGACGGGCCCGGGGCCCCCACAGGCCCGTCCGGCCCGGGTACGCCGGATCATCCGGGGAAGCGCCCGGTGCTGCGCAGTGCCCAGCGCCGTTCGGCGTAGGCCAGGTCGTCGCGCCACAGGCGCCCGGCGGTGCGCCGCATCAGGGGGCGCAGCACGGGCGCGGCGGCCCGGGCCAGGACGAAGCCGCGGCGGTCCGAGGCGGCGACCACCGCCTCGATCACCGCCGTGCGCGGGCGCGGGTCGCCTTCGGCGGTCAGCGGCGTGGCATGGGTCTCCACCACGGACGTGGCGCCCTCGCCGTCGACGATGCGCATGACGACCGTGCGCGGCTCCGGCGCGGTGAACTCCGCCCGCACCGGCACGACCAGACGGCCCGCCACACGGAAGGAGACGTCCACGGCGAAGGCGTCGTCCTGCTCGCCCCGCGGCTCGCGGACGACCGTCAGGTCGACGAACGAGTACGGGTGGAACCAGGAGCCGTGCCACGGGTCGAGCCGGTTGGCCACCACGTCCTGCGGCTCGCACCGCCCGGCCGCCGAGAACACCGCGTCCACCCCGCTGCCCGCCGCGGGCCGCGCCGGAACCACGGGCAGCTCCGTCGGCTCCTCACCGCCGACCGCGTCCAGCCGCACCCACACCAGCACCCCGTCGTCGTGCACCGGGTACGGCTGCCAGCCCGCGAACGGCGAGCCGTCCAGGGCCAGTCCGTGCCAGTGGCACACCAGCGTGCCGCACACCACCCGGCTGTCCCGCAACGGGGCCCCCAGGTGCGGGCAGACGCCGGAGCCGCCGCGCAGCCCACCCTCCGGCGAACGCCACAGCACCACCTCCACCCCGCCGACGGTCCTGCCGCAGGGGCCGCCTCCCGGGCGGACGTCCCGGGAGGCGCCCACCACGAACCAGTTGCCGGAAGGCCGGGCCGAGGCCCGCTCGAGCGCGCCGGCGATCAGCGCCGGGCGGGCCGCGTGCCAGGTCGGCTCCTGCTCCGCCCAGCCGGGGCCGCGGCGCCGCCGCAGCGGTGAGGTCCAGCGCGTCTTCCCGGGTCGGTCAGCCACGGCCCGTCTCCTTCCCTTCCGGCAGCGTGAAGCCCGGCACGGGCGCCGCGTGCGGCAGCCGGGCGCGCCACCGCGCGCCGGCCACCCGCAGGACACCGGCCGCGGCGGTGGCCGCCCGCCGGCGGCGGGGCACCACGGCGCGGCGGTGCAGCACGGTGTAGTCCTGCCGCGCGATCGCGTCGAGGATGCCGCCGTACAGCGTGAACGCGGCGCGGATACAGGGCCGTACCCGCGGGTCGAGCATGGCGATGCCCGGCTCCGCCGTCCGGTACACGTCCCTGGTCAGGTCCTCGGCCGCGACGAGCGCCGCCCGGATCCGCGGATCGGGGCGCCCGCTGCGCCTGCTCCACTCCAGCAGGGCCCGGTCGACCCCGTGCGCGGCGAGCAGGTCGGCGGGCAGATACACCCGGCCCCGGTCCAGGTCCTCGCCCACGTCGCGCAGGAAGTTGGTCAGCTGGAACGCCACGCCCAGGGCCGCCGCGTGCGGTGCGGCCTCCTCGCGCGGCACGACCGTGCCGAGGACGGGCAGCATCTGCAGGCCGATCACCGCGGCCGAGCCGTGCATGTAGGCCCGCAGGTCGGCGTAGGTCGGGTAGTCCGTGACGGTCAGGTCGGCCCGCATGGACGCCAGGAAGTCGGCGAACAGCTCGACGTCGATGCCGTAGCGGTCGGCGGTGTCGGCCACGGCCCGCACGACCGGTTCCGTGCCGCCGCCGGTGCGCAGCGCGTGGGCGAGGTCGCCCTCCAGCCGCTTCAGCCGCAGGTCGCGCTCGTCGGGGGTGCTGTTGCGGTCCAGGTCGTCGACGATGTCGTCGGCCCAGCGGGCGAAGCCGTACAGCGCGTGCACGGCCGAGCGGCGTTCCAGCGGCAGCAACCGCGTGGCCAGGAAGTACGTCCGGCCGTGCCGGGCGTTGAGCCGCCGGCACCGCGTGTAGGCGGCGCGCAGGAGGGGGCCGGTGATCCCGGCGGCGTCCAGTTCACGACGGGTCATGGGCACCTGCGCTGCTCGGGGCGGTCGGGAGGGGGTCCGCGGCTCGGGCCGGCCGGG
>NZ_JAPSKN010000221.1 GCF_031181705.1 Streptomyces sp.
GGCTGCGGCCGACGCCGAGGGCGAGCGCGTACTCCAGGGGGCTCGTCGTCGGCGGCACGTACTGCGGGTTGCCCTGACCGTCGTACGACCAGGTCGCGGTGTGCGCGGGCTGGTACAGCTCGCGCAGGCCGATGCGGTGCACCACGCAGTCCCGCAGCGGGCGGGCCACCAGGGTGTGCTGCGGTCCGGCCACCGGGCCGAGCACCAGCGAGCCCGCCTCCAGCCGGCCCAGGTGGTGCCAGTGGCCCTGCCGGCCGGCGTCGACCGCGAACAGGTCGACCGCGCCGGCCGCGACCAGCCACAGCACCTGGGGACCTTCCAGGTCGAGGCGGTTGAAGCCGGCGCAGTCGAGGCGCGAGCCCAGCTGCCCGAAGGCGCCCAGGACGAGGTCCCCGTCGTGTCCTTCGTGGACGGTCGTCATGTCACCGTTCCCTGACCAGTGCCGCGTAGGCGCCGCCGCGCGCCACCAGTTCCTCGTGCCGACCCCGCTCCACGACCGTGCCGTGCTGCAGGACGACGATCTCGTCGCTGTCGCGCACGGTGCTCAGCCGGTGCGCGATCACCACGCAGGCGCAGCCGCGCCGGCGCAGGTTGTCCATCACGACCAGCTCGGTCTCCGCGTCGAGCGCGCTGGTCACCTCGTCGAGCACCAGGATGCTCGGGCGGCGCACCAGGGCCCGGGCGATCTCCAGGCGCTGGCGCTGCCCGCCGGAGAAGTTGCGGCCGTCCTGCTCGACCCGGCTGTGGATGCCGCCGGGCCGGCGCGTGATCACGTCGTACAGGGCGGCGTCGCGCAGCGCGTCCTCGACCGCGTCGTCCGGGATCGACGGGTCCCACAGCGCCACGTTGTCGCGGACCGTGCCCTCGAAGAGGAACACGTCCTGGTCGACGAAGGAGACGGAGGCGGCCAGCGCCCCGCGCGGGATGTCCTCGATGCGCTGCCCGTCGATGCGGATCACGCCCTCCCACGGTGCGTACAGGCCGGAGATCAGCCGTGACACCGTGGACTTGCCGGAGCCGGAGCCGCCGACCAGCGCCACCTGCTGCCCGGGCCCGACGGTCAGGTCGAAGCCGGTGAGCAGCGGCTTGTCGAGCGGGCTGTAGCCGAAGGTGATGTTCTCCAGCTCCACATGACCCTTCAGACGCCGTGTCGACTCTCCGGCGCCGGGGCGGCCGTAGAGCGGGTCGGTCTTGAAGTTCTCCACGTCCTTCAGCCGGGCCACGTCCGCGGCGAAGTCCTGGATGCGGCCCGCGACGCCGTTCAGCCGGGTCAGCGGGGCGGTGAACCGGGTGACCAGGGCCTGGAAGGCCACCAGCAGACCGACCGAGATGTGTCCCTCGACCGCCCGCATGCCGCCGATCCACAGGATCAGCGCGCTGTTGAGGGTGGCGAGCGTCGGCGCGACCACGCCCAGCCAGGCGCTCGGCACCCCGAGCCGCTGCTGCTCCTCCAGGGTGGTGGCGTGCTGCCCGGCCCACTTGCGGAAGTAGCCGTCCTCGCCGCCGGTCGCCTTCATCGTCTCGATGAGCTGCAGGCCGGTGTAGGCGGTGTTGGTGAGCCGGGCCGTGTCGGCGCGCAGCTTCGCCGTGCGGGTGGCGCGCAGCCGCACCACGACCCGCATGGCCACGATGTTCAGCAGGGCCACGCCGATGCCGACGAACGTCAGCTGCGGGTCGTAGGTGTACAGCAGCACCGCGTACAGCACGACCACGATCGCGTCCACGCCCGCCGCCGCGAGGTCGCGGGAGAGGGTCTCGGCGACCGCGTCGTTGGACTGGAGCCGCTGGACGAGGTCGGCCGGGCTGCGCTGGGAGAAGAACGTCACCGGCAGCCGCAGCAGATGCCGCAGGAACCGGGCGCTGGACAGGGTCGAGGAGATGATCCGGCCGTGCAGCAGGTTGGCCTGCTGCAGCCAGGTCAGCACGACCGTGAGCAGCACGCACGCCGCCATCGACGTGAACAGCACACCCAGCAGCGAGGTCCGGCCGCCGATCAGGAACTCGTCGATGTAGGTGCGGCTGAGCGCGGGCACCGCCGCACCGACGGCCACCAGCAGCAGGCTCGCCAGGACTGCGGCCGGCATGGTGCCCGCGGTGCCGCGCAGCCGGGCGGGCATCGCGCCCAGCACGCCCGGCTTGCGGCCGCCCCGGGTGAAGTCCTCGCCGGGCTCCATGACCAGCACGACACCGGTGAAGCTGCCGTCGAAGTCCTCCATGGACACGAACCTGCGGCCCTTGCCGGGGTCGTTGATGTAGACGCCCCGGCGGCCGAAGCGGCGGCCCATGCCGTCGTAGACGACGTAGTGGTTGAACTCCCAGAACAGGATGGCCGGCGACTTCACCTCGGCGAGGGCCGCCAGGTCCATCTGCATGCCCTTGGCCGTCAGACCGTAACTGCGCGCCGCCTTCAGCAGGTTGCTGGCGCGCGAGCCGTCGCGGGAGACGCCGCAGGCGATGCGCAGCTCCTCCAGAGGGACGTGCCGGCCGTAGTGGCCGAGCACCATCGCCAGGGAGGCGGCGCCGCACTCCACCGCCTCCATCTGCAGGACGGTGGGGGTGCGTACGGTCTTCGCCGCGGCCTTGGGCACCTTGCGTTTCGGCGGGGCGGCGCGGCGCCTGCCCCGGGTCTCCTGTGCGGTCGCGCTCATGGCAGCAGCCAGTCGACGGGACGCTGGTCGGCCAGCTTGATCGAGCCGGAGGCCGGCGTCATGGACGTCAGCTTGAACGGCGGACCCTCCGCGGAGGACCACGCGTAACCGCTCTTCGTTGCGGAGGACTTGTCCAGCCGGACCGTCACGGCCACCGGCCTGCCCTTCCTCGTGAACTGCTCGCCGAGCTGGCTGTCCCCGAGGAACGCGGCGATCTGCTGCGGCGACTGGGCCGAGCGGTCCACGGACTTCACACGGCCGCGCAGCACGCCGTACTCCTGCGTCGGAACCGACTGCACGGTCAGGTCGACGGCGGCGCCGTCGGGGATCGCGGCGGCGTTCTGGGCGGGCACGTAGACCGTGGCGTAGAGGGGGTCCCCGGTGCGGGCGACCTTCTCCACGGCGGCGACGTTCGCGCCGGTCCGGATGATCTGCCCGACGGTCGCGGCGAGCGCGGAGACCCGGCCGGCGTCGAGCGTGCGGACGACGGTCTCGCCCTCGGGGGTGCGGACCTTGAGCACGGGGGAGTTCGCCGGGAGCTGCTCGCCCTGGCGGGCGAGGACGGCGGTGACCTGGCCCGCGACGGGGCTCTGCAGGACGTAACTGCCCCGGCCGTGCGTGAGGATGGCGGGCGCGCTGACGGTGGAGGCCACCGAGCCGGTCACCGCCCACACCGAGGCGGCCGCCATCGCGACGACCGTCACCGAGAGCACGAGCCAGCCCTGAGGGCGCGCGAACCGCACCGGAAGGTCGAGCTCCTCCGGCGACTGGAGCTTGGCGAGGGCCTGTTGGCGGAACTGCAAGGAACTTCCCTCACCCGTAGAAGAGGTTCTTACGGACGTGGCGGAGGCTGTCGGGGCGCCTGGTCACGGCACCCGAAGATCCCGGAACCGCCGGCTGCGGCTCCGGGAGTCAACGGCATGAGGCCGGATCAGAGACCGGCGACCAGGTTGGTGACCGGGGCCGTGTTCAGGCCGGTGACACCCTCGACGGTGCCGACGGCGGTGTTCACCAGGCCGGAAACCGGAGCGATGCCGTCCACCGTCTCGGTGACGGTGTTCACGGCGTTCACGGACAGGCCGCCGGAGACGGCGTCGAGCTCGGCGTCGGCGATCTCGACGGTCTCGACCTGGGGGGTGGAGTTCATGATGGAACTTCCCTTCATTGGATATCTCACAAGGGGGGAGCGGCCCCCTCTGGGGACAGATGACGGCCGCGACCACGAGCGCCGGACATCCGTTTCCGAATGCCCATCGCGGCCCCCGCGGTGCGATGGATCAAAGCACGCTGCGGGCGCGGGCTTCCAATCAACCACCCCTCCCACCAGGCAACTTGCGGGGCAGAAGCGCTTATCCGTGCAGAACCGCGCACGCCTTGGTGGCGACTTCTTCACATGCGCCACGGCATCGGCTCATTCCAGCTCTTGTATCGCCGGACGGCGAATCCGGCACTCCGGCTCCAAAGGCGTGACCGACGCGAAGGGCAGGCGGACGACCCGCTTTCCGGTGACCGGGTTGAGCATTCGCTGTGCAGATTCGCTGGAGGTGGGATTCAACTCGGTTATCACAACGGAGTGTTGCCGTTTCCTTACGGAGCGTGCCGGGCTGGATGGCGGCTGGCTGATTCCCCGACGCGAAGAGGCGACGTGCGAACGGAATTGAACGCCCCGCGCGGCCCGTGCGTACCAACTGCCATCCAGGCGCCCCCCGACGAGCTGCCGGACGGCGGCCCCCCACTACTCCGTCCCCCAGGAGGAGAGAAGTTTGAGTCACAAGCGAATTCCGAAGCGCAAGGCCGCGATAGCGGCGGGCAGCGTGGTGGCGCTCGGCGCGGCCGCGATCCTGCTGCCCAACGCCAACGCGTCGCAGGACGGTTCGTCCGACGGCCCGGCCGCCGCGCCGAAGACCCTGAAGGCCGGCGACGCCTCGGATCTCGCCTCGCGGCTCGCCGGGCTCCTCGGTGACGCGTTCGGCGGCTCCTACTACGACGGCGACAACCAGCAGCTCGTCGTCAACGTCGTACCGGGCGACAACAACAACGTGATCGTGCAGGCGAAGGCGGCCGGCGCGAAGGTGCGCGAGGTCGACCACAGCTGGTCGGAGCTCCAGCAGGGCGCGTCCACGCTGAAGTCCGAGGCGACCATCGCGGGCACCTCGTGGTCGATCGACCCGCGCACCAACAAGCTCCTGGTGACGGCCGACAGCACCGTGACCGGCGCCAAGTGGGACAGGCTGGAATCCACCGTGCGCAGCCTCGGCTCCGGCATGGCGACCATCAAGAAGTCCGCGGGCACCTTCAAGCCGTTCGTCTCCGGCGGCGACGCCATCTTCGCAGGCGGCTCGCGCTGCTCCCTCGGCTTCAACGTCACCGCGGGCGACGGCTCCCCGGCGTTCCTGACGGCGGGTCACTGCACCCTCGGCGGCAACGAGTGGTCCGACGCGCAGGGCGGCCAGCCGATCGCCACGGTCGACCAGTCGACGTTCCCCGGCGACGGCGACTTCGCACTCGTGAAGTACGACGATCCGGCGACCGAGGCGCCCAGCGAGGTCAACCTCGGCAACCAGACGGTGCGGATCACCGAGGCCGCGGAGGCGACCGTCGGCCAGGAGGTCTTCCGGATGGGCAGCACCACCGGGCTCGCCGACGGCCAGGTCCTCGGCCTCGACGCCACGGTGAACTACCCGGAGGGCACCGTCACCGGCCTCATCCAGACCAACGTCTGCGCCGAGCCCGGCGACAGCGGCGGTTCGCTGTTCACCCAGGACGGACTCGCGATCGGCCTGACCTCCGGCGGCAGCGGCGACTGCACGGTCGGCGGCGAGACCTTCTTCCAGCCGGTCACCACGGCGTTGGAGGCGGTCGGCGCGACCCTCGGCGGCGGAGCCGCGGACGGCGGAGCCGGCGCGGGTGAGGAAGCCGGTGCCGGTGCGGGCGCCGGCGAGGAAGCGGGCGCGGGTGGAGAGGCCGGTGCGGGTGGAGAGGCCGGTGCCGGTGAGGAAGCCGGTGCCGGTGCGGGTGAAGGA
>NZ_JAPSKN010000222.1 GCF_031181705.1 Streptomyces sp.
TACGATCAACCGCCATGGACTGGCTGGAGCGAATAGCGGCGCTGAGGCAGTGGGCGAGGAACGGGGCCCGCGCTCCGCACAAGCCGTTGCTGCTGCTGTACGCCCTGGGCCGGTTCCAGGAGGACGCCGACGCCGGATTGCCGTACACCGCGGTGGAGCGCGACCTGCAGCGCCTGCTGAGCGAGTACGGTCCGCCCCACAAGACGACTCCCGCCTACCCGTTCCACCACCTCACCAGCGACGGTGTCTGGGAAGTGCGTACCGACCGCGGACCCGGCAGCCCCGGCAGCGGGGTGCGCGACCTCCGGGAGTCGGGCGCCACCGGGCGGCTCACCCCGGAGCTGGCAGCCGCGCTGCGGCGTGAACCGGACCTGCTCGGCAGGATCGCGCGCCTGCTGCTCGATCTGCACTTCCCGCCCTCCCTGCACGGGGAACTGTGCGAAGCCGTCGGCCTGGACCTGGAGCCGATGGAGGCCGAGCTCGCCTCGCCGGCGCGCAGGCGGCGGGATCGGCGGATGAGGGAACTGGTCCTGACCGCCTACGAGTACCGGTGCGCCTTCTGCGGATACGACGGCAGGATCGGCGCGGTACCGGTCGGTCTTGAGGCCGCTCACGTGCGGTGGTGGGCGTTCGGCGGACCCGACGAGGTCGAGAACGGGCTGTGCCTGTGCTCGCTGCACCACAAGCTGTTCGACAAGGGCGTCCTCGGTGTGGGGGACGATCACCGCATCCTGGTCTCGCAGCGCTTCGTCGGTCACAGCCCCGCCGCCCGCGACCACGTCATAGCGCTCGCGGGCCGCCCGCTCGTCGGGCCACAACCCGGCGCGAACCCGGTGGCCGCGGAACACCGCGACTGGCATGCCCAGCAGGTCTTCCACGGCGATCCACGCCCCGCCGCGGCCGTCTGACCTCGGTCCTACAGCCCCCCCCGTGCGGTGGTGGCCCGGTCAGGCGCCCCCGGAGCCGGTCAGTCCGTCCAGGTAGTCGTGCAACGCCCCCGCCCCCTCGATCATCCCCCGGCTGCGGGTCGTCAGGGTCTCGCCACGGGTCGTGATCGCCGTGCGGAGGGCCTGCGTGCTGCCCTCCCTGCGCAGGTCGTCCAGGACCGGCCTGATCTGGTCGAACAGGTAGTGGCTGCGGCGCAGGGTGTGGACCAGGCGGGCGTCGCGGACGTCGGCGGGTGCGTAGACGCGGTAGCCCGTGCCGCGCTCGCGGGACGGGGTGAGCAGCCCGGCGCTCTCCCACACCCGCAGCGCGGACGTGCGGACGCCCAGCAGTGCGGCCACCTCGCCGATGCGCAGGCCGCCGGAGCGGGGGAGCGGGGCCGGGGGTTCCAGGGCGAGCAGTTCCAGGGCCTCGCTCGCCGCCCGCAGGGATGCCCGTTCCTCGTGCAGCGCGGCGTGCGCGGCGTCGACCAGGGCGAGGGCGCCCGGCACGTTCCCGTCGTGGACCGCGCGCATGATCGCCGTCGCCGTCACCGGGCCGTAGCCCCGCAGCATGGTCCGGTACGCCCGCAGCGCGCGGCGGTGCACGTTGCCGAAGACGCGGTAGCCGGACGGGGTGCGCGCGGCCGGCGGGAGCACCCCGGCGTCCTCGTAGTTGCGGATCTGCTGCGTCGAGACACCGGCCAGGCGGGCCAGGTCGACGGGGCGCAGACGGCGTTCGTCTTTCGTCATCGATTTGAAGCTTACGACAAGGACAGTGGCCTCAGATGAGCGAAAGTCTCAACACCGCACTTCAATGGAACACTTGAAGGAATGGACTCCTGCATTCATGTCACCGGTGCGCGTCTGAACAACCTCAAGAACGTCTCCCTGTCCTTGCCGAAGAACAAGCTGGTCGTCATGACCGGCCTGTCCGGCTCCGGCAAGTCCACCCTCGCCTTCGACACCCTCCACCAGGAGGGCCAGCGGCAGTACCTGGAGTCGCTGGGCATGGTCACCGGCTTCGTGAGCAAACCCGCCGTCGACTCGATCACCGGCCTGTCCCCGTCCATCAGCGTCGACCAGCACCACACCAACCGCAGTCCCCGCTCCACGGTCGGCACGGTCACCGAGGTCTTCACCTATCTGCGCCTGCTGTGGTCGCGCATCGGCGTACGGCCCTGCCCGGGCTGCGGTCAGGACATCCCGCCCGCGTACGCCGACGGCACCGAACCCGACGAGGACGCCGAGCCCGAGCAGCGGCCCTGCCCGCACTGCGGCCACCTCGTACCCGACCTCGTCATGGGTTCCTTCTCCTTCAACAAGCCCGCCGGCGCCTGCCCGGCCTGCACCGGCCTGGGCGAGGTGATCCGGCCCGACGCGCGGCGCCTGGTCGACGGCACCAAGTCGGTCGCCGGGGGCGGAGTGCGGGGCTGGAACGCGAAGTTCACCGAGTGGAGTCTGACCCAGCTGCGGGCCGCCGCCGGGCACTACGGCTTCACCTTCGACCCGGACCGCCCGATCGACGAACTGAGCCAGCCAGAACGGGACTTGCTGCTCCATGGCGTCGAAAGCCCCGAGTTCCGGAGGCACTTCCCCGGCGCCGAACCGCCGAAGACCGTGGCGGCCGGCCGGTTCGAGGGCGTCGCGACGGCGCTGCTGCGCCGCTACACCGACCGCGCCGACGACCCCGAGTACCGCGAACGGGCCGAGCGGCAGGGCCTGGTGAAGCAGCCCTGCGCGGAGTGCGGCGGGACCCGGCTGCGGGCGGAGAGCCGGGCGGTGACCGTGCACGGCCTCGGCATCACCGAGGCCGCCCGGCTTCCCCTCACCGACCTCGCCACCTGGCTCGCCGGGCTGCGCGAGCGGGCCGCCGGGGACGAGTGGCTGCTCGTCGAGCCGGTCGTCGCCGACCTGGAGGAGCGGGTGCGGCGCCTGGTGGACGTCGGCGTCGGCTACCTCACCCTCGCCCAGGCCACGCCCAGCCTCTCCGCCGGGGAGACGCAGCGGCTGCGCCTGGCCGCCCTGCTCGGCTCCGGCCTCACCGGCGTCCTCTACGTCCTCGACGAGCCGACCATCGGCCTGCACCCCTCGGACACCGCCCGCCTGATCGACGTCCTGCGCCGCCTGCGCGATCTCGGCAACACGGTGCTGGTCATCGAGCACGACCTGGAGGTGCTGCGCGCCGCGGACCACGTGGTCGACGTCGGCCCGGGCGCGGGCCGGGACGGCGGCCGGATCGTGGCGGCGGGCACGCCGCGGGAGGTCGCCCAGACCGAGGGTTCGGTGACCGGCGCGTACCTGTCGGGCCGGCTCCCCGCACCCCGGTCCCGCGCACGCGGTGACGGAGACACGGCCGTCGTGATCCGCGGGGCCCGGGCCCACAACCTCAAGGACCTCACCGTCCGGATCCCGCTGCGCCGCCTGGTGACGGTCACGGGCCCGTCCGGCTCCGGCAAGTCGACGCTGCTGCTGGACATCCTCGGCCGGGCCGCCCGACGGCACTTCGACCGGGCCGGCGAGCATCCCGCCGAGCACGACGGTGTCGACGGCTGGGAGCACCTGTCCAAGGCCGTCCTCATCGACCAGGAGCCCATCAGCCGCCTCCCGCGCTCCAACGCGGCCACCTACTCGGACGTCTTCACCCCGATCCGCGAGGTCTTCGCCGCCCGCAGCCGGGGCGCCCTCACCGCCGGGCACTTCTCCTTCAACGTGCCCGGGGGCCGCTGCGAACGCTGCGAGGGCGCGGGCGTCCTCACCGTGCGCATGCACTTCCTGCCCGCGGTGCAGGTGCGCTGCCCCACCTGCAAGGGCCGCCGCTTCCGGCCGGAGGTGCTGTCCGTGCGCCACGAGGGCCACGACATCGCCGAGGTGCTCGCGGCGACGGTGGACGAGGCGCTGACCGTGTTCGCGGACGTCCCGGCCGTCGCGACCCGGCTGCGCCGCATGGCGGACGTCGGCCTCGGCTACCTGCCGCTCGGCCAGCCCGCCCCCACCCTCTCCGGCGGCGAGGCCCAGCGCCTGAAACTCGCGAAGGAACTGGGCCGGCGCACCACGGGCCGCGTCCTGTACCTCCTCGACGAACCGACGACGGGCCTGCACTCGGCCGACACCGCCCGCCTCCTCGGCGTCCTCCAACGGCTCGTCGACGCCGGGCACTCGGTCGTCACCATCGAGCACAACACCGACGTCGTCCAGGCCTCCGACTGGCTGATCGACCTCGGCCCGGTGGGCGGGACGGGCGGCGGGCGGCTCGTGGCGCAGGGGCCGCCCGGGAACTGAACGTTTCCCGGGTTCCCGCACGTCTTCGTCGCGTATCCGACGTGCGGGAGCGCGGCTCCCGGAGGAGGCGTACCGGTGAAGCCGTCGTCCCTGTCGTGGGCCCTGCCGGTGACGGCCGTCGTCGTCCTCCTGAGCACGGGCTGCGCGCCCTCGTCCCCGGACGACGGGGCGCAGCCCGAGGCTTCCTGCGCCTACGTCGTCGAGTACGACGGCCGCACCTACCTCGGCGGGACGGAGACCTCCGTGCCCCTGGGACGGCCGCTCGGCCCCGCCACCGTCCCGGCCTGCGACGACACACCCGGCGACGGCGACGGGGAGGGCCCGGTCCTGACGACCGCGTTCGCGGTGCGCGGCGTGGACCCCGCTGTCGCGGTCGCGGTCGCCGAGGGCACCGACGCCCACCGCCTCGTCGTCGCGTCGCACGTCGAGGACCTTCCCCCCGGGCTGCGGAAACCGACCGGCCGCCCCTGAGCCAGGGCCGGTTCTCAGCCGCCCTGCCGCTCCAGCACCGCGTAGTCGGCGAAGCTGCGGCGGTAGCGCAGGTGCCGGGTCTCCTGGGTGTGCCTGCGCTGCCACTCCTCCACCTCGCCGGGCGCCGCGCACGGACCCGAACTCGCCCCGCAGTCCGCGTCCTCGCCGGAGACGCAGTACGCCTGGTACTCGGGCAGGGCGGACGCGTCCTGCACGATCGTGTACGGCACGTACCGGAAGACGCGGCGTCCCGCCGACTCCCCGCCGTGCTCCTCGCGTTGGTGCTTGCGCAGCAGGACGTTCGCGTCCGTCACGCCGCTCGCGTCGAACGCCGCCCGTGCCCTGTCCCGCCGGACCGACAGCTCCTCGCACGCCGCGCACCCCCGCACCGGCAGCGGAGGCCGGTTCGGATCAGCCGACAGCCCTTCCCGGGAACGGTCGTTGACCGCGCGCACGCCCGCGCTGAGCCGTTCCTCCGGTGTCGCCTCCCGGATCCGCGCCGGGTCCGCCTGCCACTCCCGGCCGCCGCCGACCGGGCGCAGCATCACATACGGGCCGGTCCTGTCCTGGTACGCGCCGACCCTGTTCGTCTGCGGGTCGAAGACGAGCGTTCCCGGTTCCATTCCGTGCACCTCCGTCACTCTGGGTGTATCGAGCGTTGCGCACGGGAATGGCTCGCTTCAATGCTTGACGTGTGACACCGGCGCACTGTCACGGAGGGGGATGCCGTGGGCCGACGCAATGGCGCAGCGGAGTCGGGGGCGAGCACGGCCGCCGTGTTCGGGGAGGTGCTGCGGCACTTCCGCGAGGCGGCACTGCTCACGCAGGAGGGTCTTGCCCGGCAGATCCCGTGCGACCGCTCGCACGTGGCCCGGGTGGAGGCCGGTACGAGGGTGCCGCAGGAGTCTTTCGCCAAGGCGTGCGACGAACTTCTCGGGACGGGTGGGGTGTTGGCGCGGCTGTGGGCCAGGATCGACTGGTATCCGC
>NZ_JAPSKN010000083.1 GCF_031181705.1 Streptomyces sp.
TAAGGATGAGGCCACAGGTTCACATCCTGTTAGCCCCACCAGCGATGAGACCCCCGGTCCACAGGACCGGGGGTTTTCTGTGTCCGGCGGCGGTGGATGAGGCGTTCCGGACGGGGCTGAGGGGCCGAGGCGCGGCGGTGGGCGGGGGGTGGTGGCCGAGCCGGGGCGGTCATGCTCGGCGCGCGTCGCGATGACCGGGACATGCGAAGACCCCGGCCGACAGCGGCCGGGGTCTTCTGGGTCTCTGGTGGGTCGTGGGGGTACGCAAGATCGCCAGGACGTACCAGGGACCGTGCGGTCAGCGCTTGAGGGGCGTGAGGCGGGAGTCGGCGGAATCGCCCTCGTCGTCCGTGTCGTCGTCCGGGCAGTCGGGCGTGGCCGTCGCCGTCGAGTCCGTGAGGGAGCGGTGGCGGCAGCGCGGGGACTTGCCGTGGGCCTCGGCGCGGATGCGCTGTTTCATCGTGGGGGGCAGGGCCCTCGCCTGGGACCAGGGCGCGGCCGCCGGTGCCGTCCGCTGGTGCGGGACGCGCTCGCTGTTGCGCTTCTGCTCGGTCTGCGGTACCGCCGCCGCGGCGGTCGTGGTGATGAATCCGAGCGCCGTGCACAGGGCGAGGAAGGCGGTGACGATCGCGGTCCACAGCTTCATGACCTTGTTCCGGGCCATGGCCCCTCACTTTCGGGTTGGGCGATTTGCGTACTTTCCTCATGATGTGTATGAGGGCCGGGAAGTGGTGGACCTCCGCCCGTGGCGCGGCGATGTTCAGATGAACACCACCCGGATGGGCGCAAGGGGGTCGAAAACGTGAGGAGAGAGGAGGAGAGGGGTCGAAGTAACCGTCCGTCGGCGTGTGATCACCCTCCGATCGGATCGGTGAACTCCGCTTCTATCCCGGTGTTCGGGACGGGAGTTGACGGCCGACGCAGGTCACCGATCGGTATCGGTCGGTGTGTATAGTCGGGCGCCAGAGGTCCCCTACGTCAAGGAAAGACGAGGTCGCGCGGTGAAGAAGCTTCTCCTGGTCGCACTGGCCGCCATCGGCGGGCTCCTCGTGTACCGCCAGATCCAGGCGGATCGCGCCGAGCAGGATCTGTGGACGGAGGCGACTGACTCCGTGCCCACGGGTTCGTGAGTCACGACAACCCCTTTCGAGCACACCCCGGCCGCCTCGCGGTCGGGGTTTTGTGTGCCGAGGGCCGGTCGTGAACCCGCGCGGCGAGGCAGGATGGGTCACGGTTCACGGTTCCGCGGTCCGCAGACGGGGAGGGGTGGCGCGTGAGGGGACGGTGGTGCACGGCGCGCGAGCGGCGTGCGGGGGCGTGGCGCGGCCGGTCGTCGACGGCCGTGCGCCTGGGCGCCGTGGCCGTGGTGCTGGGGACGACGGCCGCCGTGGGACCGGCTCCGGCCGCCCGGGCCGCCGGTGACGGGGCCCCGGCGGTCACACCGAGCCCGTACGCCTTCGCCGACGGCGCCCGTACCGTCGAGGGAGCGCGCAGCACCGCCGACGCCGTACGCCTGACGCCCGGCACGGTCCACCGGAGCTCCCTGCCGAGCAGCGGCAAGGTCAACTACCGCCTCGTGCTCGACGCCACGTCCAGCGCGTACGTCTCCGTCACCGCCGTTCCCCCGCCCGGCAGCACCGTGTCCGTGATCGACGGGCTCAAGGTGTCCGTGCAGGACGCCGAGGGCAACTCCTGCTCCTCCGACACCGCGAACTTCGGCGCCGCTCGCAGCCCTCATCCGATCGCCGCCTGGGGCATGCGCGAGATCGCGCCCACCAAGTCGCTGTGCCAGAAGGCCGGCGCGTACTACGTCTCCGTCGAGCGCGCCGACCCCGAGGGCTCCTCGCCGGGCGCCTGGGACCTGGAACTCTTCGCCACGACCGAGCCGCCGACGGCGAAGACCGGCGCGACCAGCGCGCCCCGGGTGTGGAACTCGGCCACCCCCCAGCCGCTCCAGGGCGAACCCGAGCGGCGCCGCGGCGGGGCGGGATTCGCCCGGGCGACCCCCCTCGACCAAGGGGTCTGGCGCGACGACATCCGGCCCGGCCAGACACTCTTCTACGAGGTGCCGGTCGACTGGGGCCAGCAGCTGGCGGTGACGGCCGACCTGGGCAGCTCCGACTCCGCCGGCACCGGGTACGCGTCCGGCGCCCTCGACCTGGCCCTCTACAACCCCGCGCGCGGCCGCGCCGCCGTCGTGAGCGTCGGCTACGACGGTGACCAGAACTCCGGCAGCCTGCCGCCGCTGCCGCCGGTCGACCACGCCAACCGCTACGGTGCCCTCGCCCAGGTCAACGCGATGCGCTTCGCCGGCTCCTACTACCTCGTCGCCCACCTCGCGCGGGACGTCGCCGACACCTTCGGGGACGGGCCGTTCCGGATGACCCTGCGCGTGCGGGTCGAGGGCGAGCCCCGGAGCGGGCCCGGCTACACGGAGGAGTCCCGGCCGGAGGGCGTCTTCGACGTCTCGGAGCAGGACCGGGAGGCGGCGGCGGAGGGCGTGCCCGCGCCGGGCGACGACACCGCGATGCGGGTGATCGCCGTGGGCGGCATCGGCACCGGGAGCGCGTTGCTCGTGGGGCTCGGGGTGTGGACCCTGGTGGCCCGGCGCAGGAGCGCCGCCTGACCGTGCCGGGGCCGGGCCCCTAGATGCGGGTCAGCGCCCAGAAGCCCACGGCGTAGCAGGCCAGGGCCAGGAGGAGCAGAGGGACGGCCACCTTGGCCGGGGGACCGGGGCGGGACGGCCGTGGTGCGCGGTGCCGGGACGCCGGCTGGCCGCCCATGACCGGCGGAGCGTGCGGGGAACGGGCGGTGTACGAGGCGGTGACGGCATCGGGGCGGGGCGGCTCGGCCGGGGGCAGCTGCGGGCCCGGGTACGCCGCGGGGAGCGGCTGGGCGGCGGGCCGGGGGTGGGTGACGTCGTAGGGGGAGAACCGGGCTTGCTGGTAAGGCTGTTGAGCCTGTGCCTGGTGTGCCTCGCGGGGTGTGCCCGGTGCGGGGGAGGAGGTGGCCGTGGGCTGCGGAGGCGGCAGGTGGAAGCTGCCCGTGTCCGACATGGAGGGCTGCCGAGCGGGGGCGGGCGTCGGGTCGGGTGCCTGCCCGGGATCCGGCTGTGGGGGCTCCGCGGCCGGGGCCGGCCGGCCGTTCGCTGCGCCGGGGGCGTCGGCACGCTGACGAACCCCTGTGGACGTTCCTGTCGGAGGGTGGGCTTCCTGCTCCGGGCCCGCCGGTGCCTTCTCCGCTTGCGAGGCCGGCGAACTCCCGTTCGCCTCCGGCTCGGGCCCCGGCCCGTCCTCTCTCGGCCCCGGCCCCAGCCCGCGTGCTCTCTCCAGCGGCCCCTCGGGGGCGAACCCCCTGGGCAGGGGGCCGAGTTGGTCGAAGATCTCGATCAGCTCGTCGTCCGGGCCCGGCTCGGGGAGGAGTTCCGCCGCGGCCGCGAGTGCCTTGCGCGCCCCTGTCGCCGTACGGAAGCGTGCCCCGGGGTCGGGCTGCAGCAGGGTGGCGACCACCTGCCACAGCGGCTCGGGGATGCCCTTGGGCGCACCCGGAGTCCCGTGCTCGGCGAAGTACTGGATCAGCGCCTTGCTGTCCGGCTTCGCGCCCTCCAGCAGGTACAGCGCGACCAGACCCACGGCGAACAGGTCGGCGGGGAAGTCCGGCTCGGCGCCCATCAGCTGCTCCGGCGCGAGGTAGCCGGGTGTCCCGACGACCAGGTTGGTCTCGGTCAGCCGCGGCTCGCCCAGCCGCATCGCGATGCCGAAGTCGGACAGGCGCAGCCGCGGGCGGCCGGTGCCGGTGGCCTCCAGCAGCACGTTGGCGGGTTTCACGTCCCGGTGCACCACACCCTCCGCGTGCACCGCGGCCAGCCCCGCCAGCAACTGGTCGAGCAGGGTGCAGACGAACGCCGGCGGCAGGGGGCCGTAGTCCCCGACGAGATGGACCAGGGAACCCCCGGCGACCAGGTCCATCGTGAACAGGACCTTGTCGTCGTCGGCGGCCCAGCTGGTGGGGGCGAGCACATGGGGGTGGTCGATCCGCAGGGCCTGCTCGCGGACGAAACGCAGCAGCGAGTGCGCGTCGCTCTGCAGCAGCACCTTGGCGGCCACATAGCGACGGCGACGGTGGTCCCAGGCGCGCCAGACCGCGCCCACTCCTCCGCGTCCGATCGGGTCGACCAGTTCGTACCGGCCGGCGAACACCTCACCCATGGCTGTACGTCGCTCCTCCCCCTGTGGTCTCCCCCCTTGCCTCCCCCTCGGTGAGCGCTACGACTCCCCGACGGGCGAAAGACTCCCCCGGACCCTCCCACAGTCCCGGCCCCCGTACGGGACACGCCCCCACGTGCCCGCCCGTACCGTGACGCACCCCCGTCACTTCACCCCCACGCCCGCTGCCGAACCCCCTTCGGCGGCTGAGCGGCGGGATCAGCTCTGGTGGGACTGGTAGTGCGCGACCGCGTCCGAGGTGCGGCCGGCGCCGTAGACCCGGAGGAACTCCGCCAGCTCCGGGTGGGTCGGGGCGAGGGTGTCCGCGGCGTCGATGATGTCGCCCGCCGCCGCCACCGAGCGCAGCAGCGACTGGATCTCCCGGACGACCCGCTTGACCGTGGGCGCTCCCGAACTGCTCGTCGTCTGCGTGGTGTTGCTGAGCACCGAGCCCCCCTGCGACTTCTTGATCTCCTCCATGCGCTCGGTGGCCTCGGCTGCGCTGACGCTGCCGTCCGCGACCTGCCCCGCCAGGTCCTGCAACAGCTGCACCCGCTGCACCACGGCCGGGTTGCCGATCTTCGCCCGCTGACCGCTCATCAGCTGCGACAGCATCGGCGCCGACAGTCCCAGCACCCCCGCGAGACGAGCCTGGTTGAGACCAAGATCGTCGATGAGCTTACGGAAGAGCGCCCCCAGTGGCTCCCCGTACCAGTTCCGCTGCAGTTCCCGCGCTCTTGCGGTGGCTTCCTGCTGTGCGGCGTCCATTGCGTCTCCCCATCGCTTCCCCGAGTACGGCGGTTCGCGGTAGCGAACCACGCCGAGCATCTTACGGAGAGTGGTCGGCGACGGGGACCCCCAATCTTTTTGCGGAATCACGGGGGTGACCCGGTACTCTGGTCTCCGACGCCCGCCCGGACGCGGTTTCTCCGGTCGGACGTCTTCTTCGGGGCCTTAGCTCAGTTGGTAGAGCGCTGTCTTTGCATGGCAGATGTCAGGGGTTCGACTCCCCTAGGCTCCACTCCGAACGCCCTCCGAGCTGCGGAAACGCAGAGCCGGAGGGCGTTTTTCGTGCGCCCTCGCGACCCGGGCGGCTGTTTCACGTGAAACAGCACGGCGGGGCGGGAGAACTCAAGGGATGCCCTCAAGTCTCCCGCCCCGCCGTGCTGTTGATCGGCGACGTTCAGGGGCGGTCGTCGCGCTGGGCGGCCTCCTCCTCGGCCTCCTTGGCCTCGACCTCAGGGTCCAGAGCCGACTGGCCGCTGCCGTCCACGGCGGACAGCCGGGCCGACTCCGGGACCTCGGTCGCGGCAGGCGGCTCGACCAGCCAGTCCGGGTTGGCCTGCTTGTCCCACCACTTCCACGCGGCGAAGGCACCGCCGGCCACGGCGCCGAGGATCACCAGCGTCTTCAGGGCCTTGCCGGCCCTCGCCCGCCGTTCCTGC
The DNA here is from genome assembly GCF_031181705.1 of Streptomyces sp. Classification (GTDB taxonomy): domain Bacteria; phylum Actinomycetota; class Actinomycetes; order Streptomycetales; family Streptomycetaceae; genus Streptomyces. The sequence continues at coordinate 5,651 of NZ_JAPSKN010000083.1, forward strand.
CGGCGGATCAGCTTCTGGATCTCCTTGGACGAGACCTGACCGCGCAGCGCGGCCATCGCGGCGGCACTGCGGGCCGCGGCCTCGGTCGTCACGGGGACGGCCGCGGCCATCGCCTGCTCCAGCCTCGGCCGGGAGTACTCCGCCGCCTGACGGGCGGCCTTGCGCGTGCGGACGGCGGCCTCGCGGGCGGCTTGGTCGACGTTCGGCGGTACATGGGAGCGGGCCTGCTCCAGATAAGGCTGCACATGGGCGCCGTACTGGACACGTGCCTGCCCGGCGGCCTGCGTCACCTTGGGCGCCAGCCGTACGCGCGCCTCGTGTGCGTAGTGCGCGGCCCTGTCCTTGGCCGTGTCGGCGTAGGGCGCCACCACTTCCGCGGCGTGCAGCACGCTGTCCTTCGCCGAACCAGTCGCGGCGCGCACGCTGTCGATGCGGGTCACGGGTTCCTCCTCCTCGGTGGCGTACGGTATTTCGACTTTCCACCCTTTTACGGATCATGCCTCCGGGAGCACTACCAGGCATGCGCGGGCGGGCATCCGGGTCACGGAAACCGGCATCCGATGCCGATCGCGTGCAAGAGCGGATGAATAGGGTCAACGGGAGCTTGCCGACGACAATGCCACGGATCGTCGCCGCGCGCCCCTGCCCCGGGACGACTCGACCGTTTTTCTGCGACCGCCCGCCGAGGGTTTCCCCCCGCTGCACGGAGGTCGGACGACGCGGGGGCCCGTCCATGCGAGGATCAGGGAGTCACAGAAAGACAACGGAAGGCAGATCGTGGCTGAGCAGCTCTACGCCACCCTGAAGACCAACCACGGCGACATCGAGGTTCGGCTGCTGCCGAACCACGCCCCCAAGACGGTCAAGAACTTCGTCGAGCTCGCCCAGGGCGAGCGGGAGTGGACGCACCCGGAGACGGGCCAGAAGTCCACGGACAGGCTCTACGACGGCACGGTCTTCCACCGGGTGATCAGCGGTTTCATGATCCAGGGCGGTGACCCGCTGGGCAACGGCACCGGCGGCCCCGGCTACCAGTTCGAGGACGAGTTCCACCCGGACCTGCGCTTCGACAAGCCCTACCTGCTGGCGATGGCCAACGCCGGCCCCGGAACCAACGGCTCGCAGTTCTTCATCACCGTCTCCCCGACGGCGTGGCTGAACCGCAAGCACACCATCTTCGGCGAGGTCACCGACGCGGCCAGCCAGAAGGTGGTGGACACCATCGCCACCACCCAGACGAACCCGCGCACCGACCGCCCGCTCAACGACGTGGTCATCGAGTCCGTCGTGATCGAGACCCGCTGAGGCGCCCACCGAGGCCCAGGCAGGGAACCAATCGCCCTGCTCATCCGTAGGGATGAGCAGGGCGGGCTTTTTCACCACGACCGAGGGGAAACCCATGGACGAGCAGGCTGCGGGCAGCCCGCAGGACGCCCACAGCGTCCCCATGTGCTACCGCCACCCGGACCGTGAGACGGGCATCCGCTGCACCCGCTGCGAACGCCCGATCTGCCCCGAGTGCATGGTCAACGCCTCCGTCGGTTTCCACTGCCCCGAGTGCGTGCGCACCGGCTCCGGCACCGGGCACGCTCCCTCGGCCTCGATGCCCCGGACGCTCGCGGGCGGCAGCATCGCCGCCGACCCCCGCCTGCTCACGAAGATCCTCATCGGGATCAACCTGGCGGTCTTCATCGCCGTCCGGGTCCACGAGTCGCTTCTGAGCGACCTCGTCCTGCTCGGCGCCTGGCCGCCCGCCCCCTTCACCCCCACCCAGGGCGTGGCGGGAGGCGAGTGGTACCGCATGGTCACGTCGGTCTTCACCCACCAGGAGATCTGGCACATCGCGTTCAACATGCTCAGCCTCTGGTGGCTCGGCGGCCCCCTCGAAGCGGCCCTGGGCCGAGTGCGCTATCTCGCGCTCTACCTCGTCTCGGGTCTCGCGGGCAGCGCGCTCGCCTATCTGCTGGCCTCACCGACCACGGCCACGCTGGGCGCCTCGGGCGCGATCTTCGGCCTCTTCGGCGCCACGGCCGTGCTGATGCGCCGGCTCAACTACGACATGCGGCCGATCATCGCGCTGCTGGCGATCAACCTGATCTTCACCTTCAGCCCGGGCTTCAACATCTCCTGGCAGGCCCACATCGGCGGACTCGTCGCCGGCGTCGCCGTCGGGTACGCCATGGTCCACGCCCCGCGCGAGCGCCGCGCCCTCATCCAGTACGGCAGCTGTGCCCTGGTCCTGGCGGCGGTGGTCCTGGTGACCCTGGTGAGGACGACTCAGCTCAGCTGAGCGCACCCGTTGTCCACAGCGGGTGGCGGATCTTGTGCACAGTGTGCGGGAACACATGTGCCCCCTGTCACCGACTCGCGTTTCCGCAGGTCAGACAGGGGGCGAACATGTTTTCGAGTCGCGGTACTTCCGTCATACCGGCGTCAACACCCGACGAGTTATCCACAGATCGTCTTTCTTTTCCCCATGTGGATAACCGCTGTGGATAACTCAGCGAGCAGCCCTGGGCAGAGCTGCGTTCACCGTCCGGTGAGCGCTACTTCCACTGGGTCGAAACACCGAATCCGGCGGCGATGAAGCCGAAGCCCACCACGATGTTCCAGTTGCCCAGCGAGTCGATGGGCAGCGAGCCGTCGGTGACGTAGAAGACGACGATCCAGGCCAGGCCGATGAGGAACATGGCCAGCATGACCGGTGCGACCCAGGCGCGGCTGTTCAGCTTGATCGCGGTCGCCTGCTTCGCCGGCGGCGGCGTGAAATCGGCCTTCTTGCGGATACGTGACTTCGGCACGAGGGTCTCTCCTGTCGATGCGCTGCGTGGCCGCGCAGGTAACTGGGTCGGTCTCGGGGCAGCGTTGGGGGACTCCGAATGCTCCCCCGGGCGTCCGTTAGCGTAGTGCTTCCGCCGCGCCGAAGGAGATAAGGGTACGTTGAGCAATTCTGCCGACTCCCCCGGGACGGGATCCACCCCTGGGCGCGCGCGCCGTTTCCGGCCCGTGCGGATCCTCACGGCGGCCGTCTTCGCTCTCGCCGGCCTGATCTTCTTCACCAGCTTCGACACCGCCAAGGGCACCAACATCCGCTCGGACACCTCGCTGCTGAAGCTGTCCGACCTCATCCAGGAGCGCAGCCGGGAGAACGGCGAGCTGGACGAGACCAACGGCGCCCTGCGCAAGGACATAGAGGCGCTCGCCGAGCGGGACGACGGCTCCACCAAGGCCGAGGACGAGAAGCTCGCCGCCCTGGAGAAGCGCGCGGGCACGCAGAAGCTCACGGGCGACTCGATCACGGTGACGCTCAACGACGCCCCGCCGGACGCCACCGCCAAGCTGCCCGGCTATCCCGAGCCGCAGCCCGACTACCTGGTCATCCACCAGCAGGACCTGCAGGCGGTGGTGAACGCGCTGTGGCAGGGCGGGGCCAAGGGCATCAAGGTCATGGACCAGCGGCTGATCTCCACGAGCGCGGTGCGCTGCGTGGGCAACACGCTGATCCTCCAGGGCCGCGTCTACTCCCCTCCGTACAAGATCACGGCGGTCGGCGACCCCGAGAAGCTGCAGAAGGCCCTGGCCGCGTCCCCGGCGATCCAGAACTACATGGTCTACGTCAATGTCTACGGGCTCGGATGGAAAGTCGAGGAGAACGGCCCGGTGACGCTGCCCGGCTACTCCGGCACAGTGGATCTGCACTACGCGAAGCCCGTGGAGTAGCAGCCAGGCCGGGGAGCCGCCGGTGCGCGTGATCGTCAGGTCCGTCAGCGAACTGTGCGTCACCGAAGCCGTGCGCCACGGGCAGGCCTTTCGCGATCATGTACATCCCGCGGCTCGGTTTCACGTGGAACAAGCCGGTACGGGACGCGGGAACCGCCCGGCTCGGGCAGTGGGGGAACGTCGTGGTCGCCGGCCACCGCCGCACCCACGGCGACCCCTTCAAGGACTTCCCCAGGCTGCGGCGCGGGGACGCGGTGGTGCTGACCGACGGCACGACCTGGTCGGCGTACCGGATCGACGAAGGCCCGTGCAAAACAGTGCCCTCGGACATCGAGGTGATCGGCCCTGTCCCCCGTACTTCCGGGTATACGCGTCCGGGCCGGTATCTGACGCTGACCACGTGCGAACCCGAGTGGGGGCACAGTCACCGGCTGATCGTCCGGGCGCACCTGGACTCCACGCAGCCTGTGGAGGCCGGGAAACCTGAGGCGCTGCGCCGTTAGTCTGGTGGCTGTACGGCGTGGGTCTGGTGCCGTGGTACGACGGAAGGGACGGCATGTACGGCTGGATCTGGCGGCATCTGCCGGGGAACACGTGGGTGAAGGCAGTGATCTCGCTCGCCCTGGTCGTGGCCGTGGTCTACGTCCTCTTCCAGTACGTCTTCCCGTGGGCGGAACCGCTGCTGCCCTTCAACGATGTGACGGTGGACAACCAGTGAGCGCGCGCATTCTCGTCGTCGACAACTACGACAGCTTCGTCTTCAACCTGGTCCAGTACCTGTACCAGCTGGGCGCCGAGTGCGAGGTCCTGCGCAACGACGAGGTCTCGACCGCACACGCCCAGGACGGCTTCGACGGGGTCCTGCTCTCCCCGGGCCCCGGGACGCCGGAGCAGGCCGGAGTGTGCGTGGACATGGTCCGGCACTGCGCCGCGACCGGTGTGCCCGTCTTCGGCGTCTGCCTCGGCATGCAGTCGATGCAGGTGGCGTACGGCGGTGTGGTGGGCCGGGCGCCCGAGCTGCTGCACGGCAAGACCTCGCTGGTCGAGCACAGCGGCGGGGGCGTGTTCGCGGGGCTGCCGTCGCCCTTCACGGCGACGCGCTACCACTCCCTGGCGGCCGAGCCCGCGACGGTCCCGGCCGAGCTGGAGGTCACGGCCCGGACGCACGACGGCATCGTCATGGGCCTGAGGCACCGCGAACTGCCGGTCGAGGGCGTGCAGTTCCATCCCGAGTCGGTACTGACCGAGCACGGGCACCGGATGCTGGCCAACTGGCTGGTGGAGTGCGGCGACCAGGGCGCGGTGGCGAGGTCGGCCGGGCTCGCCCCGGTGGTGGGCAGGGCCACGGCGTGACCGCGCTGCGCCCCGAGCGCGAGTCCGACACCTCGTACGGGCAGCAGTCGTACGGGGTGCCGGGCGCGTCGGAGGACTGGTCGGGCGGGGCGTACGGCGCGGCCCCGCGGCCGGGGCGGCAGCCGCAGACACCGCCGTACTCGCCGGAGGCGCAGGCCTACCCCGGGGGTCCGGAGCCCCAGCCCCACGCACCGGGACCGCAGCCTCATGCGCCGCAGCAGCCGCGGCCGCAACCGCAGCCGCCGGCGGAGCCGGGGCCGCACGCCGGGTCATACGGTGCCGGTGCCGGGGAGCCCTTCCTGCCGCCCGTCGACGAGGAGACGGTGGCGCTGCGGATACCGGATCCGCCACCCTCGAACGGCGACCCCGTAGCGGGCTCTCGGGCCGCTTCGCGCGCTCGGCGGGACGGGCCCGCCCCCGGCGGCCGCGCGGCCCGCAGAAAGGCCGCCAAGCGCCGTCACGGGCGTCATGGGAGCGCCGCGGAGGCCCCCACGGCCGCTCCGGCCCGGGAAGGGGCTCCGGCGCCGCTGTCCCGGGTCGAGGCACGCAGGCAGGCGCGGGCACGAAAACCCGGCGCGGCGGTCGTCGCCAGCCGGGCGATCGGTGAGGTGTTCATCACCACCGGTGTGCTGATGCTGCTGTTCGTCACCTACCAGCTGTGGTGGACCAACGTCCGGGCGCACGCACAGGCCGGCAAGGAGGCCAGCAGCCTCCAGAACGACTGGGCGAGCGGCAAGCGCAACCCGGGCGCCTTCGAGCCGGGGCAGGGCTTCGCCATCCTGCACATCCCCAAGCTGGACGTCGTGGTGCCGATCGCGGAGGGCACCAGCAGCAAGGGCGTGCTCGACCGGGGCATGGTCGGGCACTACGCCGAGGGCGCGCTGAAGACCGCGATGCCCGGGGACAAGACCGGGAACTTCGGGCTCGCGGGGCACCGCAACACCCACGGAGAACCGTTCCGCTACATCAACAGGCTCACTCCGGGCGATCCGATCGTCGTGGAGACGCAGGACGAGTACTACGTCTACAAGATGGCCTCGATCCTGCCGGTGACGTCGCCGAGCAACACGAGCGTCCTCAATCCGATCCCCGCGGGGTCGGGGTTCACCAAGCCCGGCCGCTACATCACGCTGACCACGTGCACGCCGGAGTTCACCAGCAAGTACCGGATGATCGTCTGGGGCAAGATGGTCGAGGAACGGCCGCGCAGCAAGGGCAAGCCGGATGCGCTCGTCAATTAAGGGCAGATGACCAGTGGCAGCGACCACCGACACGGAGCACGAAGAGCACACCGGCGCGGCGTCCAGGCCGCCTGCGGCACGCCGCCGCCCCGGCCCGATCGCCAGGGCGGTCAGCTTCTTCGGGGAACTTCTCATCACCGCGGGCCTGGTCCTCGGCCTGTTCGTCGTCTACTCGCTGTGGTGGACGAACGTCGTCGCCGACCGCGCGGCAGGCAAGCAGGCGGACAAGGTCCGTGACGACTGGGCGCACGGCCGGGGCGGTCCGGGCGCGCTGGACACGAAGAACGGCATCGGCTTCCTGCACGTGCCGGCGATGAGCAAGGACGAGGTCCTGGTCGAGAAGGGCACCTCGAACAAGATCCTCAACGACGGTGTCGCCGGGTACTACACCGAGCCGGTCAAGTCGGCCCTGCCGATGTCGGGCAAGCCCGGCAACTTCTCCCTGGCCGCGCACCGCGACGGGCACGGCGCCAAGTTCCACAACATCGACAGGATCGAGAAGGGCGACCCGATCGTCTTCGAGACGAAGGACAAGTGGTACGTCTACAAGACCTACGCCATCCTTCCCGAGACGTCGAAGTTCAACGTCAAGGTCCTCTCGAACGTGCCGAAGGAGTCCGGCCGGAAGAAGCCGGGCCACTACATCACGCTGACGACGTGCACGCCGGTGTACACGAGCACCTACCGGTACGTCGTGTGGGGCGAACTGGAGCGCGTCGAGAAGGTCGACGAGGACCGGACCCCGCCGAAGGAACTGCGCTGACCCCGCCCGGTCGCGGCACCCCACGAAGAACCCCGGCGCCCTCAGGGCGCCGGGGTTCTTCGTGTGAGCGGGCGGAGCGTCAGTCGTCGCCGTTGAGGCCGCCGAAGATGCCGCCGTTGCCGCCGCCGCCGTTGTTGTTGCCGCCGTTGTTGTTGCCGCCGAAGCCGACGGTCTGGAGCGTCACCGTGGTGCCCGCCGGGTTGTCGACCTCCTGGTTGCCCTGGGGGTCCTGGCCGGTGACGAGGGCGTTGTCGCTCTGGTCGCTGCCGTTCGCGAACTGGATGTTCGTGAAGCCGGCCGCCGCAAGGGCCTGCTTGGCCTGGGCGACGGTCTGGCCGACGACCTGCGGGACGCGCGTCTTCTGCTGCTCCTGCTTCTTCTTGCCGATCTGGAGGGTGACCGACGAGTTCTTGTCGACGGAGGTGCCGGCCTGCGGGGTGGTCGCGATGACCTTGCCGACCTGGTTGTCGTCGTCGGTCTCGACCTCGGTGCAGTTGCCGACCAGGTTGCTGGCCTGCATCTGCTGCTTGGCCGCGTCACAGCTCTGACCGAGCACGTCCGGGACGGTGGACTTCGCCTCCGCCTTGGCGATGATGAGGGTGATGGTGGAGCCCTTCTCCACCTCGGCGCCCAGTTCCGGGTCCTGTTCCAGGACGGTGCCGGGGTCCTCCGAGGACTCCCTGCTCTTCGTCTTGACCTCGAACTCGTACTTGTCGCCCTCCAGCGTGGCCCTGGCGTCGTCCAGGCTCTGACCGACGACGCTCGGCACCGCCACCTTCGGCGCCCCGGTCGACACCACCAGCTCGATGGTGTCTCCCTTCTGGACGTCCGTGCCGGCCTCGGGGTTCTGGCTGCAGACGTTGCCCTTGGCCTGGTTCTCGCACGGCTTCTTGGAGAACGTCAGTTCCAGGTCGGAGTTGGTCGCCAGCTTGCGGGCGTTCTGCTCGGTCTCGCCGACGAAGTTGGGCGCCGGCAGGGTGTCGTCGCTCGCGCCGTCGCCGCTGAACGCCCACCGGCCGATCAGGATCGCGCCGACCAGGACGAGGATGCCCGCCACCACCAGCAGGATCGTGGAGGTGCTGGACTTGCGCTGCTGCCCGCGGCGCCGGTCGGGGCGCTCGTCGTAGCCGTAGCCGCCGTCGTCCGGGTTCATGGGGGGCAGCATCGACGTGGCGCCGGCGCCGGAGTCGGAGCGCAGGGCCGTGGTCGGCTGGTCGTCGGGGTAGCCGCCGTAGCCGACGGAGCCCATGGCCGCGGTGGCGGCGACGGGCTGGCCGTCGAGGCAGGCCTCGATGTCGGCGCGCATCTCGTCGGCCGACTGGTACCGGTAGTCGGGGTCCTTGACCAGCGCCTTCAGCACGATCGCGTCCATCTCGGGCGTGATCTCGGGGTCGAAGACGGAGGGGGCCTGGGCCTCCTCCCGTACGTGCTGGTAGGCGACGGCGACCGGGGAGTCGCCCACGAACGGCGGGCGGACCGTGAGGAGCTCGTAGAGCAGACAGCCCGTGGAGTAGAGGTCCGAGCGGGCGTCCACCTGCTCGCCCTTGGCCTGCTCCGGGGAGAGGTACTGGGCGGTGCCGATGACGGCCGCGGTCTGCGTCATCGTCATGCCGGAGTCGCCCATGGCGCGGGCGATGCCGAAGTCCATGACCTTGACCTGGCCGTTGCGCGTCAGCATGACGTTCGCGGGCTTGATGTCACGGTGGACGATGCCGTTGCGGTGGGCGTACTCCAGGCCCTGCAGGATGCCGATGGTCATCTCCATGGCACGCTCCGGCAGCAGCTTGCGGCCGGAGTGCAGGAGCTCACGGAGCGTCGAGCCGTCCACGTACTCCATGACGATGTACGGGATCGACACGTTGTCGATGTAGTCCTCGCCCGTGTCGTAGACCGCGACGATCGCGGGATGGTTGAGCGAGGCGGCCGACTGGGCCTCCCGGCGGAACCGGGCCTGGAAGGAAGGGTCGCGCGCGAGGTCGGCGCGCAGCGTCTTCACCGCCACGGTGCGGCCGAGGCGGGTGTCATGCGCGAGGTAGACCTCCGCCATGCCACCACGCCCGAGCACCTGGCCCAGTTCGTACCGGCCGCCGAGGCGACGCGGCTCTTCCATAGCTACCTACCAGCCCTCTCCGTCGGTCCCGACCGGCACGCTTGTACGGTCGGAGGCTGCCGTCCGGGCCTACCGTACCCGGCTCGCTTTGTGTGACCTGGCCAAGCCCGTCAGCCGATACAGGACCGGTATCGCAACGTGCACCGATGTGAAGCAGACGTGAGCGGGGTCACTTCTTGCCGTTGATGACCGCCTCCATCACGTCCCTCGCGATCGGCGCCGCGAGGCCGCCGCCGGAGATGTCGTCCCGCACGGCGTTGTCGTCCTCGACGACGACCGCGACGGCGACCGGCGCGTTGTCGTCGGAGTCCTTGGCGTAGGAGATGAACCACGCGTAGGGGTTCTCGCTGTTGTCCACACCGTGCTGGGCGGTACCGGTCTTGCCGCCCACCTTGACGCCGTCGATCTTGGCGTTGGAGCCGGTGCCCTTGTCGACGACCGTCTCCATCATCGACTGCAGGATCTGCGCGTTCTCCGGGGACAGCGGCTGGCTGAGCTCCTCCGGGTCGGTCTTCTCGATCGGGTCGAGGCCGGGCGACTGGAGCTCGTCGACCATGTACGGCTTCATCAGCTTGCCGTCGTTGGCGACGGCCGAGGCCACCATGGCCATCTGCAACGGCGTCGCGGCGGTGTTGAACTGGCCGATGGAGGACAGCGCGGTCTGCGAGGGGTTCATGTCGTCGGAGAAGACCGAGGCGTTGGCCCGGACCGGCGTGAACTGCTCCTTGCCGAAGCCGAACTCCTCGGCCTCCTTCAGCATCTTCTCGTTGCCGAGGTCGGCGCCGATCTTGCCGAAGACGGTGTTGCAGGAGTACTGGAGCGCCACCCGCAGCGTCGCGTTCTTGCAGGGGATGTTGCCCTCGTTGGGCAGCCTGGTGGTGGTGCCCGTCATGACCCAGGGATCCGGCGAGTCCGTCCGCTCGTCCGCGTCCTCGTACAGCCCGTTCTCCAGGGCCGCGGCCGCGGTGACCACCTTGAACGTGGAGCCGGGCGGGTAGGTCTCGCGCAGCGCCCGGTTGAGCATCGGGTCGTTGGCGTTGTTCTTCTTCTGGAGCTTCTGCCAGGCCTTGGTGTCCGTCGTCGTCGAGTTCCCGGCGAAGGACGACGGGTCGTACGACGGGTAGGAGGCCAGCGCCAGGATCTTGCCCGTCGACGGCTCAAGGGCCACGACCGCGCCCTTGCCGCCCTGCCGCTTCAGACCGTTGTACGCGGCCTTCTGCGCGGCGGCGTTGAGCGTCGTGACGACGTTGCCGCCGCCCTGCTTCTCGCCGGTGAGCATGTCGAGGGTGTTGCGGAAGAACAGCCGGTCGTCGTTGCCGGTGAGGATGCCGTCCTCGATGGACTCCAGCTGCGTGGCGCCGAAGGCCTGGGAGGCGTACCCGGTGACCGGCGCCCACATGGGGCCGTCCTTGTAGGTCCGCTTGAACTTGAAGTCGCTGCCCGACGTCTCGGTGGAGCCGGTGATGGGCTTCCCGCCGACGATGATGTCGCCGCGCGGGGCGGCGTACCGCTCGATGATGACGCGGCGGTTCTTGGGGTCGGTCCTCAGCTCGTCGGCCTGGACGTACTGGATCCAGTTGTCGCGGATCAGCAGGGCCAGCACGAGCAGGCCGCAGAAGATCGCGATCCGGCGCAGGGGCTTGTTCATGACGGGCGGACCACCTGGGTCATCTCGGCGTCGGGGTTGGCGGCGGGGGCGGGGGCCGGGCGTCGGGCGGTGTCGCTGATGCGCAGCAGGATGCCGATCAGCGCCCAGTTGGCGATCACGGAGGATCCGCCGTAGGCCACGAACGGCAGCGTCATGCCGGTCAGCGGGATGAGGCCCATGACACCGCCGGCCACGACGAAGACCTGGAGTGCGAAGGCACCGGACAGGCCGACGGCGAGCAGCTTGCCGAACGGGTCGCGGGCCGCGAGCGCGGTACGCACACCCCGTTCCACGATCAGGCCGTACAGCAGCAGGATCGCCATGACGCCGGCCAGACCGAGTTCCTCGCCGAAGGTGGCGAGGATGAAGTCGGAGTTGGCGGCGAAGCCGATGAGGTCGGAGTTGCCCTGCCCGAGGCCGGTGCCGAGGGTGCCGCCGGAGCCGAAGGCCCACAGCGCCTGCATGGCCTGCTCGGTGTGCCCCAGCTCTCCCTGGCGGCTCAGCTCGAACTCGCGCATCGGGTCCAGCCAGGCCTGCACACGCGTCTGGATGTGCGGCTCGAAGCTCGCCACGCCGACGGCGCCGACCGCGGACATCAGCAGACCGAAGACGATCCAGCTGGTCCGCTCGGTGGCGACGTACAGCATGATGACGAACATCCCGAAGAACAGCAGGGACGTACCGAGGTCGGTCTCGAAGACCAGGATGAGGATCGAGATGACCCAGACCACCAGGATCGGGCCGAGGTCGCGGCCGCGCGGCAGGTACAGGCCCATGAAGCGGCGGCTGGCCAGGGCCAGCGCGTCCCGTTTGACCATGAGGTACCCGGCGAAGAAGACCGAGAGCACGATCTTGGCGAACTCACCGGGCTGCAGCGTGCCGAGACCGGGGATCTTGATCCAGATCTTGGCGCCGTAGATGTTCGCGCCGAGACCCGGCACGAGCGGCAGGATCAGCAGGAACAGCGCACCGGCCATGGAGATGTAGGTGTAGCGCTGCAGGACGCGGTGGTCCTTGAGGAAGACCAGAACCGCAACCAACAGGGCCACGCCCATCGCGGAGTACAGCAGCTGGCGCGGTGCCGCCTCGACGAAGGCCTTGGACGCCTGCAGCCGCTTCGACTGGTCCAGCCGCCAGATGACGACCAGCCCGAGTCCGTTCAGCAGCGTCGCCAGCGGCAGCATCAGCGGGTCCGCGTACGGCGCGAACTTCCGCACGACGAGGTGGCCGACGCCGGCGAGCAGGCCGATTCCGAGACCGTAGCTCAGCAGGCCAGGCGGCACCGAGTCGTTGAGGGCCAGCCCGACGTTGGCGTAGGCGAACACCGGGATGACGACGGCGAACACCAGCAGCGCCAGCTCGGTGTTGCGGCGGCTCGGGGCGCCGATCGCGCCGATGGTGGACGTGTGGTGCGTCGGCGAGTTGGAAGTACTGCTCATCGTGTGACGGGGCCTCTCACGGCTTGCCTACTGCTTACCGCACAGCGAGACGACCTTCTGCTCTTCCTCCGAGAGGCTGGGGCCGGGGCTGGGAGTGGGTGCGGTCGTGGTCGGGGGCGTGGACTTCTCAGGCGCCGACGGCGAGCCCGACGGGTTCGACGGGTTCGACGGGTTCGACGGGTTCGGCGTCGCTGTGGCCTTGGACGTGAAGGAGGCGGGAGTGGTTCCCGTGGTGCCCCCGGCCTCGCCTTCGCCGGTCCTGGCGTTGTTGCTCTCGGCTTCGCGCCGCTGCGCCTCCTTCTTGCACGCGGAGGCCTGCACCGACAGTTCCTCGATCTTCGCCTGGGCGTTCTTCAGGTCGCCCTCGGCGATCGTCGCCTTGACCAGCTTCTGCTGGTAGGGCGGCAGGTACTTGAGTTCGATCTCGGGGTGGTCCTTCTCGACCTTCGACAGCGACACCCACGCCAGGTCCTGGCTGATGCCCCGGTACAGCGCGACGTGCTCGTCCTGGGCGCCGACGTAGTACTGCGTCTGCGTCCAGCGCCAGCCGCCGTACAGGCCGCCGCCGACGACGGCGAGGGCCAGGACGCCGTAGAGGGACCTCTTCAGCCAGCGGCCCTTCCCGCGGGGCTTGGTGAAGTCGCCGTCGTCGTAGTCGAAGCCGGCCGCGGGGATGTAGCCGGTGGTGTCGCCGGAGCCGGGCGGGCCGAACTCCCCGCCCCCGCCGCCGTGCCCCTGGCGGCCGAGCCCGGAGGCGCGGCCGGCCGGGGTCTGCATGATGCCGTTGTCGTGCAGCTGGTGCTGGTTCTCGGCGACGGCGCCGACCACGACCGGGGTGTCGGAGAGCTGCCCCGCGAGGGTGTCGCCGGTGTCCAGGTCCAGGACGTCGGCGACGATGACCGTGATGTTGTCCGGGCCGCCGCCGCGCAGCGCCAGCTCGATGAGGTTCTGGACGGTCTCCTGGGGGCCCTGGTAGCTGGCGAGGGTGTCCTCCAGCGTCTGGTGGGACACCACGCCGGACAGGCCGTCGGAGCAGATCAGGTAGCGGTCGCCGGCGCGCACCTCGCGGATGGACAGGTCCGGCTCGACGTGGTCGCCGGAGCCGAGCGCGCGCATCAGCAGCGAGCGCTGCGGGTGCGTGGTGGCCTCCTCCTCGGTGATGCGGCCCTCGTCGACCAGGCGCTGCACCCAGGTGTGGTCCTGGGTGATCTGCGTGAGCACGCCGTCGCGGAGCAGATACGCGCGGGAGTCGCCGACGTGCACCAGGCCGAGGCGCTGGCCCGTCCACAGCAGGGCGGTCAGGGTGGTGCCCATGCCCTCCAGCTGCGGGTCGTCCTCGACCATCGAGCGCAGCTGGTCGTTGGCGCGCTGCACCGCCGTGCCGAGCGAGGTGAGGACGTCGGAGCCGGGGACGTCGTCGTCGAGGGCGACGATGGTGGAGATGGCCTCGGAGGAGGCGACCTCACCGGCGGCGGCGCCGCCCATGCCGTCGGCGATGGCGAGCAGGCGCGGGCCGGCGTACCCGGAGTCCTCGTTGCCCTCCCGGATCATGCCCTTGTGCGATCCGGCGGCGAAGCGCAGTGACAGACTCATGCGCACCTCGCCTGTCGGCTCCGGGTACAGCCGGTCGTGTCGAGCCACACTGCCCACCCTCCGGTCGGGAGCGCGCCGGGGCCCGGGGTGGGGCCCGCCACTGCGTGCTCGCTCCGCTCGCGCCTATCCATGATGTAGCACTACTTCCGCAGCTCGATGACGGTCTTGCCGATGCGGATCGGCGCGCCCAGCGCAATCGGTGTGGGAGTCGTCAGCCGGGTCCGGTCCAGGTACGTGCCGTTGGTGGAGCCGAGGTCCTCGACGATCCACTGGCCGTCGCGGTCCGGGTAGATCCTGGCATGGCGGCTGGAGGCGTAGTCGTCGTCCAGCACGATCGTCGAGTCGTGCGCCCGGCCCAGGGTGATGGTCTGGCCCTGGAGCGCGACCGTCGTGCCGGTGAGGGTGCCCTCGGTCACGACCAGTTTGGTGGGGGCGTTCCGGCCGCGCCGGCCGCCGCCGGACTGCTGGCGCTGCGGTGGTGGCGCCTGGCGGGCGGCCTGCTGCTGGCGGCCGGCCTCGCGGCGCGATCCGCGCTGGGTGACCCGCGTCCCGAACAGGTCGCTCCGGATGACCTGCACGGCCACGATCACGAACAGCCACAGTACGGCCAGGAACCCCAGCCGCATGACCGTGAGGGTCAGCTCTGACATTGCCCCCGCTTCACCCTTCGGCTTGCCTATAGATAACGGTGGTGCTGCCCACGACGATCCGCGAGCCGTCGCGGAGCGTAGCGCGGGTGGTGTGCTGCCCGTCCACCACGATGCCGTTGGTGGATCCGAGATCCTGGATCGTCGAGGGCGTTCCGGTCCGGATCTCGCAGTGCCGGCGGGAGACGCCGGGGTCGTCGATCCGCACGTCGGCGTCGGTGCTGCGGCCCAGCACCAGCGTCGGGCGGGAGATCTGATGGCGGGTGCCGTTGATCTCGATCCAGTGGCGCGTGCGTCCGCCGGCGGCCGGGGCGGCCGGGGGCCGCTGGGCGCTCGCGGCCGGCGGGTAGCCGTACCCGCCGGGGCGGCCGCCGGGGGGCGGCGCGGCCGGCATGGGCGGGGCGCCGGCGGGGGAGGCGGCCGGCGGGTAGCCGTAGCCGCCGGGGCGGCCGGCCGGGGCGGCGGGCGCGGCGCCGACGCCCGGGGCGCCCTGCTGGCTGCTGGAGGAGGCGAGCGTACGGCTGCGCACCCGGTACAGGCCGGTGTCCAGGTCGTCGGCCTTCTCCAGGTGCACCTTGATGGGGCCCATGAAGGTGTAGCGCTGCTGCTTGGCGTAGTCGCGCACCATGCCGGCGAGCTCGTCGCCGAGCTGCCCGGAGTAGGGGCTGAGCCGCTCGAAGTCCGGCGTGCTCAGCTCGACGATGAAGTCGTTGGGGACGACCGTCCGGTCGCGGTTCCAGATGGTGGCGTTGTTGTCACACTCGCGCTGGAGCGCTCCCGCGATCTCCACGGGCTGGACCTCGGACTTGAACACCTTGGCGAAGGTGCCGTTGACCAGACCTTCGAGACGCTGCTCGAACTTCTTCAGGACTCCCATGGGGCACCTCCTCCGTCGCTGCCGTCCTGTGCACTGCCCTGCGGGCCACTTGCCTGGTACTGCTTACTGATCGTATCCACGCGCCGGTCGATCGGCTGGTTCCCCCTGTCAGGCCGGCCGACGGGTGTCGACGCATGACGAAGTTCCCTGTGGAGCTCCCCTTCGAACTCCTGCCGGGGTACTGCCGCGCGCAACCGCTTCAGGTACTCCCGCCATGGATCGTAGAGGCGGCCGGAGACCAGTGTCCCGCACCCGGCTGTGGACCCCGACCGCCTCGTGGGGAGGAAGCGGGTACCGGTACGAGGTTGATACGTGAGGCGGCACGCATGGATACGTGGTGGGGCCACGGAAGGTTCGGCGGGGGCCCTGCCTGCGGGAAGAAGGGATGTGAACCCACCCCGTCCAGCGTGCTAATGTTCTCGGTGTCGGAAGGCGCCAGCCCCAAGGGGCCGGAGCCCGGGACACACCCAATGCGCGGGTGGCGGAATAGGCAGACGCGCTGGATTCAGGTTCCAGTGCCCGCAAGGGCGTGGGGGTTCAACTCCCCCCTCGCGCACAGCGATTCGGGCCCCTGCGGTGACGGAAGTCACCGCAGGGGCCCGAATCTTGTTTCCCGTGATCTTGTGAGGCATTCCACAGCCCTCCGTGGACGTCTCCGCGTCCGGCCCGTGAGCTATCTCACGGATCGGACGCGGTGGGGTGTCAGGGCCGCTCGGAGCCGTCGTCCCCCAGGGGGCGTCCGGTGCCGAAGCGGGCCCGTACGACGGGGTCGGCGAGCAGGCGGTCCGGGTAGCCGGGGCCGGTGCGCGCGGTCAGGTCCCGCTGGTGCAGGGTTTCGCCGCAGTGGGAGCAGACGACGCGGGCCTCGGTGTCGTGGCCGCAGGGCGTGTGGTGCAGGACGACCGGGGCGCCCGCGTCGCCGGCCAGCCAGCGGTCGCCCCAGGCGCTGAACGCGGCGAGCACGCCGAAGAAGTCGCGGCCCTTGTCCGTCAGCAGGTACGCGTGGCGGACCGGCTCGCTCTGGTACGCCCGCCGCTCGATCAGGCCCGCCGCCTCCAGGCGGCGCAGCCGGTCGGTGAGGGTGTTGCGGGCGATGCCGAGCGTGCCGGTGAAACCGTCGAAACGGGACTCGCCGTAGAAGAGTTCGCGCAGCACCAGCAGGGTCCAGGCGTCGCCCAGGAGGTCGGCGGTGCGGGCGATCGAGCAGGGCCAGTCGCCGAACGAGGTCCGTCGCATGGGCTCCACTGTAGGGCGGTCCTCCCCCCTCGGTCTCATGATGAGACCGAGGGGGGCCGCTGGGGAACGGCCGAGGGGTCGCTCGGCAACGGCTGTGGGGATCCGTCTGGTTCACTCGCGTGTCGCTGCCAGGTCCACCGCCCGGCGGCGCAGGGTGGCGGCGGTGGGGACGACCGCGCAGAGCACGGCGAGCAGCGCGCAGGCGGCCGTCGTCGTGCCCAGGGCCCGCCACGGGAAGGCGAGGGCGGGCGGGGCCGACTGCAGGGCGAGGGCGGCCGCCAGCCCGGCCAGGTTGACGGCGGTGACCAGGAGGCCGAGGAGGGCGCCCGCCGCCACGACCGTCAGTGCCTCGGCCCCGGCCAGCCGCAGCACCTGCCCCCGCGTGGCCCCGGTCAGCCGCAGCACGGCCACGTCCCGGACCAGGTCGGACCGGCCCATGACCGTGGTGCCGGCCACCGAGACGCCCGTGTACAGCAGCGCGATGCCGAGGACCAGCAGGAGCCCCAGGCGGGTGGTGGTGCGCTGGGTGCCGGGGTGGGAGGCGCGCAGCCAGGCGTCCCGGGTGAGGACCCGGGCGGTGCCGGCCGAGGCGTGCAGGGCGGTGGCCACGGCCTCGGGGTCCGCGCCCTCGGCCAGGGCCACGTCGACCCGGTCGACCGGGGCGCCCGGGGCGTTGCGCGGGGTGACGTAGGCGCCGTTGCCGCCGGTGCCCGTGGGCATGACCGCGGCGATCCGCAGGGTCCGCCGGGTCCCGTCACCGAGCCGGACGCGGACGCGTTCGCCGACCCGGTGCCGTCGCCACTCCTCGTTGACGATGATCGAGTCGTCGTCGAGACCGCCCACCCGGCCCGCGGCGAGGGGCAGACGGGCCGTGGCGGCCAGGGTGGCGGGGACCACCGCCCGGGCCTCGGAGCGGATCAGGGCCACGCCGTCCTCCAGCACGTGCACGGCGGTCGAGGACGAGGGCGACACGACGGCGCCCGGCACCGCCCGCAGCCGCCGCAGGGCCGCCGCGTCGAAGCCGGTGCCGTCCGCCGGGAGCACGACGAACGCGGCGGTGGTGCGCTCCCGCGCCTCGGCCGCCTTTGCCCGGTCCAGGGTCGCGGTCGTGCCGAGGAGGGACCCCGCGAGGGCGACGGTGACCAGGACGGGAGCCGCGAGCGCGGCACTGCGGCGGATCCCGGCGGCGGCGTTCTCACGCACCAGCAGGGCGCACACGCCCGGCAGCCGGGTGAGCAGCCCGACCAGGGGGCGCAGGCAGAGCGGGGACAGCAGCGCGACGGCCGTGATCAACAGCATGGGGCGGCTGATGTAGGTCTTGCGGTGGAGCAGGTCGCCCGGGTCGCGTGTCAGGGCCAGGGCCAGGGTGACAGCGGCGGTGAGCAGCAGGGCCGTGCCGGTGAGCAGGCGGCCCCGGGTGATCACGCCGCGGTCCGCCGAGGCCTCGCGCAGGGCCTCGGCGGGTGGTGTGCGACCTGCCCGCCAGGAGGCCGCGGCCGCCCCGCACAGGGCGACGAACAGGCCCGTCCAGAAGGCCGCGTGGTACGGCCAGACGTGGTCCCCGACGGCGAACCAGGGCGGGGCCAGGCCCTGTTCGGCCAGGCGGGCGGTCAGCGGCGACGCGGCGCGGGAGCCGAGGACGCAGCCCGCGGCGGAGGCGAGGACGCCGACGGCCAGGGCCTCGGCGAGGACGGTCCGCCGGATCTGGCCCGGGGTGGCCCCGGCCGTGCGCAGCAGCGCGAACTCCCGGCGCCGCTGGGCCACCGCGAAGGCGAAGGTCGACGCCACGACGAACACCGACACGAAGGCGCTGACCCCGCCCGCGGTGCCGAACAGGGCGTTCATGGCGGTGAGCGCCTCGCGGTCCCGCTCGCGGCCGGGGTCGGCGAGGCGGCGCGCGGTCCCGGTGAGGACCCGGGCGCCGTCGCCCACCACCTCCCGGACGGCCGCCGCATCGGCCTCGATCCCCAGCCGGTGGACGCCGTCGGCGGACCGGTCCGTCACCACGGGCCCCAGCCGCCGCAGCCGTGCGACGGTCGCGGCGGGGATCGGGCGCGGGTGGGCGAGCCGGGCCGTGCGTTCGCCGACCGGGGTCGGTACGTGCAGGGTGTTCTGGCTGGTCACGACGACCGGTGCGGTGGCGAGCCGCTCGGGTGCGCGTTCCGGGGTGGATGCCGACGAGGCGAGGGCCAGGCCCGTGACGGTCAGCAGGCCCACGCCCAGGGTGAGGGCGACGAAGCTGCCGGTGAAGGCGGTCCAGCGGACGCGCAGGGTGCGCAGGGCGAGGCTCAGCACGGGGTGGCCTCCGGCCGGGTCGTGCGCGCGGCGACCGGGGTCGGTACGTGCAGGGTGTTCTGGCTGGTCACGACGACCGGTGCGGTGGCGAGCCGCTCGGGTGCGCGTTCCGGGGTGGATGCCGACGAGGCGAGGGCCAGGCCCGTGACGGTCAGCAGGCCCACGCCCAGGGTGAGGGCGACGAAGCTGCCGGTGAAGGCGGTCCAGCGGACGCGCAGGGTGCGCAGGGCGAGGCTCAGCACGGGGTGGCCTCCAGCCGGGCCATGCGCGCGGCGACGGTGCCGGCGTCGGCGCCGGTCAGCTCCGCGCTGATACGGCCGTCCACCAGGAAGACCACGCGGTCGGCGTACGCGGCGGCCACCGGGTCGTGGGTGACCATGACGACCGTCTGGCCCTCGCGGTCGGCCATGCCGCGCAGCAGCCCGAGCACCTCCCGGCCGGTACGGGTGTCCAGCGCGCCGGTCGGCTCGTCGCCGAAGAGCACCGCGGGGCGGGTGACCAACGCCCGTGCCAGGGCGACGCGTTGCTGCTGGCCGCCGCTGAGCTCGCCGGGTCGGTGCCGGGCCCGGCCGGCGAGTCCGACCTGTTCCAGCGCCTGCCGGACGCGGGCCCTGGGGACGCGGCGGCCCGCCAGGCGCAGCGGCAGGGCCACGTTCTGCTCGGCGGTCAGGGCGGGCAGCAGGTTGAACGCCTGGAAGACGAACCCGACCCGCTCGCGGCGCAGCAGCGTCAGCCGCCGTTCGCTCAGTCCGGTCAGTTCGGTGCCGCCCACGGTGACCGAGCCGGAGTCCGGCCGGTCCAGACCCGCGGCGCACTGCAGCAGCGTGGACTTGCCGGAGCCGGAGGGGCCCATGACGGCGGTGAAGCTCCCGGCGGGCAGCGCAAGCGAGACCGCGTCGAGCGCGGTCACCGCCCCGTACCTCCTGGTGACCGAGTCGAGCCGGACGGCGTCGTGCGTCATCAAGTCCCCCTGGTGTGCTTCCACTTGGCCACCGCCGGCCGGTGCCGCCACCACGAAACCCGGCGGGGGCCCTCCGGCGCAGTGCGGCGGGACCTACACCTGGGGTAGGGCCAGGCCTACCCCAGGACCTCCGCCCACGCCCATGGCCGGGTCCCGGGCCGGGCTCCTACGGTGATCCCCATGCGCCCTTCGAACGTGTGGCAGGCCCTGGCCCGTCCCGGCTACCCGCTGTCGGTGTGGCCCTGGCGGTCGGCCGGTTACCTGCTCACCGGCGCGCTCACCGGGGCCGTCGTGCTCGTGGGGATCGTGCTGTCGGCGGTGGCCGGCGGCGTGCTCGCGCTCGCCCTGGTGGGGATCCCGCTGCTGCTCGCCACCGCCCTGGCGGGCCTTCCGGTGGCGGCGGCGGAGCGGCTGCGGCTGCGGCTGGTCGACGCGGAGCCGGCGCCCGACCCGCACGAGCCGCCCGCCGCACCGGGGTTGCGGGCCTGGCTGTTCACGCGGCTGCGGGAGCGGGCCACCTGGCGGGAGCTCGGCCACGCCCTGCTGTTCGCGGGCCTG
>NZ_JAPSKN010000223.1 GCF_031181705.1 Streptomyces sp.
GGCTTGCGCACCGTCAGGTGCAGTTCCTTCAGCCGCGCCTCCTCCAGCTCCGTCGGCGCGCCCATCATCAGGTCCTGGGCGTTGCCGTTGAGCGGGAAGGCGATGGTCTCGCGGATGTTGGGCTCGTCGGCGAGGAGCATGACGATGCGGTCGACGCCGGGGGCGATGCCGCCGTGCGGCGGGGCGCCGAAGCGGAACGCGCGCAGCATTCCCGCGAACTTCTCCTCGACGGTCTCCCGGTCGTACCCGGCGATCTCGAAGGCCTTGAGCATGATCTCCGGCTCGTGGTTCCGGATCGCGCCGGAGGACAGCTCGACGCCGTTGCAGACGATGTCGTACTGCCAGCCCAGGATGTCCAGCGGGTCCTGGGTCTGAAGGGCCTCCAGGCCGCCCTGCGGCATGGAGAAGGGGTTGTGCGAGAAGTCGATCGCGCCCGTCTCCTCGTCCTTCTCGTACATCGGGAAGTCGACGATCCAGCAGAACCGGAAGACGCCCTCCTCGAAGTGCCCGGCGCGCTTGGCGGCCTCGACCCGGACCGCGCCCATGATCTTGGAGACCTCGTCGAACTCGCCCGCGCCGAAGAACACCGCGTGACCGGCGGCCAGCGAGAGCCGCTTGGTGAGCTCCGCGACGTTGTCCTCGGTGAGGAACTTCGCGATCGGGCCGGACAGCGAGCCGTCCTCGGCGACACGGACCCACGCCAGGCCCTTGGCGCCCTGCGAGACGGCGAAGTCGCCGAGCTGGTCGAAGAACTTGCGGGGCTGCGCGGAGACGTCCGGCACCGGCAGGGCCCGCACGTGCTTGCCGGCGAAGGCCTTGAACTCCGAGCCCTCGAAGATGTCGGTGATGTCGACGAGTTCGAGCTGGGCGCGCAGGTCGGGCTTGTCGGAGCCGTACTTCAGCATCGCCTCGCGGAACGGGATCCGCGGGAACGGCGAGGTGACGTGGCGGCCACCGCCGAACTCCTCGAACAGCTCGGTCATCAGCTTCTCGACGGGCTGGAAGACGTCCTCCTGCTCGACGAAGCTCATCTCGATGTCGAGCTGGTAGAACTCGCCCGGCGAGCGGTCGGCGCGCGCGTCCTCGTCACGGAAGCAGGGCGCGATCTGGAAGTAGCGGTCGAAACCGGAGATCATCAGCAGCTGCTTGAACTGCTGCGGCGCCTGCGGGAGGGCGTAGAACTTGCCCGGGTGCAGACGGGAGGGGACGACGAAGTCGCGGGCGCCCTCGGGGGAGGTCGCGGACAGGATCGGCGTCGCCATCTCGTTGAAGCCGAGGGCCGTCATCTTGTGGCGGATGGCGGAGATGACCGCCGTGCGCAGCATGATGTTGCGGTGCATGCGCTCGCGGCGCAGGTCGAGGAAGCGGTACTCCAGGCGCCGCTCCTCGTTGACGCCGTCCTCGGTGTTGATCGTGAAGGGCAGCGGGGCAGCCGCGCCGAGCAGTTCGACCTCGCCGACCTCGACCTCGACCTCACCGGTCGGCAGATCGGGGTTGATGTTCTCGGCGCCGCGGGAGACGACCTTGCCGTCCACGCGGACGGTCGACTCCTTGGAGAGCTTGTCGAGGGCCTCGTAGGCGGCGGTGCCGGGACGGGCCACGAGCTGCGTGATGCCGTAGTGATCGCGCAGATCGATGAAGAGGATGCCGCCCAGGTCGCGCCGATTGTGCAGCCAGCCACTCAGCCGGACGTCGGTGCCGACGTCAGAGGAGCGGAGCTCGCCGCAGGTGTGGGACCTGTACCGATGCATCGTCGTTCATCCAGTCTTCGCTGATCGGGGTCTGTGTTTCACGTGAAACTGGTCCCCAGCGTACCGGGCAGGCGAAGATCGGCTCTCCCGAGTTCTCCGCGGACGACGAGCGAGCGTCCCGGCGCGGGGGTCGAGCGCGCCGCCGCTCTCGGTGGCAGTGTGCGAGCGCGTCTTCTTAAAGTAGGGCAATGCGCACTGGCGAGCCCCTGCCCGCCGTGGGGGAGGTCCTCGCCGCCCTCGCGACCGGCCTGTGGCACTGGGACACCGCCACCGGGCTGGTCACGGTCGACGCCGAGGCGGCACGGCTGCTCGGGCTGCCCGCCGAACAGGTCGGTCTCACGGAGGCCCAGGTCCGGGCCCGGCTGCACCCGGTCGACTGGAACGAGATCACCGGCGTGATCCAGCTGGCCGTCGCCGAGGGGACCCTCGCGGAGGTGCGGATCCGGATCATGGACGAGCAGGGCCGCGTCGTCCGGGTCGTCCGCAGCCGCTCCAAGCCGACCTTCGACCGGGCCCGCAAGGCGTACCTGCTGATCGGCACGTTGCAGGAGGTCACCGAGCCCACGCCGGGCACCCCGGCCGGACGCAGCGCGGTCACCGGTGACTGGCGGCGCTCCCGGGAGGCGTTCCTGCTGGACGCCGGCCGGGCCCTGGCCGAGGCCCGCTCGACGCAGGAGGTCCTGCGGGTCACGGCGAACCTGTCGATGCCCGGGTTCTCCCCGGACGGACTGGCGGTGTTCGGCGTGGAGGGCGACCGGCTGACGGTCATCGGCCACCACGGGCAGCAGCGGGGGACCGAGAGTCCCTTCTCGGACATGCCGCTGGACACGGACTACCCGGCCGCCGAAGTGGTGCGCACCGGCCGGGCCGTGTATCTGTCCTCGGCCGAGCAGTACAAGGCCCGCTACCCGCTGACCTGGCCCCTGGCCGAGCGGTTCGGCCGCAGGTCCTGGGCGTTCCTGCCGCTGACCGTGGCCGGCCGCACGATGGGTGCCTGGATGGCGGCGTTCACCTACCCGGTCGCGTTCACACCGGACGAGCGGTCCGTGCTGGCGACGGTGGCGCGGATGCTGGCGCAGGCGCTGACCCGGGCGGGTGTGGCCGAGAGCGAGCGGGCCCTGACCGACGGGCTGCAGCGCACGATGCTGCCGAGGCTCGGCCCACAGCGCATCCCGGGCATGAGCGTCGCCGCCCGCTACGTCCCCACCGGCGGCGGACTCCAGGTCGGCGGCGACTGGTACGACGTGATTCCGCTGCCCAGCGGCCGGTTCGCGCTGGTCATCGGGGACGTCCAGGGGCATGACGTGCGGGCGGCGGGGCTGATGGGCCAGCTGCGGATCGCGTTGCGGGCCTACGCCTCGGAGGGCCACCGCCCGGACGCGGTGCTCTCCCGAGCCTCGCGCTTCCTGCACGGCATCAGCGACGAGGACCCCGCCGACCCGCGCTTCGCCACCTGCGTCTACGTGGAGGTCGATCCGGCGTCGGGGCTGCTGGACATCGCCCGCGCGGGGCATCCGGACCCGGCGATCCGGATGGCCGACGGCACGGTGCTGACCCGGCCGACCTCGGGCGGTCTGCCGCTGGGCATCGACCCGGACGCCGACTACCCCACGACCCGGCTCGCGCTGGAGCCGGGCGAGACCATGCTGATCTGCACGGACGGCCTGATCGAGACCGGCGGCCACGACCTGGACACGGGCTGGCGGCGGCTGCGCACGATCCTGGAGGAGCACAAGGGCGATCTGGAGGAGCTCGCCGACACCCTGGTGCAGGCTGTGCACGGGCCGTCCTCGCACCACACCACCGGGCCGTTCGCGGACCGCCGCGAGGACGACATCGCGGTGCTGCTGCTGGGCCGGGACGACGAGGGCTGCGGCTGCGGCGACACCGTGACGGCGGCACCGCCGGTGCGGCGGTCGGTGCTGACGCTCGCGCAGGCCGAGTCCGAGCGGGTCGCGGTGGCCCGGCAGCAGCAGCGGGAACTGCTGCACGACTGGGCCTCGCCGGACCAGGTCGACTCGGCGGTGCTGCTGGTGTCCGAGCTGCTGACGAACGTCCTCGTGCACACCGACTCCGACGCGCTGCTCGTCACCGAGATCACCGGCGAGGTGGGTGAGCGGCGGCTGCGGATCGAGGTCACCGACGCGGGCGACGACCTGCCCCACAAACGCAGGCCCGGGGAGCTGGCGTCCTCGGGCCGCGGCCTGGTCCTGATCGAACTGCTCGCGCACGCCTGGGGGGTGGACCCGCGCGGCCAGGGCAAGAGCATCTGGTTCGAGCTCTACGAGTCCGTGAACGGCTCGGGGGACGGCTCCTGGACGCCGTGACCGGGCCCCTGGCGTCGCCCACCATGGCCACCGCGGTGACGGCCACCATGGCGGTGGCGGGCCCTGGTCGGCTGTCTGAGGCTCGACGGCCAGGGCGCCCCGGGCGGCACGGTGGCCCGGGCGGACACGAGCGTGACGACCGGTAACGTCCGCGTCCGTCCCCGGACCCGGGCACGGCGGCACCGACCGCCTCCGGCACGGCGACACCGGCACCGACCGCCTCCCAGCCGGGCGCCGCGGCCCCGGCGGCCGACGCCGACCCGGCGAACATCGGCAAGGCAGCTCACCGCCTGCGTGCGCACCGACGACAACCGGGTGGCCTCCCTCACCGTCCTCGGCCGGCAGACGGACGACAACGACAACGGCCTGTCGTCCGTCACCATGGACGTCACCACCTGGGAGAACCCCGAGGCGCGGTGACGCCCGTCAGCCCTGCGGACCGCTCTCGGTCATCCCGTGCACCGCGGGCACCGTGCCCAGGCGGCCCTTCTGGAAGTCCTCGAAGGCCTGCATGAGCTCGTCCTTGGTGTTCATCACGAACGGACCGTAGTGGGCCATCGGCTCGCGGATCGGCTGCCCGCCGAGCAGGACGACCTCCAGGTCCGGCGTGTGGGAGTCCTGCTTCTCGTCCGCGCGGACGGTCAGCGAGGAGCCCGCGCCGAAGACGGCGGTCTGGCCCGTGCGGACCGGGCGGCGCTCGGTGCCGACACCGCCGCGCCCGGCCAGCACGTACGCCAGACCGTTGAAGTCCTCGCGCCAGGGCAGGGTCAGCTCGGCGCCCGGCGCCAGCGTGGCGTGGATCATCGTGATCGGCGTGTGCGTGATGCCCGGACCCTGGTGCCCGTCCAGCTCACCGGCGATGACCCGCAGCAGCGCGCCGCCGTCGGGGCTGGTGAGCAGCTGGACCGAGCCGCCGCGGATGTCCTGGTAGCGGGGGGCCATCATCTTGTCCTTGGCCGGGAGGTTCACCCACAGCTGCAGGCCGTGGAAGAGCCCGCCGGACATCACCAGGTGCTCCGGTGGTGCCTCGATGTGCAGCAGGCCCGAGCCCGCGGTCATCCACTGGGTGTCCCCGTTGGTGATGGTGCCGCCACCGCCGTTGGAGTCCTGGTGGTCGAAGATCCCGTCGATGATGTAGGTGACGGTCTCGAAGCCGCGGTGCGGGTGCCACGGGGTGCCCTTGGGCTCGCCCGGCGCGTACTCCACCTCGCCCATCTGGTCCATCATGATGAACGGGTCGAGGTGGCGGTAGTTGATCCCCGCGAACGCCCGGCGCACCGGGAAGCCCTCGCCCTCGAACCCGCTCGGGGCGGTCGTGACGGCGAGCACGGGACGTGCCACGGCGTCGGCGGGTGCGGTCACTCGGGGCAGCGTCAGCGGGTTCTCGACGGTCACAGCAGGCATGTCGGTTCCTCCTCGGGTACGCCCAGTTTAGTTGAGCGTTGAACTTTCTGCCACCCCCAACAGAGAAAGCCGGGAGGGCATTCCCGGCCAGGGGGACGGCGCAGCGAACCACGGGAGACCGGCACGGCGAAAGGCCGTCACTCCCTCGCGG
>NZ_JAPSKN010000224.1:0-3273 GCF_031181705.1 Streptomyces sp.
CGGCGACCGGCTCCTCGACCTCGTCGAAGCGGGCCGTGTCGACAGCCTGTTCGCCCCGCCGACCGTGTGGATCGCCCTGTCCCACCGCCCCGACTTCGCCGCCCGCGATCTGAGCGGCCTGCGCAAGGCCTACTACGGGGCGTCGATCATGCCGGTCCCGGTCCTCGAACGGCTGACGGAGCGTCTGCCGGGGCTCGCCTTCTACAACTGCTTCGGCCAGAGCGAGATCGGCCCCCTGGCGACCGTCCTCGGCCCTCAGGAGCACAAGGGCCGCATGGACTCCTGCGGCCGGCCCGTCCTGTTCGTCGACGCCCGGGTGGTCGACGAGGACGGCAACGACGTTCCCGACGGCACTCCGGGCGAAATCGTCTACCGTTCCCCCCAACTGTGCGAGGGGTACTGGGACAAGCCCGAGGAGACCGCCGAGGCGTTCCGCGACGGCTGGTTCCGCTCCGGCGACCTCGCGGTGCGCGACGTGCACGGCTACTACACGATCGTCGACCGCGTGAAGGACGTCATCAACTCCGGTGGAGTCGTCATCGCCTCCCGCCAGGTCGAGGACGCCCTGTACACGCACCCCGCCGTCGCCGAGGCGGCCGTCGTGGGCCTGCCCGACGAACGCTGGATCGAGGCCGTGACGGCGATCGTCGTCCCCCGCGCGGCCGTCACGGAGGCGGAGCTGATCGACCACGTCCGCGAGCGGCTCACGCCCTTCAAGGCGCCGAAGCGCGTGGTGTTCGTCGACGAACTCCCGCGCAACGCCAGCGGGAAGATCCTCAAACGCCGGCTCAGGGACGAACTCGGAAAGGACCGGACCTAGTCCGGCCGGAGATCCCGCTGGTGCCGGACCGGCCCCGGGCGCCAGGATCGACGGCGTGCCGGTATGCGACGCCCCGGGGTGGCCCGCGACGGCCGACGACCGGCCCACGGCGGCCCGGCTCAGGGACTCGGAGCCCTGGTTCGCGGACGCGTTCCCGACGTTCGAGGCCCAACTGAAACGGTTCGGGCGACTTCGACTCGGTGTGCGTGCCGTTCTTCCCCGGGCGCTGGGACGACACCGCCCGCGCCGCCGCGGACCGCGATGAGGCCGAGACCGACGACGAGGCGGCCGACGTCCACGGCGGTGACGGCGCCTGCGAACCGGACCCGCGGCGTCCTGGCGCGGCTCACCGCCCCGGTGTTCGTCCCGGCCGGCGGGGCCGACGGCGGACCGGCCCCGGCCCCGGCCCGCCGCACCGCCGGCGTCTTCCCGCACGCCGAGCGCGTGGTCCAGCCGGGCGCGTGGGTAGGGTCCCTGACGATCGATCAGGACCTGATGGACGCCGCACCACCCGTGGCTCGACGATCCGGAGTGGTTCACGCGTCGCGTGGCGTCCTTCTCCTCCTGACCGGCCCGTCGCCCGCAGCGGCTGTCGGCCGGCGCCCCGCGTGGCAGTGGTGGCCCGCCTCAGCCCTGCGGACCGTACGCCGTCATGAAACGGTCGCGGAACTCGTCCATGCCCCACCTCGGCGCGTCCGGGGCCGGCTTGAGGCCGTCGCTCCAGCCCCAGTCGGCCACCCGGTCCAGGACCTTCTCGTCGTGGGCGACGATCGTGACGGGCACGTCCTTGCCGGTGTCCCCGGCGGTGACGGTCGGCACCGGCTGGTGGTCGCCGAGGAAGACCAGCACCGTGTCCTCGTCGCCGTAGCGCTCCATCCATTCGGTGAGGCTGCGGATCGAGTACTCGATGGCCTTGCGGTACTCGGCGCGCACCTTCTCCGGGTCCTTCCAGACCTCGGCCGGGTCGGTGCCCTCCTTCTTGATCCGGTGGAACACCGAGCCGTCGCCGAGGTCCTCCCAGTCGATCATCCGCGCGAGGGGCGACCAGGGGTTGTGGCTGGAGGCCAGGATGATCTCCGCCATGATCGGCTCACGGTCCTCCTTGCCGTGCTCCAGGCGCTGGAAGGCCTCCAGGCTGAACTGGTCGGGCACGGGCGTCCAGCTGAAGTACGGCCCGTGGTAGCCGAGGTGCTCGGAGTCGTAGATGTGGTCCAGGCCGAAGAACTTGCCTTCGGGCCAGGCCCGCCGCACGCCCGGCACGATGCCGACGGTCCGCCAGGCACCCGTCCTGCCGAAGTACTTGGTCAGCGTCATGCGATCGCTGGTGGTCAGACTGCGGTACCGCTGCTGGTTCTTGATCCACAGCCCGGACAGGAACGTCGAGTGGGCCAGCCAGCTGCCCGCACCCGTCACCGGCGACCGCAGCCAGCCGCTGCGCGACTCGAACCCGGCCGCCTTCAGCCTGCCGGTGCCCTCCTTGAGCACCGCGTCGGTCTGTTCCGCCATCGCCGGGTCGTCGATCGCCACCCGGCCGTAGCTCTCGATGAAGGTGAACAGGACGTCCTTGCCGCGCAGTCCGGTCAGCAGACGGTCGGGCGGGGTCTTCGCGAAGGCGTCCACGGCGGCCTGCTGCTCGAAGACACGGGCGTCCTTCAGGCCCGCGCGGACCTGCTCCACGCGGTTGCCGATGAACTCGGCGTTGCCCTTGGTGGCGATCGGTACCGTGCCGAGCTGCACCCCCAGGGTCATGCAGGTGATCCACGCCGTGCCGAGGATCAGTGTCGTACGGGCGGCGACGGGGCGGTGCCGCACCATGAGGTTCGTCAGCCGCACCACCGCGAGCGTCGTGAGCACGAGCACGGCGGCGAACAGGACGAGCACGCCGATCACGGCCAGCACCTGGCCGGTCCGGCCGAAGGTCTCCCGGAGGAAGTCGGTGGCGTGCTCGATGAGGATCCAGTCCAGGACCAGGTCGAACGGCCGGGCCAGCACCTGGTAGAAGCCCATGTCGACGAACTTCAGGATCGTGATCAGCCCGAGGAACGCGCCCGTCACGACCGCCGTGATCCGCCGGGGCCGCGCGGGGAGCGCGAGCAGCAGTCCCGCGAGCAGCACTCCTTCGGCCGGGATCCGCACGAACGAGGCGAACTCGATCCGCTCGAGCCGGTTGGGCACGAGCAGCGCGAACACCACGAGCGCCCCGGCCAGGACGGTCGTGCCCACGGAGACGCCCCGTGCGGCCCGTGGGTAGCGCCGCCGCCATCCGAACCAGCCGGGCCGGACCGCGCTCGCCGCGGGCCCCGGGATGCCCTCGGCGGCCGGCTGCGGCGGGCCGCCCTCCCGGTGTGCGGCGCTGAGCGGCGCAGCGGTGACGGCCGTGCCGTGGGCCTTGGCCGGGGCCGGATCGCTGTCCGGCTCCGCCGTGCCCGGAAGGCTCTGCGGCTCGACCCCAC
>NZ_JAPSKN010000224.1:3373-5631 GCF_031181705.1 Streptomyces sp.
CAGCGGCGGCCGGGTCGTCCTGCGGCCCAGCCGCGGCGGTGTCGCTGTCCTGGCCCGTCGTGCCGGCGCCGCCTGGGGCCGCCGTGGCGGTCTCGTCACTTCCGTGCGCCGCGTCGCTGGCGTCGTCCCGGCCGGGCGTCCCGGTGTCGTCGCGCGGGGCCCTGCGCGCTGCCGGGGCCGTGTCACGGTCAGGTGACCCGGACGTTCCGCCGCGGTCGGCGGTGTCGGCGTTCTCCTCCGGCCGGAGTTCCGGCGCCCCCGTGTCGTCGTCCGGTTCCGTCCCGCCCTCGGTCCTGTCCGGCTGCTGGTGGGGGCGAGTGAAGAGCGACACCCGGTGGTCCTTCCGTGCGGTCGTGCGATGGCATGGCAAACAGAGCCCCATGCCGAGCCTGCCACCACCAGTACGTCCGTACGTCACCCGGGGTTCAATCGCCGGGCCGGTGAATCACCCGTCCGCAGCCGCCGCGACCTCCCGCGCCCACTAGGGGACCGCCTCGCCGCTCGGCGGCCGCCGCAGCTCGTCCGTGATCTTCGCCGTGTGGCTCGTGGGAACACGGCCGCCGGACTCCTGAAAGGTCCCGCTCACGTGCTCTGTCGGCCGTGGGACGCGATCGCTAGGCTGGCCGCGGACGACGCAATCGGGAGGAGCACGGACGTGGCCGAGACCACCACCCAGCAGCGACCGCTCATGGGCTGGGACAAGCCGGACCTGGACCTCAGCAAGGCGCAGTGGCAGTCCAGCAGCCGCGGCCTGGGGGATGTGCAGATCGCCTTCGTGGAGGGCTTCATCGCCATGCGGAACAGTGCCCGGCCCGAGAGCCCTTCCCTGATCTTCACGCCCGCCGAGTGGGGCGCGTTCGTCTCGGGAGCGCGGGAAGGGGAGTTCGACCTCACCTGACGGCAGCGCGCGAACCGCCCCGGGCGGCCGTGGGCCGACGGCCGATCCGGGGGTGTTCCGCCCGCGTTTTCCGGACACGCGACCCGAGGCAGCCTCCCTCGCCCGGCCCCTGCGTCAGGCTGGCACCGGGGAGGGGACGGTCGTCACCCGGAAGTGAGGAACCATGAGCACCCTGCCGGTCGTCGCGGCGGTCGACGGTTCGGACGACAGCCTGCGCGCCCTGGAGTGGGCCGTCGACGCGGCCCTGAGACGCTCGGCCCCGCTCCGCGTGGCGCATGTGCGCCAGTACGCCCACTGGGCCCCGCCCGAAGTCCTCGCCGCCGGGCCCGCCGACCCGCGACAGGACCCCGTCCTCGACCGGGTCCGCGCCCACCTGGCGGACCGCACCGGCCTGCCGGACACCGAGTACACCGGCCTGGAGGGTTCGACCGGCGTGGTCCTGACCGAACTCGGCGCCAACGCCCAGCTGCTGGTGCTCGGTTCCCGGGGCCGCGGCGGCTTCGCCAGCCTGCTGCTCGGCTCCACCGGCCTGGCCACCGCCCGCGACGCCGAGTGCCCCGTCGTCGTCGTGCCCCCGCCCGGACGCGAGGTCCACGGCGAGGCACCGGCCGGGCCCGCCCCGCGCGTGGTCGTCGGGCTGAAGGTCGACGGCCCCGACGACGCCACGCTGGAGTTCGCCTTCGCCGAGGCCGCCCGGCGCGGGGCCCGGCTCCAGGCGGTCGCCGCCTATCCGTGGCCCGCGCAGCCCTGGATGCTGCCCGGGGAGATGCCCCCGCCGGTCGTCGACCAGGACGTCGTCGAGGACGAGGCCCGGGTCCTCGCCGAGGGCTTCCTCGCCCCCCACCGCGAGCGGCACCCCGGCGTGGAGGTCGAGCCCCTCCCGGCGGCGGGGGACGCGGCCGGGCACCTCGTCGCCGCCTCCCGGGACGCCGACCTCGTCGTCGTGGGCCGTCACCGGCGGCACCTGCTGGCACCCGCGCGGATGATGGGCTCGGTCACCCAGGCCGTGCTGCTGCACGCCGCGAGTCCCGTCGCGGTGATCCCTCCCGCACCGCCGGAGGACTGACCAGGGGTGACGGCCACGGCCCCGCCTCTCATCAGCGCCGTGCGGGAACCGATCAGCAGGGACGCCCGGCCCGCCCTGCACCTCGCCCTCACCGCCCGGCCCGACGGCGACGGAGGTGTCCCCTCACGGACGCCGGCCGAGCCGCCCGGCACGGCCCGGCGCGGCGAGCACAGGAGGAAGGGGCCGGTGCCGGTGTCACCGCCGAGGCCGCACAGTTCACCGCCGTCCACGAGTTGCGTGCCGCCGTGCGCGCGCTCTTCGCCCGGGCCCTGCGCCCCGGTACGCCCATCCCGC
>NZ_JAPSKN010000084.1:0-14307 GCF_031181705.1 Streptomyces sp.
GAGGCCGCCACCCACACCGGGGTCACCGGGCTGTTCGTCCGCGACGCGCTGCTCATCCTGGGGTGCGTGGTCCTGGTCCTGGTCGCCAGCGCGACCACCCTGAAGCGCTGACCGGCCGGCCCCCCCCGGGAACGACCGAGGGCCGCCCCGCGGGGCGGCCCTCGGCACGGTCAGGTCCCGCTAGTCGCGCACGCCCCAGGAGAAGCCGCCCGAGACGGAGCCGTAGCGGGGGAACTCGAACGGCCCGAAGTGCAGCGGCCTGTCGTGGCCGTGGCCGTGGCCGCCGCCCCCGAAACCGTCGGAGCCGGGGTCGCCGATGGCGGCGGCCGCCGGCTGCGCCGAAGCGGCGGCGGCCATCACCGTCCCGCCCGCGGTGAGAGCCAGTGCGGCGAGCGACACGACAGCGATGCGACGGACCCGCAGCGACATGAGAAACCTCCACGAGAAAAAGAAGGGGAAGAGCAGGAGAGGGAAGAGTGAACGAGCGCGTCCCAGCCTAGTCACGAAAGTCACCTGTACCGGCGCGGGAAATGCCGTATTCCCCCGAAGGAACGGCTGGACACAACAGCGGAATTGATTATCGGTACGGTGTGCACCGCACTTGGCACTCCATACTCCGCAGACACCGCGGGGCGCAGAGAAGAGAAAAGAGAAAAGATGACAGGGATGCGCAGGGCCGCGCTCGCCCTGGGAGGCGCTCTCCTGGCGTGGACCCAACCGCCCGTGCCGCCGCCACCGCCGCACTACGAGGCACCCCGGTGGCCCCTGCCCGCGCCCGGGCCCGACAGGGCACCGCGGGACGACACGGCGTACGCCCTTCCCGAGCGGTCCCGCGACAGCCTGGCGGCCGAGGTCGTCGCCGCCGTCAACCGGCACCGTGTCCAGGCCGGCTGCCGTCCCGTGCGGCTGCGGGCCTCGCTCAGCCGTGCCGCCCAGTGGCACAGCGCCGACATGGCCCGCAGGCAGCGTCTGACGCACACCGGAGGCGACGGCAGCAGCCCGGCCGACCGGATGCGGGCCGCCGGCTACGACCCCGGCCACACCGCCGAGAACATCGCAGCGGGCCCCCGCACCCCCGAGGCCGCCGTCCGCACCTGGATCGACAGCCCCGGGCACCGGGCCATCCTGCTGACCTGCCGGTACACCCACGCGGGGGTCGGTGTCGCGCGCGGTGGCGGCGGACCCTGGTGGACGCTGGACCTGGCCACGGGCCACTGAGCGGGCCTCAGACCAGGTCGTCGTCCCACCACCAGGCCACGTCCGGGGCACCCTCCAGCGGGCCCGGCCGGGTGTCGGACGGCTCCTCCGCCCAGGTCAGCGCGGTGTCCTCCATGGCGTCGGGCCACCGTCCGAGGCTGAGGTAGCGGGGCACGCGCAGCCCCCACTCGTTGTTGCCGCGGATGCCGTGGCGCAGCCCCTGCAGGTAGGCGGCGAGCTCCGGGCCCGCCGTGGGGCGGACGCGGTCGTGCAGCCGCAGGAACCGCAGCAGCACGCGGTCCCGCAGTCCGTTCGCCGCCTCCACCGCCTGCTGCAGCGTCAGGTCCCGCTCGTGCATCAGGACGGTGTAGATGTTCTGGTCCGCCTGGTCCCGCGCCTGCTCCTTGGGCAGGGAGTGCCGGTCGTTGTCGAGCCCGGCCACCAGGATGGCCATCTCCTTCAGCGCCCGTACCGCCGGCCGGTACAGGTCCCGGTCGGGTACCTCGGCGCCGTTCGCGATCTCCAGCATCGCGAAGGTCGGCTCCCCGCCCGACGACAGCAGCCGCATCGTCAGGAAGTCGTTCAGGCCGGGCATCCGGCCCAGCGCCTGGTTGCCGACCTGCCAGGCCACGCCCGAGAGCCAGGCCCGGTGCGCGTGCGCGAACCTGCCCACCTGCGCGGGCGTCCCGAGCGACCGGAACAGCCGCACGATGTCCCGCAGTGCGCCGATGTACCGGTCCGCGCCGGTCGCCGTGTCGTTCTCGCAGGCCCGCTGCACCTGGCAGGCCAGCGCGTTGAACTGCGCCGGGCGCGTGCTCAGCGGCCCCCGGTCGCAGCGCGCGTCGTCGAAGCCGAAGCCCCAGTAGACCCACAGAGCCGTCGCGAGCAGCCGGTCGTCGTCGGCGCCCGGGACGAACCGGGCGTAGAAGTCGGTGCTGTGCGTCGCGACGACCCAGGCCAGCTCCTCTTGTGAATGGCACATGCCGCTGCGCCCGATCCACTCCTCGGCGCGTTTCTCGATCTGCCGGGCTCGCGGGTGGACGGCGGATTCCAGCGGGCAGAAAAGAGGCGGCAGTTCCACCTCGGAAACTCGAGATCCCATGGGGAAGATCATCTGGGACGGTGCGGGTGCGGGACGGCGGGAACACCCGGTCACCGGAAAAGACAGACAGGCGGCCCAGCCGATAAGCGGAAAGAAAAGGGAGGAAAAGCAGAAAGGCAAGGAGATCGGATGCTCCCTGCCACTCTCAAGATATAGCGCACGGGGGGCCTTGCGGCAAGGCCCCGGTGGTGGCGCAGAATCCTCCGCCGGAGCCCGGAACGGGCGAAGAATCAGGGGGGCTGTCGTGTTCGATGTGGTCATCGTCGGTGGTGGGCCGACCGGCATGATGCTGGCCGGCGAGCTGCGGCTGCACGGGCTGAACGTGGTCGTACTGGAGAGGCTCGCGGAGCCGACCGGACAGACGCGCGCGCTCGGCCTGCACGTGCGCAGCGTCGAGGTGCTGGACCAGCGAGGTCTGCTGGAGCGGTTCCTGCGGCTCGGCACGAGGCACGAGACCGGCGGGTTCTTCGCCGGCATCACCAGGTCCTGGCCCGACGGGCTGGACACCGCGCACGGGTACGTCCTCGGCATCCCGCAGACCGTCACGGAGCGCCTGCTGGCCGAGCACGCCGCCGAGGCCGGTGCCGAGATCCGGCGCGGCCACGAGCTGGCCGGGCTGAGCCAGGACGACGGCGGTGTGACGGCCGAGCTGTCCGACGGCACACGGCTGCGCTCGCGCTACCTCGTCGGCTGCGACGGCGGCCGCAGCACGGTGCGCAAGCTGCTCGGCGTCGGCTTCCCCGGCGAGCCCAGCAGGGTCGAGACGCTCCTGGGCGAGATGGAGCTGACCGCCTCACCGCAGGAGTTGGCGGCCGTGACGGAGAAGGTCCGCAGGACGCAGTTCCGGTTCGGCGCCATGCCCACCGGGAACGGGCTGTACCGCGTCATCGTGCCGGCCGAGGGAGTTGCCGAGGACCGCACGGTCCCGCCGTCCATCGAGGAGTTCAGGCGGCAGCTGCGGACGTTCGCGGGCACCGACTTCGGGGTCCACTCACCGCGCTGGCTCTCCCGCTTCGGCGACGCCACCCGGCTGGCCGAGCGCTACCGCACCGGCCGGGTCCTGCTGGCCGGCGACGCCGCGCACATCCACCCGCCGACCGGTGGGCAGGGGCTCAACCTCGGTCTCCAGGACGCCTTCAACCTGGGCTGGAAACTGGCCGCGCAGGTGCGCGGCCGGGCGCCGGACGGCCTGCTGGACAGCTACCACGCCGAACGCCACCCGGTGGCCGCCGCCGTGCTGGACAACACCCGCGCGCAGATGCACCTGCTGGAGCCCGAGCCGGGGCCGCGGGCCGTACGGCGGCTGCTGGCGGAGCTGATGGAGTTCGATGAGGTGAACCGGCACCTCATCGAGAAGATCACCGCCATCTCCGTCCGCTACGACTTCGGAGAGGGCCACGAACTGCTCGGCCGGCGGCTGCGGGACACGCGCCTGGAGCGCGGGCGCCTCTACGAGCTGATGCGCGGGGGCCGCGGGCTGCTGCTCGACCGGACCGGCGGGCGCCTGTCGGTGACGGGCTGGGAGGACCGCGTCGACCATGTCGTCGACGCCGGCGGGGAACTGGACGTCCCCGCGGTCCTGCTCCGCCCGGACGGCCATGTGGCGTGGGTGGGCGAGGACCAGGTGGACCTGCTCGCCCGGCTGGCACGGTGGTTCGGGACGGCGGCGGACCGGTCGGCGGTGGGGTGACGGGTGGGCCCGGGCGAGCGTACGCGGGGCGGCGGGCGGCCTCCCCGCGTACGCCACAGGCCGCTGCCGACGCACACCGGGCCGGAGGACGCCGTCGCCGCCTCCCCGCGCCCGCGACAGACCGTCCTACTCGCTCACCTGGGCCAGTTCGATGTCGTGGTCGTGCACACCGGTGCCGGAGAGCGTCACGGAGGCGACCCGCGGCGGGTAACCGGCCGCGATGACTGTGTACGCGCCGCTGTCAAGGTCAAAGAAGGCGTAGCACCCGTCGCGACCCGTCCGGGTCGTGGCGACCACGTTGCCCGCCGAGTCCACCAGGGTCACCCGCGCGTCGCCCAGCGGGGCACCGCCACCGCGTACCGTGACCCGGACCTGAGCGCCTGGCCACAGCTCCAGTTCCATCCGGGTGGTCCCCGCAGCGCCGATCTCGACGACCTGGGCGAGCGGCCGGTGCCTGGGCGAGTCGACCGCCAGGGTCACCGGACCCGGGGCCGGGCCGGTGACGGTGAACTCGCCCAGGACGTCGGACCGTTCGGTCGCCGGCACGTCCCCGCGCACGTCCGTCACGATGACCACGGCCCCGGCGACCGCCGTCCCGCTGTCGGGCGACCGCACCACACCGGCGAGCTTGCCGGTGCCGCTCAGCAGCACGTCGTACGGCACCGGCTCCCCGGCCACGACGACCGTGGAGGCCTGCGGCTGGCGCCCCTGCGACGAGGCGATCAGCACGTACGACCCGGCCCCGGGGGCGTCGACCCCGTACGACCCGACACTCCGCGAGACCGACCGCGCGAGCTGTTTCCCGCTCAGCGAGACCAACGTCACCGCGGACCCGGCCGCCGGCGCGCGGTCGGCCCCGAGGACGCGGCCCCGGCGGCATCGGCTCGCCCGGCCCCGGCGGCATCGGCACGCTCGGCAGCCGGCGCCCGCACACCCGGCTCGGCACCCCCCGAAACCTCGGCCGAGCCCTCGGCCGGTCCGCCCGCCGACTCCGCCGCCGCCCGCTGCCGCGGAATGAACGAAGCGACCGCGAAGGCGAGCAGCGCCGCCCCCGCCCCGATCGCCAGGACGACCTTGAAGCCGTCCCGGGAGGGCAGTTCGGCCGGCCCGAAAGGCGTCGTCAGCTGCGCGAGGATCACCCCGGCCACGGCACTGGCCGTCGACGTGCCGATGGACCGCATCAGCGTGTTGAGGCTGTTCGCCGCACCCGTCTCCGAGGCCGGCACCGCGCTCATGATGAGGGCGGGCATCGCCCCGTACGTGAAGCCGATGCCGGCGCCGATCACGCAGGTGACCAGCACGAAGTGCCAGAGCTCGGACATCAGCGCGATGTTCAGCCCGTACCCGGCGGCCACGACGAGCGCACCGGCCATCAGCGTGACCTTCGGGCCCTTGGCCTTGGACAGGGCGGCGGAGAAGGGGGCCGTGGCCATCATGACCAGGCCGGACGGGGCCATCGTCAGCCCGGCGACGAGCAGCGATCTGCCCAGGCCGTAGCCGGTCGCCTCAGGCAACTGCAGGAGCTGCGGAACGACCAGGGACATCGCGAACATCGCGAACCCGATCGCGATCGAGGCGAGGTTGGTGACCAGCACCTGGCGGCGGGCGGTGGTCCGCAGGTCGACCAGCGGCTCCGCGACCCGCAGCTCCCACCGGCCCCACACCAGCAGCACGAGGACGGCCGCCGCGAAGAGGCCGACCGTGGTGCCGCTGCCCCAACCCCAGTCGGCCCCCTTGGAGATGGCCAGCAGCAGGGACACCAGCCCGGCCGCCATGCCGATGCCGCCGACCAGGTCGAAGCGCCCGCCGGTGCGCACCCGCGACTCGGGCACGACGAGCGGCACCAGCACCAGGGCGACGGCGCCCAGGGCGGCCGAGACCCAGAACAGGGCGTGCCAGTCGAAGTGGTCGGCGATGAGCGCGGCGGCGGGCAGTCCGAGGGCGCCGCCGACACCGAGGGAGGCGCTCATCAACGCCGTGGCGGAACCGAGCCGTTCGGCGGGCAGTTCGTCGCGCATGATGCTGATGCCGAGCGGGATCACGCCGGAGGCGAGGCCCTGCAGCGCCCGGCCGGCGATCATCGGGATCAGGGAGTCGCTGAGCGCGGCGGTCACCGAGCCGGCCACCAGCATCACCAGGCTGACCAGCAGCATCCGGCGCTTGCCGTACATGTCGCCGAGCCGGCCGGTCATGGGGGTGGCGACGGCGGCGGCGAGCAGCGTGGCGGTCACGGCCCAGGCGGTGTCCGACGCCGGGGCGTCCAGCAGCCGGGGGAGTTCGGGGACGATCGGGATCACGAGGGTCTGCATCAGCGAGACCACGATCCCGCCGAAGGCCAGCACCGCGACGACGGCACCGGCCCGCGGCGGCGCGGATCTCCCGTCGCCGCCGGGTCGGGTGAGGGTGTGGGACATGGCCGGGCCTCCGTAGGGAGCGAGAAGGGCAGAACGACCCGGCCAAAGCTAAGTCACTTGATTGACTTAAGCAACTGGATCGAGTGATGACGGCACGCTTCGCGGGGCCCGGCAAGGGGGAGGCGTACCGGCGCCACCCGCGCGGCACACTGACCCCATGTCCTCCCGCCGCAGAACGTGCCCCGAGTGCCGCCGCGAGATCGCCGTCGTCGCCGGGCGGTACGCGCGCCATGACCCGCCCGGCGCCCGCGAGCACGGCGAACTCACCTCGTGCCCGGGCTCCCGCCGCCACGCCCGCCCCGGTCCCGAGCAGCCGTCCCTGGACGGCTACACGGTTCCGGACTTCCCGGGCCAACTGCCGCTGTTCTAGGCGGCCCGGCCGGGGCCGGTCCGCGGGCCCCTCAGTTGCCCGCGACCGACTTCACGGCGACCGACACCGGCGCCGACCCGCTGACCAGCTCCAGCGTGAGCCCGGCCGTCGCCGGGGTGTCCACCAGCTCCGCGAGGACGGCGGCCACGTCGTCGCGCGGGATCGGCCCGCGTCCCGTGTGCGCCTCCAGGCGGACGAGGCCGGTGCCGGCGTCGTCGGTGAGCTGGCCGGGGCGCAGGATCGTCCAGTCCAGGGCGTCCAGACCGCGCACGTACGCGTCGGCCTCGCCCTTGGCACGCAGGTACACGTCGAAGATCCCGTCGCCCCGGTGCTCCGGGTCGGCGCCCATCGACGACACGATCACGAAGCGCCGCACGCCCGCCTTGACCGCCGCGTCCGCGAAGAGCACCGCCGCGGCCTTGTCCACCGTGTCCTTGCGGGCCGTCCCGCTGCCCGGGCCCGCGCCCGCCGCGAAGACCGCCGCGTCGGCGCCCCGGAGCCGCTCCGCGACCTCGTCCACGGAGGCCGACTCCAGGTCGAGCACGACCGGTTCGGCGCCGGCCTGCCGCAGATCGTCGGCCTGTTCGGCCTTGCGGATGATCCCCGCCACCTCGTCCCCGCGCCCGGCGAGCAACCGCTCCAGCCGCAACGCGATCTGACCATGACCACCAGCGATGACAATGCGCATGCCTTCGACCGTACGCCCGGACCGCCCCGTCCGCCGCACGACCCGGTCACCCGGTGGCCCACCCCGGCCCTCGGGCCCTAGCTGCATTGCCCTGTGAGGCCCCCAACCACACAGGGCAATGCACCTAGTGCACCTGACCCCGTCCCTGGCGCGGCAGCCCCAGCTCCACCGAGGCGGCCGAACTGCAGTACTCCCGCACCGCGCTGGTCCGCGCCACCACCCGCCCGCGGTGCACGACCACCCGGCTGTAGGCCAGCGAGAGCGCCCCTGCCAGCCCGTCCCCGCGCACGGCGAGCAACTCGGCCGGGAAGCCGGCCTCCACCCGCACCTCGGGCAGCCCCAGCACGACCCGCGCCGATGAACTCACCGCGTCGTACGCCTCCTCGGGCGACAGCCCGTGGCGCGAGGCCAGCAGGAAGGCGGCCTCCAGCGGATCGCCGCGCCCCACCGGGTTGGACACGTCCCGCAGCGCCCCGCTCCCGGCGGCCACCCGCACCCCGGCCGCACGCAGCAGCCGTACCGGAGCCGTGCCCCGCCGTTCGACGCCGCAGCAGCCGCCCTGCGGCAGGCACACGACCGCGATCCCGGCCGCGGCGAGCTGGTCCGCCGTCCGCGAGGCCACCTCGGAGGGCAAGTTGCCGAGATCGCCGCACGGGCTGAGCGTCACCCCGGGGCGCAGTCCGCCCGCCATCGCCGCCAGCCGGGCCAGCCGCGCCGGATCCCCGGCGTCCGTGTGCAGGTCGACAGAACAGCCGTGCTCGGACGCCACCTCCAGGACCGCCTCCACATAGCCCGCCGGATCCGGGTCCAGGTCGGGCCGGCCGCCCACCACGGAGGCGCCCATCTTCACGGCGTCCCGCAGCACCGCCAGCCCGTCCGCCCCGGCCACCCCGGTCAGCACCCGGGGCATCGCCACCGTCGTCAGCTCCGCCAGTCCCCGCAGCGCCCGCCGCGCCTGCAGCACCGCCGCCAGGGCGGACAGCCCCTGGACGTCCCCCACGCGCACGTGCGCCCGCAGCGCCGTCGCCCCGTGCCCGAGCTGGAGCAGCGCGGCCTCGGTCGCCCGGCGCTGGACGTCCTGGGGCGCGGAGGAGACCGGGCCCTCGGTGTCGGCCGACAGGGCGGTGTCGGCGTGCGCGTGCGGCTCGGCCGGGGCCGGCAGCAGCAGATAGCCCCGCAGATCGACCCGCGCCCCGCACGCGCGCGTGCGGCCGAGGCTGCCGGCCGTGCCGACCGCCTCGATGCGCCCCTCGCCCAGCCGCACGTCCACGGTCCTGCCGTCGGTGAGCCGTGCCCCGCACAGCAGCAACGACGACGGCTCCGCCGGGCCCGGCGGGGACGACGGGGGAGGTGGCGGCTGCGGCTGGCTGTCGGGCATCGCGCTCCAGGGGCTCGGGCTGTGCACGCGAGGACGCATGATCACTCAGAGTGAGACGAGCCTAGGACGGCCTCCCGCCCGTGGCGGGGAGGAGCGCAATAGTCGTACCGGCGTGGTCCGTCGCGCCGAACGGCGGGAACGCGGGGGGCGGGAGGCGCGGGCGGGGCGGCCGGGACGGCGGTGCGAGCGGAGCGGGCAGGTGCCCCGAAACGGATTTGGGCGAACGGCGGGCGACCGTGTAATGTCTTCATCGCTCGCCCCAATAGCTCAGTCGGCAGAGCGTCTCCATGGTAAGGAGAAGGTCAACGGTTCGATTCCGTTTTGGGGCTCTGGTGTGAGAGGTTCCCGCCGCAAGGCGGGGCCCGATCGCATCGCAGCGGTGTAGCTCAGTCGGTAGAGCAAGCGGCTCATAATCGCTGTGTCACCGGTTCAAGTCCGGTCACCGCTACTCTCAGTAGCCGATTGCGGGGTCGGTCCTTCGATCGGCTACTCTTCTTGCGTTAAACAGTCCATCCGTTCGTCTTAGGAGCACTCACGTGGCTGCCACCGACGTCCGCCCGAAGATCACGCTGGCCTGCGTGGAGTGCAAGGAGCGGAACTACATCACCAAGAAGAACCGGCGTAACAACCCGGATCGCCTTGAGATGAAGAAGCACTGCCCGCGTTGCAACGCGCACACCGCGCACCGCGAAACGCGATAAAAACAGGCTCGTACACGAGGCCGCTCCCGAGAGATCGGGGGCGGCCTCGCGTCGTTGAGTGACCCGTACCGGTCAGTAGAGCTACCAGGAGGTGCCGAGCCATGGCGCTCGACCAGTCCTTCGTGGGGCGGACGTACCCGCCCACCGCGCCCTACGAGGTGGGCCGCGAGAAGATCCGTGAGTTCGCCGAGGCGGTCGGGGACGCCAACCCGGCGTACACGGACGCGGAGGCCGCCAAGGCGCTCGGCCATCCCGATGTGATCGCCCCGCCGACCTTCGTGTTCTCGATCACCTTCAAGGCCGCGGGCCAGGTCGTCCAGGACCCCCAGCTCGGTCTGGACTACAGCCGCGTGGTGCACGGCGACCAGAAGTTCGCCTACCGCCGCCCGGTCCGGGCCGGTGACCGGCTCACCGTCACCTCGACCATCGAGTCGGTCAAGTCCCTCGCGGGCAACGACATCCTGGACATCCGCGGCGAGGTCCACGACGAGACCGGCGAGCACGTCGTGACCGCCTGGACCAAGCTCGTGGCCCGCGCGGCCGAGGAGGCGTGAGCGATCCCATGACGGCGAAGATCTCCTACTCCGACGTCGAGGTCGGCACCGAACTGCCGGCGCAGACCTTCCCCGTGACCCGCGCCACCCTGGTCCAGTACGCGGGTGCCTCCGGCGACTTCAACCCGATCCACTGGAACGAGAAGTTCGCCAGGGAGGTCGGCCTGCCGGACGTCATCGCGCACGGCATGTTCACGATGGCCGAGGCGATCCGCGTGGTGACGGACTGGGCCGGCGACCCGGGTGCCGTCGTCGAGTACGGCGTGCGCTTCACCAAGCCCGTCGTCGTCCCGAACGACGACCAGGGCGCCGTGATCGAGGTCGGCGGCAAGGTCGCGGCCAAGCTCGACGACAACACCGTCCGCGTGGACCTGACCGCGACCTGCGCCGGGCAGAAGGTGCTGGGCATGTCGCGGGCGGTCGTACGGCTGGCCTGAACCGAACGGAACACCAGGTGAGGGGCGTTTCCCGGAAGGGGGCGCCCCTCACGGGTCCTTCCGACGCCCGACCGCTTGACTTGGTTAGTGATTGAGCACTAACTTCGGAAGCATGGTCAGGATGAGTGCGGAAGAGCGGCGCGAGAGCGTCATCCGGGCGGCGACGACCGAATTCGCCCGGGGTGGCTACCACGGCACCTCGACCGAGGTGATCGCCCGCCGGGTCGGCGTCTCACAGCCGTATCTCTTCCGGCTCTTCCCCGGCAAGAAGGCGATCTTCCTCGCGGCGGTCGAACGCTGCATCGAGGACACCATCCGCACCTTCCAGGAGGCGTCCGAGGGGCTGCACGGCGAAGAGGCCCTGCACGCCATGGGCAACGCGTACACCACGGTCATCGAGGAGCACCCCGAGCGGCTCATGATGCAGATGCAGATGTACGTCGCGGTCAAGGCCGCCGAGGAGGAGGGCGACCACGAGTTCGGTGAGTCGGTGCGCGACGGCTGGATGCGGCTGTGGGACACCGTCCATCTGCCGCTCGGGGCGGACGCCGCCGAGACCACGCAGTTCATGGCGTACGGGATGCTCATCAACTGCCTGGTGGCCATGGGATTCCCGGCCGACCACCGCGTGTGGGAGGGCATGTACCCCTCCGCGCGCGCCACGGGCCGGCTGGAGCACTGACCGGGAAGGGCGAGAACCCGGCGCTCTTCCGCGGCCGCGAAAGTTAGTAATCAATAACTAATCGATCATCGCAGCGACACGCACACACTCCTGGGGGAGCGATGTCACAGCAGACCGCACGCCGCGGGGGAGCCCTGTGGGCCCTCGTCATCACCAGCGTCGCCGGATTCATGGCGGCTCTCGACAACCTCGTCGTCACCACCGCCCTGCCCTCCATCCGCGAGGACCTCGGCGGCGGACTGCACGACCTGGAGTGGACGGTGAGCGCCTACACGCTCACCTTCGCCGTCCTGCTGATGTTCGGCGCGGCCCTCGGCGACCGCTTCGGCCGCCGCCGGCTCTTCCTCGCCGGGCTCGCCGTCTTCACCGGCGCCTCCGCCGCCGCCGCGATGGCGCCCGGCATCGACTCCCTCATCGCCGCCCGCGCGGTCCAGGGCGCCGGCGCGGCCGTGATGATGCCGCTGACCCTCACCCTGCTGACCGCGGCCGTGCCCGCCGCCAAGCGGGGCATGGCGTACGGCATCTGGGGAGCCGTCAACGGACTCGCCGTCGCCTCCGGGCCGCTGGTCGGCGGCACCCTCACCGAACACATCTCCTGGCAGTGGATCTTCTGGCTGAACGTCCCGCTCGGCCTGGCCCTGCTGCCCCTCGCCCGCCTCCGCCTCGCCGAGTCCCACGGCACCGGAGCCCCGCTCGACCTCCCCGGCACCCTGCTCGCCAGCGGCGGTCTCTTCGGCATCGTCTACGGCCTGGTCCGCGGCCCCGCCGACGGCTGGACCGGCGGCATGGTCCTGCTGGGCCTGTTCACCGGCTCCGCGCTGCTCGTCGCCTTCGTCCTCTACAGCATCCGCGCCAAGAACCCCATGCTCCCCATGCGGCTGTTCCGCTCCCGGGCCTTCTCCGGCATCAACGCGGCGAGCCTGCTGATGTTCCTCGGCATGTTCGGCTCGATCTTCCTGCTCAGCCAGTACATGCAGGGCGTCCTCGGCTACTCGCCCACCGAGGCGGGTCTGCGGATGCTGCCCTGGACCGGCATGCCGATGCTCGTCGCCCCCGTCGCCGGCATCCTGGCCGACCGCTTCGGCGGCCGCCCGGTCGTCGCCGCGGGCCTCTTCCTGCAGGCCCTGGGCCTCGGCTACATGGCCGTCGTGGCCACCGCGGACGCCTCCTACACCGCCC
The DNA here is from genome assembly GCF_031181705.1 of Streptomyces sp. Lineage (GTDB taxonomy): Bacteria > Actinomycetota > Actinomycetes > Streptomycetales > Streptomycetaceae > Streptomyces. The sequence goes on from NZ_JAPSKN010000084.1 coordinate 12,393, forward strand.
AGCTGCCCGCCCTGATCATCAGCGGCATCGGCATGGCCCTGTTCTTCGCCCCCGCCTCCCACCTGGTCATGTCCAGCGTCCGGCCCCAGGAGCAGGGCATCGCCTCCGGCGCGAACAACGCCCTGCGCGAGGTCGGGGGAGCGCTCGGCATCGCCGTCATGGCCTCGATCTTCTCCGCCCAGGGCGGCTACGAGACCGGCCAGACCTTCGTCGACGGCATGCGGCCCGCCCTGGTCACGGGCTCCGCCGTGGTCGCCCTGGCGGGCGTCGCCGCCCTGCTGATCCCGGGCCACCGCCGCACCGGACCCCAGGCCGCCCCGGCCGGACCGGCACCCGTCCTGGAGACGGCCTCCCGCTGACCCCTCGGACTCAGGATCCCGACAAGGAGAAACGGCCATGCCCACCCTCCCCTGGACCGTCCCGAACACCCCGCCCCGCGATGCCGAAGTGCACGTCTTCGCCTCCCGGTTCGAGACCCGCACCCTGTGGGGAGCGCTGAAGTTCCTCGCCGGCACGCCCGCCGTCTGGCGCCAGGTCCGCCGCAGCCCCGGTGCCTACGGGGCGACCCTGAAGGCCAAGCCCCTGAAGCGGACCTTCTGGACCCTGTCCGCCTGGGAGTCGAAGGACGCACTCCACGCCTTCGCCCGCGCGGGGACCCACGGGCCCACCGCCCGGGGTCTCGCCCCGCAGATGAGGGACGCGACCTTCACCACCTGGCAGGCGAGCAGCGAGGACCTGCCGATCTCCTGGTCCGAGGCGCTGCGCCGGCTGCCCTGACGCAACACGCGCGCGTGCGGCCCACGTCCGTCCGACGGGGGGCACGCACGCGTGCGGGGAGCCGTCGGTGCCGTCTCGTACTCTTGAGCCCGTGCAGGAACTCCACGACGCCCCCCTCGCCCCGCTGACCACCTTCCGGCTGGGCGGCCCCGCGACCAGGCTGGTCACCGCCACGACGGACGACGAGGTGATCGCCGTCGTCCGCGAAGCCGACGAGACGGGGACGCCCCTGCTGCTCATCGGCGGCGGCTCGAACCTGGTCATCGGCGACAAGGGCTTCGACGGCACCGCCCTCGTCATCGCCACCCGCGGCTTCTCCCTCGACGGCACGAGCCTGGAGCTGGCGGCCGGCGAGGTCTGGACCGACGCCGTCGCCCGCACGGTCGAGGCGGGCCTGGCCGGCATCGAATGCCTGGCCGGCATCCCCGGCTCGGCCGGCGCGACGCCCATCCAGAACGTCGGGGCGTACGGCCAGGAGGTCTCCTCCACGATCACCGAGGTCGTCGCCTACGACCGCCGCTCCGGAAAGACGGTCACCCTCTCCAACGGCGACTGCGCCTTCTCCTACCGCCACAGCCGCTTCAAGTCCGACCCCGAGCGCTACGTGGTCCTGCGCGTCCGTTTCGCCCTGGAGGACGCCGGCGGCCTCTCCGCGCCCCTCCGGTACGCCGAGACCGCCCGGGCCCTCGGCGTGGAGCCCGGCGACCGCGTCCCGCTCGCCTCCGCCCGCGACACCGTGCTCAAGCTGCGCGCCGGCAAGGGCATGGTCCTGGACCCCGAGGACCACGACACCTGGTCGGCCGGGTCGTTCTTCACCAACCCGATCCTCACGGACGCGGACTTCGAGACGTTCCGCGCCCGCGTGCGCGACCGGCTCGGCGACGGGGTGGAACCGCCCGCGTACCCGGCCGGCGAGGGCCGTACCAAGACCTCGGCGGCCTGGCTGATCGACAAGGCCGGCTTCGAGAAGGGCTACGGCGACGGTCCGGCCCGGATCTCCACGAAGCACACGCTGGCGCTGACGAACCGCGGTGACGCGACGACGGAGGATCTCCTCGCCCTGGCGCGTGAGGTCGTGGCCGGTGTCCAGGAGGCGTTCGGCATCACGCTGGTGAACGAGCCGGTGACGGTCGGGGTC
>NZ_JAPSKN010000084.1:14407-25854 GCF_031181705.1 Streptomyces sp.
GCTGGCGCTGACGAACCGCGGTGACGCGACGACGGAGGATCTCCTCGCCCTGGCGCGTGAGGTCGTGGCCGGTGTCCAGGAGGCGTTCGGCATCACGCTGGTGAACGAGCCGGTGACGGTCGGGGTCGGCTTGTAGGCGCGTGGCGTCGGCGCGGGGGTCACGCGATCCGGCGCGGCGGGGTGCGGCAGCGCCCACCCTCCCCCGAACTCCCGGCTTCGCTCGAGCAGGGGGACCCCCATCGCCCCCAGCGGCACGACTGCCCGCAGCCAGGGCGGAAGCACGACGCGTCCGCACCCGCGGGCCGGCCCCGGCCCCCACCCCACCGTCAGGCGAAGAAGCGCACCCGCGCTACGACACCAGCCACGCGTCCACCCCCGCCAGCAGCTTCTCCTTCACCCCCTCCGGCGCCGCCGACCCCCGGACCGACTGCCTCGCCAGCTCCGCCAGCTCCGCGTCCGTGAAGCCGTGATGGACCCGCGCGATCTCGTACTGCGCCGCCAGCCGGGACCCGAACAGCAGCGGGTCGTCCGCGCCCAGCGCCATCGGCACCCCCGCCTCGAACAGCGTCCGCAGCGGCACGTCCTCCGGCTTCTCGTACACCCCCAGCGCCACGTTCGACGCCGGGCAGACCTCACACGTCACCTGCCGGTCCGCCAGCCGCTTCAGCAGCCGGGGATCCTCCGCCGCCCGCACGCCGTGTCCCAGCCGGTTCGCCCCCAGGTCGTCCAGACAGTCCCGCACCGACGCCGGCCCGGCCAGCTCGCCCCCGTGCGGCGCGGACAGCAGCCCGGCCTCACGCGCGATCCCGAACGCCCGGTCGAAGTCCCGGGCCATGCCCCGCCGCTCGTCGTTGGACAGCCCGAACCCGACCACGCCCCGGTCCGCGTACCGCACCGCCAGGCGCGCCAGCGTCCGCGCGTCCAGCGGATGCTTCATCCGGTTCGCCGCGACCAGCACCCGCATGCCCAGCCCGGTCTCCCGCGACGTCGTCTCCACCGCGTCCAGGATGATCTCCAGCGTCGGGATCAGCCCGCCCAGCCGCGGCGCGTACGACGTCGGGTCGACCTGGATCTCCAGCCACCCCGACCCATCGCGCAGATCCTCCTCCGCGGCCTCCCGCACCAGCCGCTGGATGTCCTCCGGCGCCCGCAGGCACGAGCGCGCCGCGTCGTACAGCCGCTGGAAGCGGAACCAGCCCCGCTCGTCCGTCGCCCGCAGACTCGGCGGTTCCCCGCTGATCAGCGCCTCGCTCAGCGCGTCGGGCAGCCGGACACCGTACTTGTCGGCCAGTTCCAGCACGGTCGCGGGCCGCATCGACCCGGTGAAGTGCAGGTGCAGATGGGCTTTCGGCAGCTCAGAGACATCACGTACACGCTCCATCCCAGGATCCTGCCGTACGCCTCGGCCGTCCCGGTAGCCGTTTCCCCTTTCGTGGTCTTGCTCGCACAAACTAAGGGGGCACATACCGAATCCGGTATGTGCCCCCAGGCCCCGGAGGGCCGGCGCGGCGAACGTCAGTCCCGGGCCTCCGCCAGCAGCTTCTGGATCCGGCTCACGCCCTCGACGAGATCCTCGTCACCCAGCGCGTACGACAGCCGCAGATACCCCGGCGTACCGAACGCCTCACCCGGCACCACCGCGACCTCGGCCTCCTCCAGGATCAGCGCGGCCAGCTCGACCGTGTCCTTGGGCCGCTTGCCCCGGATCTCCTTGCCGATGAGCGCCTTCACCGACGGGTAGGCGTAGAACGCGCCCTCCGGCTCGGGGCAGACCACGCCGTCGATCTCGTTCAGCATCCGCACGATGGTCTTGCGGCGCCGGTCGAACGCCTCGCGCATCGTCGCCACGGCGTCCAGGTCACCGGAGACGGCGGCCAGCGCCGCGGCCTGGGCGACGTTGGAGACGTTGGACGTGGCGTGCGACTGCAGGTTCGTCGCGGCCTTGACGACGTCCTTCGGGCCGATGATCCACCCCACGCGCCAGCCGGTCATCGCGTACGTCTTCGCGACACCGTTGACCACCACGCACCTGTCGCGCAGCTCGGGCAGCACCGCCGGAAGCGACACGGCGGAGGCGCCGCCGTAGACCAGGTGCTCGTAGATCTCGTCGGTCAGCACCCACAGGCCGTGCTCGACGGCCCAGCGGCCGATGGCCTCGGTCTCCTGCTCGCTGTAGACCGCGCCGGTCGGGTTCGACGGCGAGACGAAGAGCACGACCTTCGTCTTCTCCGTACGGGCCGCCTCCAGCTGCTCCACGGTCACGCGGTAGCCGGTCGTCTCGTCCGCGACGACCTCCACCGGGACGCCCCCGGCCAACCGGATCGACTCCGGGTACGTCGTCCAGTACGGCGCGGGCACGATGACCTCGTCGCCCGGGTCGAGGATCGCGGCGAAGGCCTCGTAGATGGCCTGCTTGCCGCCGTTGGTGACGAGGATCTGCGAGGCGTCGACCTCGTAGCCCGAGTCGCGCAGCGTCTTCGCGGCGATCGCGGCCTTCAGCTCGGGCAGGCCACCGGCCGGCGTGTAGCGGTGGAACTTCGGGTTCTTGCAGGCCTCGATCGCGGCCTCGACGATGTAGTCCGGGGTCGGGAAGTCGGGCTCACCGGCGCCGAAGCCGATCACCGGCCGCCCGGCGGCCTTGAGGGCCTTGGCCTTGGCGTCCACGGCGAGGGTGGCCGACTCGGAGATCGCGCCGACTCGGGCGGAGACCCGGCGCTCGGTGGGAGGGGTTGCAGCGCTCATGCGCCCCATCGTTTCAGACAGGAAACGCGGGCGGCACGGGGGTTTCACAGACTGAACAACGCCGGGCAAACCCCTGAACAACAGTGCGGACACCCCGCGCCGCCAGGTCGATCTTCAGCCGATATCCCGGGACGCGACGCCCTCCCGGCAGGCGATCTTCCGCCAACGTGCCCGTCCCGCGGTCCTATCTGTTCGACGACCGGCCCCGGACCACGTACACTCTCACCTCGTTGGCCTCCCGCAGGCCGCGCCCGTCCGGTGCACACCAGGCATCCGGACGGATGCGGTACGTTGGGGGACACACAAAGGGTCGTAGCTCAATTGGTAGAGCACTGGTCTCCAAAACCAGCGGTTGGGGGTTCAAGTCCCTCCGGCCCTGCTACACACACCTTCGCCAGGATGTGTGCGCATGTACGTACAGCAATGCACCGCCGTGCGGCTCAGACCGGGCGCGGCACGGCCACGACCCGGAATCAGGTGAGGACGAGTGACGGACGCCGTGGGCTCCATCGACATGCCTGATGCCCAGGACGAGGCGCCGGAGTCCAAGAAGACCCGCAAGGGCGGCAAGCGCGGAAAGAAGGGCCCGCTGAAGCGGCTCGCCCTCTTCTACCGCCAGATCGTCGCGGAGCTGCGCAAGGTCGTCTGGCCGAGCCGCAACCAGCTCACGACGTACACGACCGTGGTGATCATCTTCGTCGTCATCATGATCGGCCTGGTCACCGTGATTGACTATGGGCTCAGCCACGCCGCCAAGTACGTGTTCGGCTGAGCAGCCCGCGAAGAGCGCCGAGGTACCCGGCGCTCCTTTCGCATGTTCCACCCCCATGTATCCAGGAAGAAGCAGCCACCGTGTCTGACCCGAACGTGAACGACGCCATCGAGCCTGTCGAGTCCGTCGAGGACGAGCTCGACACCGTCGAGGGCGCGGACAGCGAGGACACCGAGACCTCCGCCGCCGAGGTCGAGGCTGCCGACGCCGTCGCGGACGACGACGCCGCCGAGGCGGAGACCGAGACCGGCGAAGAGGTCGCGGACGACGACGCCGCCGAGGCGGAGACCGAGGCCGAGGAAGAGCCCGAGGACGACCGCGACCCGGTCGAGAAGCTCCGCGAGGAACTGCGGGTCCTGCCCGGCGAGTGGTACGTCATCCACACCTACGCCGGTTACGAGAACCGCGTGAAGACCAACCTGGAGCAGCGCGCCGTCTCGCTGAACGTCGAGGACTACATCTTCCAGGCCGAGGTGCCGCAGGAAGAGGTCGTCCAGATCAAGAACGGCGACCGCAAGACGATCAAGCAGAACAAGCTCCCGGGCTACGTCCTGGTCCGCATGGACCTGACGAACGAGTCCTGGGGCGTCGTCCGCAACACCCCCGGCGTCACCGGCTTCGTGGGCAACGCCTACGACCCGTACCCGCTGACCCTGGACGAGATCGTCAAGATGCTCGCCCCGGAGGCCGAGGAGAAGGCCGCCCGCGAGGCCGCCGAGGCCGAGGGCAAGCCGGCTCCGCAGCGCAAGGTCGAGGTCCAGGTGCTGGACTTCGAGGTCGGCGACTCGGTCACCGTCACCGACGGCCCGTTCGCCACGCTGCAGGCGACCATCAACGAGATCAACCCCGACTCGAAGAAGGTCAAGGGCCTCGTGGAGATCTTCGGACGCGAGACGCCGGTCGAGCTCTCCTTCGACCAGATCCAGAAGAACTAGATTTCTTCCGGACCCACCGCTTCCGCGCAGGTCAGGCGAACGCTCCGGCGCTTGCCTGACCTGCGCGGTTTTTGGCCGCGCATCCATACCCGTTATCGTTGTGCGGTATGCCTGCATCCGGGTGGTCCCCGGAGGCGGGCAGGACCCGAACCGAAAGGACCCGGAGAGCTATGCCTCCCAAGAAGAAGAAGGTCACGGGGCTCATCAAGCTCCAGATCCAGGCCGGTGCCGCCAACCCGGCCCCGCCGGTCGGCCCCGCGCTGGGTCAGCACGGCGTCAACATCATGGAGTTCTGCAAGGCTTACAACGCCGCGACCGAGTCGCAGCGTGGCTGGGTCATCCCGGTGGAGATCACGGTCTACGAGGACCGCTCCTTCACCTTCATCACCAAGACCCCGCCGGCCGCCAAGATGATCCTGAAGGCCGCGGGCATCGAGAAGGGCTCGGGCGAGCCGCACAAGACCAAGGTCGCGAAGATCACGCGCGACCAGGTCCGTGAGATCGCCACGACCAAGATGCCCGACCTCAACGCCAACGACCTGGACGCCGCCGAGAAGATCATCGCCGGCACCGCCCGTTCCATGGGCGTCACGGTCGAGGGCTGAGCCCCAACCTCCATCAGCAGAAGTGGCAGGGCCTGCTCGGCCCGGACCACGACTCCTAAGCATCCACAGGAGCAGTAGTGAGCAAGCGCAGCAAGTCCCTTCGCGCTGCGGACGCCAAGATCGACCGGGAGAAGCTCTACGCCCCGCTCGAGGCCGTCCGTCTCGCCAAGGAGACCTCCACGACCAAGTTCGACGGCACCGTCGAGGTCGCCTTCCGCCTGGGTGTCGACCCGCGCAAGGCCGACCAGATGGTCCGTGGCACCGTGAACCTCCCGCACGGCACCGGCAAGACCGCCCGGGTCCTGGTCTTCGCGACCGGTGACCGTGCCGAGGCCGCGCGTGCCGCGGGCGCCGACATCGTCGGCGCCGACGAGCTGATCGACGAGGTGTCGAAGGGCCGTCTGGACTTCGACGCCGTCGTCGCCACCCCGGACCTCATGGGCAAGGTCGGCCGCCTCGGCCGCGTGCTCGGTCCCCGTGGTCTGATGCCGAACCCGAAGACCGGCACCGTCACCCCGGACGTCGCCAAGGCCGTCAACGACATCAAGGGCGGCAAGATCGAGTTCCGTGTCGACAAGCACGCGAACCTGCACTTCATCATCGGCAAGACGTCCTTCGACGACGCCAAGCTGGTGGAGAACTACGGCGCGGCGCTGGAGGAGATCCTCCGTCTGAAGCCGTCCGCCGCCAAGGGTCGCTACATCAAGAAGGCCGCCATCACCACCACGATGGGCCCCGGCATTCCGCTCGACCCGAACCGCACCCGCAACCTCCTCGTCGAGGAGGACCCGGCCGCGGTCTGAGCCGTCAGGCTCACCCAACCGGTCACGGGCCCCGCACCTGTCACAGGTGCGGGGCCCGTTCCCTTTTCCGGTACGCGCGTACCCGGCCTGGGTTAACGTGCGGGAACCGGATGGGAACGGGGGACGTATGCAGGGCACGACCGTGCGCCGAGCGGGCCGGGTGCTCGCCGCGGCGACCGCGCTGGCGGGACTGGCCGCCTGCACCGCCCCGGACCCCGCCGACCGCCCCGGCGAGGACCACCGCGGCCCCCGCGGCGGCTCCCTGGCCGCCCTGCGCTCCGCCGAGCGCGCCACGGAACGCGCCGGTTCCGCCCGGGTCGAGTCCACCACGACCATGGGCTCGCTGATGTCCATGACCGCCGACGGCACCCTCGGCTGGCGCGACGGCATCACCGGCACCCTGACCATCACGTACACCGGCGGCACGATCGCCGACACCATGCGCCGGCTCGGCACCACCTCCATGGAGGCCCGCTATCTGCCCGACGCCTACTACGCGCGCATGGGCGAGACGTTCGCCGAGAAGGCCGGCGGCAAGCACTGGATCCGGTACGGCTACGACGACCTCGAAGCCCTCGCCGGCGGCTCCGGCGCCCCCCTCGGCGACCAGCTGCGCTCCACCACACCGAACCAGTCCGTCAAGCTCCTGCTCTCCTCCGGGGACGTCCGCAAGGCCGGCCGGGAGAGCGTGCGCGGCCGGCCCGCCACACACTGGTCCGGCACCGTGGACACCGCGGACGTCACCGACGCCGCCCTGAAGAGGCAGCTCACCGAGGCCGGCGTCACCTCCGAGACCGTCGACATCTGGGTCGACGAGCGCGACCTCCTGGTCAAGAAGGTGGAGAAGGCGCGGATGGCCGACGGTCTGATGACCCAGACCGCGCACTACGGCGACTACGGCGTGCGGGTCCGTGCCGAGCGGCCCCCGCGGTCCGACACCGGGGACTTCGAGGACCTCGTGCGGCAGGGGGCCGGGACGCCCTGAGGCCCGGAATCCGGATAGATCACTTGTGCCCCCCTGGGATAGGCTCGCCGCCTTGCTGTGCAGCAAGCACGTATTCCTTGGGGGGAATCAATGAACAAGTCCATACCTGCCGCCGGTCTCGGTGCCCTGCTGCTCGCCGCCGGCGCGGTCGGCTGTGGAGCCGAGAAGTCGGAGTCGCCGGAGATGACGCCGGCCGCCGCCGTCGCCAAGGCGGCGAAGAACACGGAGGACATCACGTCCCTCCACTACCGCATGAGCGGTACGGCGCCGGAGTCCGGCAAGGTCAAGGGCGAGGCGTCCATGCGGCTGAAGCCCACGATCGCCATGAGCATGAAGGTCTCGGCGTCCGGCCAGGCGGCCGCCGCCGGGGAGACGGAGATCCGCCTCGTCGACAAGGCCATGTACATCGGTGGGGGAGCCGAGATGGCCAAGGAGATGGACGGCAAGACCTGGATGAAGTTCGACCTGTCCGGCTCGGAGGCCGGCAAGGAGCTGGACCAGCTGGGCTCTCCCAGCCAGGCCGAGCAGAACCCGGCCGCGGAGTCCACCTTCCTCACGGGCGCCAAGGACGTGAAGAAGGTCGGCACCGAGAAGGTCGACGGCGTCGAGACGACCCACTACTCGGGCACGGTCACCCTCGCCGACCTGCGCGCCTCCCTCAAGAAGGAGGACGCGGAGACCCGCGAGCGGCGCGAGAAGAGCATCAAGCAGTACGAGAAGATGGGCGTCGACAAGCTCACGATGGACATGTGGATCGACGGTGACGACCACACCAAGCAGTTCCGCACCAAGGGCGACACCGACAAGGGCCCGCTCGACATGACCATCACCTTCCTCGACTACAACGAGCCGGTGGAGATCAAGGCCCCGCCCGCCAAGGACGTCGCCGACCTCGCCGACCTGTTCAAGGACCTCGACGCGAGCTGATCGTTCCGGTCCCGTCGATCCGTCCCACGAGCGGATTTGCTTGACGGCGACCCGTTCCCGTACGCTCCTACAGAAGCCAAAGACCGCTGGTCGTTACCGCGCGCTCGTACGAGGGCGCGGTGGCCGAAGGATCCGCTGAACGGCGGACGACCCGCGCAGGTGACACAGGAGAAGCTCCCGGAGTCCGCCCGCCCCGTGCGTGCGTGAAACCGGTCGAGCCACGCCCCGTGCGCTTGCGCCGGGGCGTTTCGTTTTCCCCAGTCCTCCTTCGGGTCCGCGCGGTCCGAATCACCCGGAAGGAGGCCGAGGCTCTATGGCGAGGCCCGACAAGGCTGCCGCGGTTGCCGAGCTGACGGACAAGTTCCGCAGCTCCAACGCCGCCGTGCTGACCGAGTACCGCGGTCTCACCGTGGCGCAGCTCAAGACGCTGCGTCGTTCGCTCGGTGAGAACGCCCAGTACGCCGTGGTGAAGAACACGCTGACCAAGATTGCGGCCAACGAGGCCGGGATCACGCTCGACGACCAGCTCTTCGCTGGTCCGACGGCCGTCGCCTTCGTCACCGGTGACCCGGTGGAGTCGGCGAAGGGTCTTCGTGACTTCGCCAAGGACAACCCGAATCTCGTCATCAAGGGCGGTGTCCTTGACGGCAAGGCGCTGTCCGCCGACGAGATCAAGAAGCTTGCGGACCTCGAGTCCCGCGAGGTTCTGCTCTCCAAGCTGGCCGGTGCCATGAAGGGCAAGCAGTCGCAGGCTGCCTCTGTCTTCCAGGCGCTGCCGTCGAAGCTCGTCCGCACCGTGGACGCGCTCCGTGCCAAGCAGGACGAGCAGGGCGGTGCCGAGTAACTCGGCTCGCATCCCGGCCGCCGCTGCCTGAACGCGGCGACCGTAGCGGGCCAGTAGTACGCCCGCCTCACATGTACATCCGGCACCTGCCGATTTAGTGGAAGGACCGCCAATCATGGCGAAGCTCAGCCAGGAAGACCTGCTCGCGCAGTTCGAGGAGATGACCCTCATCGAGCTCTCCGAGTTCGTGAAGGCGTTCGAGGAGAAGTTCGACGTCACCGCCGCCGCGGCCGCCCCGGTCGTCGTTGCCGGCCAGGGTGGCGGCGCCGCCGCCGAGGCCCCGGAGGAGAAGGACGAGTTCGACGTCATCCTCGCCGGCGCCGGTGACAAGAAGATCCAGGTCATCAAGGTCGTGCGCGAGCTCACCTCCCTGGGCCTGAAGGAGGCCAAGGACCTGGTCGACGGTGCGCCGAAGCCGGTTCTGGAGAAGGTCAACAAGGAGGCCGCCGACAAGGCCAAGGAGGCCCTCGAGGGCGCCGGTGCCTCCGTCGAGGTCAAGTAAGACCTCCCGGATCCGACAGGATCCCCACGCGTCCCACCGGACGTGTAACGCGTAAGCGCCGAGGAGCGATCATCCATCCGGGTGGTCGCTCTTCGGCGTTCCCGGGGTGCGGCCACGGTTGCCTTGCAGCCTCCGTGACGGGGGGTATGGTGATCTTCGTCGTGTCTCCGGGCGGCCCGGGTTCGGGGGCAGGGGGGCCTTGACGAACCGCACGCAGCGCGCAATTCTCAGGACGCGTCGTCACAGGATCCGAATCCGAGGCATGGATCGGCGACGAAGAGGGCAGTATCAACGTGCGTTGAGGGCAGGGCCTTGTCGCAGGAGTGGAACAACGAGGGTGAACACGGGTTCCAGAACCCGCACTGGACATCAGTGTGCCGACTGGCTACACTGACCCTTTGCGCTGCCTGTTAGCTGTCCCCTGCCCGTCACCAGGGGTCTGCCCTCGCCCGAGCATCGATGACAAGACATGCCTGACCTGGCCTTTCGGCCCTGTGGGCACAGCTTGTCTCCGTGTACGGGAGAGGGGCCGGTACGCGCGTAGTGAGTCCGAGCCCTCGGAAGGACCCCCTCTTGGCCGCCTCGCGCAACGCCTCGACCGCGAATACGAACAACGCCGCCAGCACTGCCCCGCTGCGCATCTCTTTTGCAAAGATCAAGGAGCCTCTTGAGGTTCCGAACCTGCTCGCGCTGCAGACCGAGAGCTTCGACTGGCTGCTCGGCAACACCGCCTGGCAGAGTCGGGTCGAGGAGGCTCTCGAGAACGGTCAGGACGTCCCCACCAAGTCCGGGCTCGAGGAGATCTTCGAGGAGATCTCCCCGATCGAGGACTTCAGCGGGTCGATGTCGCTGACCTTCCGCGACCACCGCTTCGAGCCGCCGAAGAACTCCATCGACGAGTGCAAGGAGCGCGACTTCACGTACGCGGCCCCGCTCTTCGTCACCGCCGAGTTCACCAACAACGAGACCGGCGAGATCAAGTCCCAGACGGTCTTCATGGGCGACTTCCCGCTCATGACGAACAAGGGCACCTTCGTCATCAACGGCACCGAGCGTGTCGTGGTGTCGCAGCTCGTCCGTTCCCCCGGTGTCTACTTCGACTCCTCCATCGACAAGACGTCCGACAAGGACATCTTCTCCGCCAAGATCATCCCGTCCCGGGGTGCCTGGCTGGAGATGGAGATCGACAAGCGCGACATGGTCGGTGTGCGCATCGACCGCAAGCGCAAGCAGTCCGTCACCGTCCTGCTCAAGGCGCTCGGCTGGACCACCGAGCAGATCCTGGAGGAGTTCGGCGAGTACGAGTCCATGCGCGCCACCCTGGAGAAGGACCACACCCAGGGCCAGGACGACGCGCTGCTCGACATCTACCGCAAGCTGCGTCCGGGCGAGCCCCCCACGCGTGAGGCCGCGCAGACGCTCCTCGAGAACCTCTACTTCAACCCCAAGCGCTACGACCTGGCCAAGGTCGGCCGCTACAAGGTCAACAAGAAGCTGGGCACGGACACCCCGCTGGACGCCGGGATCCTGACCGTCGAGGACATCATCGCGACGATCAAGTACCTGGTGAAGCTGCACGCCGGCGAGACCGAGACGGTCGGTGACAACGGCACCTCCGTGGTCGTCGAGACCGACGACATCGACCACTTCGGCAACCGCCGCCTGCGCAGCGTCGGCGAGCTCATCCAGAACCAGGTCCGCACGGGTCTGGCGCGTATGGAGCGAGTCGTCCGCGAGCGGATGACGACCCAGGACGTCGAGGCGATCACGCCGCAGACCCTGATCAACATCCGGCCGGTCGTCGCCTCCATCAAGGAGTTCTTCGGCACCAGCCAGCTGTCCCAGTTCATGGACCAGAACAACCCGCTGTCCGGGCTGACGCACAAGCGGCGTCTTTCCGCGCTCGGCCCGGGTGGTCTGTCCCGTGAGCGGGCCGGCTTCGAGGTCCGTGACGTACACCCCTCGCACTACGGCCGCATGTGCCCGATCGAGACGCCCGAAGGTCCGAACATCGGTCTGATCGGCTCGCTCGCCACCTACGGCCGGGTCAACGCGTTCGGTTTCGTCGAGACCCCGTACCGCAAGGTGTTCGAGGGCCAGGTCACCGACCAGGTCGACTACCTCACGGCCGACGAGGAGGACCGCTTCGTCATCGCGCAGGCCAACGCGCCGCTGACGGACGACATGCGGTTCGCCGAGGCCCGGGTGCTCGTCCGCCGCAAGGGCGGCGAGGTCGACTACGTCGGCCCCGAGGACGTGGACTACATGGACGTCTCGCCGCGCCAGATGGTGTCGGTCGCGACCGCCATGATCCCCTTCCTCGAGCACGACG
>NZ_JAPSKN010000225.1 GCF_031181705.1 Streptomyces sp.
CCGCGCCGCCGGACCTGCGCGAGTTCGACGAGAAGATCGCCGGTGTCCGCCGGGACAAGGAGTCCGCGATCGACTCGCAGGACTTCGAGAAGGCCGCCTCCCTGCGCGACAAGGAGAAGCAGCTCCTCGCCGCCAAGGCCAAGCGGGAGAAGGAGTGGAAGGCCGGCGACATGGACGTCGTCGCCGAGGTCGACGGCGAGCTGATCGCCGAGGTCCTCGCGACCGCCACCGGCATCCCGGTCTTCAAGCTGACCGAGGAGGAGTCCTCCCGCCTGCTGCGCATGGAGGAGGAGCTCCACAAGCGCGTCATCGGCCAGACCGACGCCGTCAAGGCGCTGTCGAAGGCGATCCGCCGTACGCGCGCCGGTCTGAAGGACCCCAAGCGCCCCGGTGGCTCGTTCATCTTCGCCGGCCCGTCCGGTGTCGGTAAGACCGAGCTGTCCAAGGCGCTCGCCGAGTTCCTCTTCGGCGACGAGGACGCGCTGATCTCCCTCGACATGTCGGAGTTCAGCGAGAAGCACACGGTCTCGCGTCTCTTCGGTTCGCCCCCCGGCTACGTGGGCTACGAGGAGGGCGGCCAGCTGACCGAGAAGGTGCGGCGCAAGCCGTTCTCGGTCGTCCTCTTCGACGAGGTCGAGAAGGCCCACCCGGACATCTTCAACTCGCTGCTGCAGATCCTGGAGGACGGTCGCCTGACCGACTCCCAGGGCCGGGTCGTGGACTTCAAGAACACGGTCATCATCATGACGACCAACCTCGGCACCCGGGACATCTCCAAGGGCTTCAACCTGGGCTTCGCGGCCTCGGGTGACACGAAGACCAACTACGAGCGCATGAAGAACAAGGTCTCGGACGAGCTCAAGCAGCACTTCCGGCCCGAGTTCCTCAACCGCGTCGACGACGTGGTCGTCTTCCCGCAGCTCAGCCAGGAGGACATCCTCCAGATCGTCGACCTGATGATCGGCAAGGTGGACGAGCGCCTGAAGGACCGGGACATGGGCATCGAGCTCTCCCAGTCCGCCAAGGAGCTGCTGTCCAAGAAGGGCTACGACCCCGTGCTGGGTGCGCGTCCGCTGCGCCGCACCATCCAGCGCGAGATCGAGGACTCGCTGTCGGAGAAGATCCTCTTCGGCGAGCTCCGCCCCGGCCACATCGTGGTCGTGGACACGGAGGGCGAGGGCGAGGCCAAGACCTTCACCTTCCGCGGCGAGGAGAAGTCGGCCCTGCCGGACGTCCCGCCGATCGAGCAGGCGGCCGGTGGCACCGGTCCGAACCTGAGCAAGGACGCGTAAGCGTCACGGCCGAGTGAGAGGGGCCGGTGCCGAAAGGCACCGGCCCCTCTCGCGTGCCCGAAGCCCTACGAGAGCTGTCCGTCGTAGTCCGGCAGCTTGAACGTGCGCTCGGCGTGGCCGCCCGAGAGGTCGGTGGCGCTGTTGCCGATGTTCGCGATGATCGTGTAGCCCTTCTTCTCGATGTCGGCGCGCTGAGCCGTCTTGTAGTCGGCGACGTTCTTGAAGAGGTCGACGAAGCCGCGGACGTAGAGCCCGGAGACCCGGTATCCGGTCTGCTTCAGGTTGTACTCGGTGAACGAGTAGATGATCCCGGGCCGGGCCGTCACGAAGAACACGGCGACGCCGCGCTCCTGGGCGTATCTGGCGGCCTCCAGGACCGGCTTGTTGGCCGGCTGCGGGTAGCTGAAGCCGAAGTCCGTCTCCAGCGCCGTGTTGTCGATGTCGAGGACGACGGCCTGCTTCTCGCCGGGCTTCGGGGCCGCGATCCGCTGCTTCAGGTAGGGCAGCGCCTGGTCCATCACCGCCTGGCAGTCCTTCTGCCAGGTGGCGTAGTCGACGTCCGCCGCGGCGGACGCGGCGGTGACGGCCGTGGAGGCGCGGGCCGGGTTCGCGGCCTCCGCCGGTGCGGCCATCGCCACGAGGGCGGCCGCCGAGACGGCGGTGACGGATGCGCGGCGCAGCCAGGGGCGTCGGGTCTGCATGTCGTGGGGGTCCTCTCACGTCAATGACGCTGCCAACATGTCGTGTGCATGTTCGTGGGCGAGGGTGGCGCGAGGGGAACCGTAGGGTTACCGGACGGTAGGTGCCTAGAGGCGTGCGCCACATTTCCGGAATGGCCGAAGAGGGACCCCGGTGACATGCCGCACAGGCGATATGTCCGTTACTAGCTGGAATAGTGGATAACGGGACAGGGGGAGGCGGGTGCCGACCGGGCGTCGACCCCGCAGAAGGGGCGGAAGTGCGGGCTCATGGCCGGATTCGTCCCGAATGGGAGCTGTGTCAAGAGACGTAGAACACTGAACTACATTACTAACTTCTGTCGTAGATCACGTTTTTGGGAGTTTGTCGGGCTTCGGGTTACCAAGGGATGGCCATTCGGCGAGCGACTGCGCGCCGGGTGGTTTTCTCCGTCCCCTTCCTCACGAGGTTTCGATGTCCCAGCGCGTCACGTCCCGTTCTTCCCGTACGTCCCAGCTCCGCACCCGTGCGACCGTGCTGGCCGCCGGCCTCGGTGTCTCGGCCGCACTGGGGGCCGGGGTCGCGTCCGCCGCCGACACCACGGCCGCGTCCGGTGCCGCCAGTGCCGTCCAGGCACAGGCCGCCGCCCAGGCCAAGGCCGCCAAGGCCGAGGCGGTGAAGGCCGAGAAGGCCGCCGCCGCGAAGAAGGCGGCCCAGAAGAAGGCCGCCGCCGTGAAGAAGGCGGCCAAGAAGGCCAAGCCGTCCTGGGTCGACCCGGTGAAGAAGTACAAGCTCTCCGCGAGCTTCGCCCAGAACGGCGGCATGTGGCAGTCGACCCACAGCGGCCAGGACTACGCCGTCCCGAGCGGCACCCAGGTCGTCGCCGCCCACGGCGGCACCGTGGTCAAGGCCGGCCCCAACGGCGCCGGTGACGGTCCCGCGTACGGCAACGCCGTCGTGGTCAAGCACGGCAACGGCACGTACTCGCAGTACGCGCACCTGTCGCAGGTCAAGGTGCGGATCGGCCAGGTCGTCAAGACCGGCCAGGAGATCGCCCGCTCCGGCAACACCGGCAACTCCAGCGGCCCCCACCTGCACTTCGAGATCCGCACGACCCCGAACTACGGCTCGGCGGTCGACCCGGTGAAGTTCCTGCGCGCCAAGGGCGTGAAGGTCTGACCGGGCCGACGGATCCCTAGGAGCCCCTGGCTCCCCGGTGGGCCTGGGTCACCAGGTCCGTGGCGACCTCGAGGACGGCCTTGTGCCGTTCCTCGGGGTCGTCTCCCACGTCCTGGAGCAGGAACATCCCGGCGTGCAGCGTGAAGATCGCGCTGGCGCAGCGGACCTGGTCGACCAGGTCCGCGTCCGGGTCGACGATGATGTCGCGCAGGCTGTGCACCCGCGCCTTGAAGGACTCGCCGATCCGCAGGTCCCGCACCGACGCCTGGTTGTCGTGCATGAAGCGGAACAGCGGTGCCGCCTGGGCGAGCGTGTCGGCGTAGCGGCGGATGATCTCCTGCTTGGTCTCCAGCGTGTGCGGCTGGCGCCGGCCCCAGTCGATCAGGTCCTCGATCGGCTGCGTGAGGTCCTCGAAGATGCTGACGAGGATCTCTTCCTTCGTCTTGAAGTGGTAGTAGAGCGCCGCCTTGGTGACGTCCAGGTGCTCGGCGATCTCGCGCAGGGACGTCTTCTCGTAGCCCTGCTCCGCGAAGAGGCCGAGGGCCACGTCCTGGATGCGCCGGCGGGTGTCCCCGCGGCGCCGCTGCCTGGTGCCGTCCATGGTGCCGCCCATCCTCCTACGCCGCTCGCTTTCCATAAAACTTACTTGACGCCCGGCTAGTTCCGCGGCTAGCTTCCCGAGTGTAGTCACTAGCCGGTCGGCAAGTAAGTAGTGGTAGCTGGGGGAGTGGGAAGCGATGGCGGACACAACGGACATCACGGTGGCGGCTGACGCCGGCACCGGGGGGAAGAAGCCCAGGAGCGTGCGGGTCGTGCTCCTCGCGCTGATGATCGCGATGATGCTCGCGATGCTCGACAACATGATCATCGGTACGGCGATGCCGACCATCGTCGGTGAGCTGGGCGGGCTCGAACACCTCTCGTGGGTCGTCACCTCGTACACGCTCGCCACCGCCGCCTCCACCCCGCTGTGGGGCAAGCTCGGCGACATGTACGGCCGCAAGGGCACGTTCCTGTCGTCGATCGTGCTGTTCCTGATCGGCTCGGCGCTCAGCGGCATGGCCCAGGACATGGGGCAGCTCATCGGCTTCCGGGCGATCCAGGGCCTCGGCGCCGGCGGTCTGATGGTCGGCGTCATGGCGATCATCGGCGACCTGATCCCGCCCCGGGAGCGCGGTAAGTACCAGGGCATGATGGCCGGCGTCATGGCGCTGGCGATGATCGGCGGCCCGCTGGTCGGCGGCACGATCACCGACAACTGGGGCTGGCGCTGGGCGTTCTACATCAACCTGCCGCTCGGCGCGGTCGCGCTGGTCGCCGTCAGTGCCGTGCTGCACCTGCCGAAGAAGCGGGCGCAGGCGCGGATCGACTACCCGGGCGCCGTGCTGCTGACCGTCGGCATCACCGCGATCGTGCTGGTCACGACGTGGGGCGGCACCGAGTACGCCTGGTCCTCGGCGCGGATCATGGAGCTGATCGGCATCGGTGTCGCCGCGCTCGTCGGGTTCGTGTTCTGGCAGACGCGGGCCGCGGAGCCGGTCCTGCCGCTGCACATCTTCCGCAGCCGGAACTTCACGCTGATGTCGGTCATCGGCTTCATCACGGGCTTCGTGATGTTCGGCGCCACCCTGTTCCTGCCCTTCTACCAGCAGGCCGTGCAGGGGGCCTCCGCGACCAACTCGGGGCTGCTGCTCCTGCCGATGCTGGGCGCGATGCTGGTGACGTCGATGGTCGCCGGGCGGGTGACGACCAGCACCGGCAGGTACAAGGTCTTCCCGGTGCTCGGCAGCGCACTGATGATCGTCGGCCTGTACCTGCTGTCCACGATGGACACGGGGACCTCCCGGCTCACCTCCGGCGTGTTCATGGCCGTGGTCGGCCTCGGGATGGGCTGCCTGATGCAGATCACCATGCTCGTCGCGCAGAACAGCGTGGAGATGAAGGACATGGGCGTCGCGTCCTCGTCCGCGACCCTCTTCCGCACGCTCGGTTCCTCCTTCGGCGTGGCGATCATGGGCGCGCTGTTCAACCACCGCGTCCAGGACGTCATGGCCGAGCGGGCCGGGGCGCTGGGCTCCAAGGTGACCGAGCAGTCCGCCCAGCTCGACCAGGCGAGCCTGGCCAAGCTGCCGGAGGCGGCCCGGGAGGCCTACCAGCACGCGGTCGCGGCCGGCACGCACTCTGCGTTCCTGCTCGGAGCGGCGGTGGCGGTCCTGGCGCTGGCGGCGGCGGTGTTCGTGAAGGAGGTACCGCTGAAGGGAGCGGGCCCGAAACCGGCGGAGGACGGCACGGCGGGCGGACCGGCGTCCCGGACGCCGGTGGCCGAGGCGGTGTAACCGGCGTCGCTCC
>NZ_JAPSKN010000226.1 GCF_031181705.1 Streptomyces sp.
GCGGCGTTACCGTCGAACACGCGGACAGGACGTGCGAAGGAGGGGCCCGTGACGCGCAAGCCGAGGGGTGAGCGGCACATAGGACTGCTGAACGGCTTCGCGGCCTACGGCATGTGGGGCCTGGTCCCCCTGTACTGGCCCCTGCTGAAGCCGGCGGGAGCGACGGAGATCCTGGCCCACCGGATGGTGTGGTCGCTGGTCTTCGTCGGCGCCGCACTGCTCGTGCTGCGCCGCTGGGCCTGGGCGGGCGAACTGCTGCGGCAGCCGCGCAAGCTGGGCCTGATCACGGTCGCCGCGACGGTGATCACCGTCAACTGGGGCCTGTACATCTGGGCCGTGAACTCCGGGCACGTCGTCGAGGCCTCACTCGGGTACTTCATCAACCCGCTGGTCACCATCGCGATCGGCGTACTGCTGCTCAAGGAGCGGCTGCGGCCGGTGCAGTGGGCGGCGGTCGGCACCGGCTGCGCGGCGGTCGTGGTGCTGACCATCGGCTACGGCCGGCTGCCGTGGATCTCCCTCTGCCTCGCCTTCTCCTTCGCGACCTACGGGCTGGTGAAGAAGAAGGTGAACCTCGGCGGCGTCGAGTCGCTGGCCGCCGAGACCGCGATCCAGTTCCTGCCCGCGCTCGGCTTCCTGGTGTGGCTGGGCATGCAGGGCGAGGCGACCTTCGCCGCAGAGGGCGCGGGGCACGCCGCCCTGCTCGCCTCGGCCGGGATCGTCACCGCGCTCCCCCTGGTCTGCTTCGGTGCGGCCGCCATCCGCGTACCCCTGTCCACCATCGGACTGCTGCAGTACATGACGCCCGTCTTCCAGTTCCTGCTCGGCGTCTTCTACTTCCACGAGGAGATGCCGCCGGAGCGCTGGGCCGGCTTCGCGCTGGTGTGGCTGGCGCTGGCGTTGCTCACCGGGGACGCGCTGCGCACCGCCCGCCGGACCTCCCGCACGCTGACCACCGAGATCAGCGCGCCCAGCACCACCAGGACGACCGGCACGATCAGCGCCGCGCGGAAGGCCGACAGCGTGGCCTCGGGGCCGGACCCGGTGGACGCCAGGCCGTAGACCGCGGTCACCGCCGAGATGCCGATGGCGGAGCCGAACTGCGTCGCCGTGGTCAGCAGCCCGCCGGCCAGGCCCTGCTCCGCCTCCTCGACCCCGTCCGTCGCCGCGATCGTCAGCGGCCCGTAGGCCAGGGCGAACGCCAGGCCGGACAGCAGCAGCGTCGGGAACATCATCGCGTAGGACCAGTCCATGCCGACCGGCAGGAACAGGGCGTAGGCGGCCACTCCCAGGAGGAATCCGCCGAGGATCACCCGGGCGTTGCCGAAGCGGGCGACCAGCCGCGGGGTGAGCGTCGGCGCGAGGACCGCGTCGACGCCCATGACGATCAGGGCGACGGCGGTCTGCAGGGAGGACCAGCCGCGCAGTTCCTGCAGGTAGAGGGTGACGACGAACTGGAAGCCGAAGAAGGCGCCGAGGAAGAGCAGCGCCCCCAGGTCGGCGCGGACGACCGGGCCCTTGCGCAGGATGCCGAGGCGCACGAGCGGGTCCGGGCAGCGGCGCTCGAACGCGACGAAGGCACCGGCCAGGAGCAGGGCCGCGGCACCCGAGACCAGGGTGAGCGGCCAGTCGGCCAGGCCGTGCTCCAGGCGGACGACGGTGTAGGCGGCCAGCAGCATGGCACCGGCGGCGGCGACCGCGCCGGGCAGGTCGAAGGTGCGCCTCCGCGCGGGCGGGGCGTCCCGCCCGGGCACCAGGCGCACGGCCGCGACGAGCAGGGCGGCGGTCAGCAGCACGGGCGCGAAGAACACCCAGCGCCAGCCGAACTCGGTGAGCAGACCGCCGATCACCAGGCCGAGGGAGAAACCGGCCGCGCCGGTCCCGGCGAAGACCAGCAGGGCCTTGTTGCGCTTCGGCCCCTCCTCGTAGGACGTGGTGATCAGGGAGAGCGCGGCCGGGGTCATGAACGCGGCGGCGACGCCGGTGACGAAGCGCGCGACGATCAGCATCCAGCCGTCCGTCGCGAGGCCGCCGAGTCCGGAGAAGGCGAGGAAGACGGTCAGCCAGAGCAGGAACATCCGCCGCCGGCCGAGCAGGTCGGCGGCGCGGCCGCCGAGGAGGGTGAAGCCGGCGTATCCGAGCACGTAGGCGCTCAGCACCCAGGCCGCCGTGCCGGTGGCAAGGCCCAGGTCGGAGCGGATGGCCGGGATCGCCACCGCCATCATCGCGACGTCGGCGCCCTCCAGGAAGATCGTCCCGCACAGGACGAGCAGCAACGCCCAGGCACGCGTGCCCATGAGTCAACACTCCTCTGGGAAAGGGCGGTTACGCAAGTGAGGGTCGGTTCCCCCTTGTAACCACGACCACCCTGCGGCAGCATCGGCGGACATGGAAGAAGGCACTTCGAAGTCACCGAGTAACTGCGCGAGCACCGTGGACCACGGCGACGCCGACCCCTTCCAGTGGGACACCCGCGAGGACTGCCAGGTCCGGCAGATCCTCGACCGCATCGCCGACAAGTGGTCACTGCTGGTCATCGCGCTGCTGGAGAACCGGCGGCTGCGCTTCACCGAGCTGCGCCGGGAGATCGACGGGGTCAGCCAGCGGATGCTCACCGTGACGCTGCGCTCGCTGGAGCGGGACGGGCTGGTGAAGCGCACGGTGCATCCGGTGGTGCCGCCGCGCGTCGAGTACGAGCTGACCTCCCTCGGCAGGACGCTGCACACCACGATCCAGTCCCTGGTGACCTGGACCGAGGAGCACCAGGAGGAGATCGCGGCGGCCCGGACCGCCTACGACGCGCGTGAGGAGCGGGCCGCGCGGGCCGCGGCGCCGTAGCGGCCCGGCGGACGCGGTGCGCCCGGACCTTCTCGCGGTTGCCGCGGTGCTCCATCGCGCACCAGCGACGGCGGTCCGGGCGGGAGGTGTCGACGACCGGGCCGACGGGCCCGTGCAGCGCCTCCCAGCGGGCGAGGGCTCCGGGATCCCGGCGTTTTCCCCTGCGCGTTCGCTCACCCGGCCAGTACAAGTGACTACATGACGCAGCCACCGGCATCGCCCTCCCCCGTCCACTGGAAGGTCGTCATCGACGCGAACGACCCGCACGCGCAGGCCGACTTCTGGGCCGCCGCGCTGCGGTACGAGGTCGAGGACAACAGCGCCCTCATCGAGCGGCTGCTCGGTTTCGGCGCCCTGCCCGAGGAGGCCACGGTCGAGTTCCACGGCCGCCGCGCCTTCCGGGACCTGGTCGCCGTACGGCACCCCGGGGACCCGTTCGAGGAGGAGAGCGGGACCGGGCTCGGGCGGCGGCTGCTGTTCCAGCGGGTGCCGGAGGCCAAGTCGGGCAAGAACCGGCTGCACCTCGATCTGCACCCGGGCGAGGGGCGGCGCGAGGAGGAGGCCGCCCGGCTGGAGGAACTCGGGGCGCGCGTGCTGCGGCGGGTGACGGAGCAGGGCGGCGAGTGGCTCGTGATGGCGGACCCGGAGGGCAACGAGTTCTGCGTGCAGTGACGGCGGACGGTGCGTGCGCGGACGTCGACGCGCGGACGTCAACGCCGTGGCTGGATAAGCGTCTTGACGGAGAGTCAATAACAGCTTCACCATCCAGGCACCCCATTCACTGTGGGCTGCCCGTGGCACCCCGCGGGCAGCCCCAAGGGAATCCGGAGCCCCCACATGAAGCTCTCCGTTTCCGCGCGCGCCGTCGCGGCGGGTGGCATGGCGACCGCCCTGCTGCTGACCGGCGGTGCCGTGGCCGACGCCGCGTCCTCCGCTCCCACCCGAGCGGCCGCCGCGCCGGACATACCGGTGGCGAACGTCAAGGCCCACCTCTCCCAGCTGCAGTCCATAGCCACCGCCAACGGCGGCAACCGCGCGCACGGCCGCGCCGGCTACAAGGCCTCGCTCGACTACCTCAAGGCCAGGCTCGACGCCGCCGGATACACCACGACCGTCCAGCAGTTCACCGCCTCCGGCCGCACCGGCTACAACCTGATCGCCGACTGGCCGGGCGGCGACGCCAACCAGGTCGTGATGGCCGGTGCCCACCTCGACAGCGTCTCCTCCGGACCCGGCATCAACGACAACGGGTCCGGCTCGTCCGCCGTCCTGGAGACCGCCCTCGCCGTGTCCCGGACGCAGTACAAGCCCACCAAGCACCTGCGCTTCGCCTGGTGGGGTGCCGAGGAACTCGGCCTGGTCGGCTCCCGCTACTACGTCAACCGGCTGGCCACCGGCGACCGTTCACGGATCAGCGCCTACCTGAACCTCGACATGATCGGCTCCCCGAACCCGGGTTACTTCGTCTACGACGACGACCCGGCGATCGAGAAGACGTTCAAGGAGTACCTCACCGGCCTCGGCGTCCCGACGGAGATCGAGACCGAGGGCGACGGCCGCTCCGACCACGCGCCCTTCAAGAGCGCGGGCGTCCCGGTGGGCGGCCTGTTCACCGGGGCCGGCCGCGCGAAGACGGCGGCGCAGGCGGCCAAGTGGGGCGGTACGGCGGGGCAGGCCTTCGACCGCTGCTACCACTCCTCCTGCGACACCACCGCCAACATCAACGACACGGCCCTCGACCGCAACAGCGACGCCCTCGCCCACGCGGTGTGGGAACTGTCGCAGTAGCCTCCGGGCCCGCCTCACCGCTCGCGGGCACGTGCGGTGAGGCGGCCCATGCGGGCGCGGGCCGACTCCAGCTCCTCGATCTCCTCGGCGGCGGGGCCGCCCGCGGAGGCCAGCTCGGTCCACAGGCCGACCAGGTCGCGCCCGAGCTCCAGTCCCAGGGCCGGATCGCGCACCGCCCGCCAGGCGGTGGCCGCGCTCCGCACGTTGCCGTAGGCGCCCTCCGCGTCACCGGCCCGGCGCCGGGCACCGGCCAGGTCGAGCGAGAGGTGGAAGGCGCGGAGCGGGTCACCGGCCAGGTAGGCGACGTAGGCGGTCAGTTCGCGCAGCCGGAGCACCTCCGGGTGCTCCGGTCCCAGCGTCCCCGACGCCAGTGCGACGGTCCGGTCCGCCAGGTCGGCCGCCGCCTCGATCCGGCCCTCCTTCACGGCCTCGTTGATCCGCGCGACCGGCTCCGCGAGGAGCGCGGGTGCGGCGGGGTCGCCCGGGGCGCCGAGGGGTTCGTCCCCGAGCACGGCCTCCGCGACGGCGTCGAAGCCGCGGGCGGGGGTGGGCTTGGGGTCGGGGTCGACGGCGAGCAGGGCGGCCTCCGGGATCGACCCGGGCCGGGGCCCGGGTCCGGCGCCCGGCACGGGCAGGGGCCGCGCGTCCATGGGGGGCGGCGGACCGAACGCCCCGGTGGGCGGCACGACGGTGCCGGGCACCGCGGACCCGCCCGGCACCATGCCTTGCGCGGCGGCGGCCGGGGGTGTGTCCCGCGGTGCCGCAACCGGGTGCGTCGCGTCCTGCGGCACGGTCGCGGCCGAGCCCG
>NZ_JAPSKN010000227.1 GCF_031181705.1 Streptomyces sp.
GTGAACGCCAACAGCCCCGAACCCACCCAGGGCCCCCGGCAGGCCGCCCCCGGCGCGGCCGCCGCCCCCGGCCGCATCGTCCTGCTCACCACCAGCCACCGCGTCGCCCCCGGCCTGCTGTCCTGGCCCGCCTGGCAGGCCCTGCACGCGGCCGACCGGGTGCTGTGCGCGGACGGCGCGCATCCACAGCTGCCCTATCTGCGCGAGGCGGGCATCGCGGTCGAGGAGGCGTCCCCCACCGCCCAGGAGCTGGTCGACACCTGCGCCGGCGGCCGCACGGTGGTCGTCGTGGCGACGGGTGAGGGCGAGCCGGCCCTGACCGACGGTCTGGCCCGCCTCGCCGGCACCGGCCGCCTCGCCATGCCCGAGCTCGAGCTGCTGCCCGCCTCCTACGACCTGCCGGGCGCCCGCCTGCTCGACCTCGTGCAGGTCATGGACCGGATCCGGACCGAGTGCCCCTGGTCCTCCCAGCAGACCCACAAGGGCCTGGCCAAGTACGGCATCGAGGAGGCGTACGAGCTCGTCGAGGCGATCGAGGAGGGCGACCGGGACGAACTGCGCGAGGAGCTCGGCGACGTCCTCCTCCAGGTCGTCTTCCACGCCCGCATCGCGGAGGAGGACCCCGAGGCCCCGTTCTCCGTCGACGACGTGGCCGGCGGCATCGTCGCCAAGCTGATCCACCGCCACCCGCACGTCTTCGGCGACGCGACGGCCACCACGCCCGAGGAGGTCAAAGCCCACTGGCTGCGCACCAAGGCGGTCGAGAAACAGCGCACCTCGATCACCGAGGGCATCCCCCTGGGCCAGCCCGGCCTGGCCCTCGCCGCCAAGCTGGCGTCCCGCGCCCGCACGGCGAACCTGGACATACCGCTCCCACCCGTGGAGGGCATCGGCTACGACCTTTTGGCCCTGGCCGTCCGCGCGGAGGCGGAGGGCGTGGACCCGGAGGCGGCCCTGAGAGCGGCGGCCCGTGCCTACCGGGACGCGATCAGACAGGCCGAGAGCTGAGCGGACCGGCACGGGGGAGCGGCGGCGGGCCGGATACGGTCGGAGGGTGACCGACCAGCCCCAGCCCACCCCGCCCGCTCCGTCCCCCGCCCCCGCCCCCGCCCTGTTCACCTGGGAGTTCGCGAGCGACCCCTACCCCGCCTACGCCTGGCTCCGCGAGCACAGCCCCGTCCACAGGACACGGCTCCCGAGCGGCGTCGAAGCCTGGCTGGTCACGCGCTACGCCGACGCCAAGCAGACCCTCGCCGACCCCCGGCTCTCCAAGAACCCGGCGCACCACGACGAACCCGCGCACGCCAAGGGCAAGACGGGCATCCCCGGGGAGCGCAAGGCCGAGCTGATGACGCACCTGCTCAACATCGACCCGCCGGACCACACCCGGCTGCGGCGGCTCGTGTCCAAGGCGTTCACGCCCCGCCGGGTCGCCGAGTTCGCGCCGCGGGTGCAGGAGCTCACCGACCGGCTCATCGACGGGTTCGCGGACAGGGGGAGCGCCGACCTCATCCACGAGTTCGCCTTCCCGCTGCCCATCTACGCCATCTGCGACCTGCTCGGCGTCCCCCGCGAGGACCAGGACGACTTCCGGGACTGGGCGGGCATGATGATCCGTCACCAGGGCGGGCCGCGGGGCGGCGTGGCGCGGTCCGTGAAGAAGATGCGCGGCTACCTCGCCGACCTCATCCACCGCAAGCGGGAGGCGCTCCCCGCCGAGCCCGGCCCGGGCGAGGACCTCATCTCCGGCCTCATCCGCGCCTCCGACCACGGCGAGCACCTCACCGAGAACGAGGCCGCGGCGATGGCCTTCATCCTGCTGTTCGCCGGTTTCGAGACGACGGTCAACCTCATCGGCAACGGCACCTTCGCCCTGCTCACCCACCCCGAGCAGCGCACTCGCCTGCAGGCCTCCCTCGCCGCCGGGGAGACCGGCCTGCTGGAGACCGGCGTGGAGGAACTGCTGCGCTACGACGGGCCGGTCGAGCTCGCCACCTGGCGGTTCGCCACGCAGCCGCTCACCATCGGCGGGCAGCGGATCGACGCGGGCGACCCGGTCCTGGTCGTCCTGGCCGCCGCGGACCGGGACCCGGAGCGGTTCGCCGACCCGGACGTGCTCGACCTGTCGCGCCGTGACAACCAGCACCTCGGTTACGGCCACGGCATCCACTACTGCCTCGGCGCCCCGCTCGCCCGCCTGGAGGGCCAGACCGCGCTCGCCGCCCTCCTCACCCGCCTCCCGGACCTCCGCCTCGCGGTGGACCCGGCCGAGCTGAGATGGCGCGGCGGGCTCATCATGCGCGGGCTGCGCACGCTGCCGGTGGAGTTCACCCCGATCGCAAGGTGACACGCCCTCAGCTTTGTGATCTTCATGTGATCTGCACGGCATGAACTTGTGACAAGTGATCGTGTGCGGATACGTTCACCCATCAGCGCGGCCGGGGAACCCTGCGCCGCGTGGGTCACTGCTGTCTCGCGAAAGGTCTCCGCATGCTCTCCGGGAACGGACGGCACCGCCGCCCCCGCCAGGCTCCGGCACTCCTCGTTGCGGCCGGAGTGACCGGCTCCGCCATCGCGATCCCGCTCCTCGGAGCCTCCGGCGCCAGCGCGGCCGACGGCACGACCTGGGACCGGGTCGCGGACTGCGAGACGGGTGGTGCCTGGAGCCAGAACAGCGGTAACGGCTACTACGGCGGCCTCGCCCTGTCCCAGGAGGACTGGGAGAACCACGGCGGTCTGGACTACGCGCCGAGCGCCGATCTCGCCAGTCGCTCCCAGCAGATATCCGTGGCGGAGAGAATCCTCGCCGACCAGGGGGTCGGCGCGTGGCGTACCTGCGGGCTGCTCTCCGGCCTCGAGCAGGGCGCGTCGGGGGAGACCGGGGAGTCCGATTCGTCCGGTGAATCCGGTGAATCCGCTCCGGCGAACCCGTCCGGTCTGCTCGACTCGCTGGGATCGTCCGAGTCCTCTTCCTCTTCCTCGCCTTCCGCGTCCACGGCGTCCCCGTCGCCTTCTCCGTCCGGCTCGGCGTCGCCTGACGGCTCATCGACCGCGCGGGACGATTCCGCCAAGTCCGACAAGTCGCCCGACTCCCGTCCTTCCGGCCGGTCGTCGGACGGCTCGGCCTCGGCCACGCCCGGGGGTGCCGCCTCCGGCAACTCCCCGTCGGCCGGTGACGCTTCGGACCGCGCGGACACCGGCTCCGGCCGTCACCGCGGCCCCAGTGCCGACGAGAGCGCCGACTCCACGGGCGGCCGTGAGGGCGGTTCCTCGGGCCGGCACGCCTCGCGCGGCGACACGAGTGCCGGCGAGGCGTCCGAAGGCGCCTACATCGTGGGCGTCGGTGACAGTTCCTGGTCCATCGCCGACTCCCTCCCCGTCGACGGCGGATGGCAGGAGCCGGCCGCCGGGGACGAGAAGGCCGCCGGCGACGCCGCGGACCTCGTTCAGCCCGGTCAGACGCTCACGGTGGAGGGCGAAGCGGACGAGGGGTAGCCCTTCGGGCAGTGCGGAAACGACGGCCTAAGTCACCGCGAAACCGGGCGAGTTAGCGTCATGTTTCGCGTCATATGTCCCGTATAAGTGCGGTGAGAGATAGATCTCAGAAGCCCTGATCGTCTT
Organism: Streptomyces sp.; assembly: GCF_031181705.1. Lineage (GTDB taxonomy): Bacteria > Actinomycetota > Actinomycetes > Streptomycetales > Streptomycetaceae > Streptomyces. Next base: position 3,622 of record NZ_JAPSKN010000227.1, read on the forward strand.
TGAAATTCCGCCGATCACCTGCCTACGGTCGTGACTGCTCGTCATCGCGAGCCCCGGCTGCCGCAACGCCGAATCCTGCCAGCGGCCGCACGGGAACAGTCGTCGCGTCAAGCGCCGTAGGCAGGAGCGGGGGACCCAAGGTAGGTGCCCGACCGGCCGGTTGTGCCGGAAGGGCTTGGGGTGAAGCCGTGTCCCGTGAGGGACGCGGCCGGGCAACTCAACCGGCCCGAACCCGACAGCTCACCTCGCAGGCGTCGGTGAGGGGATCTCTCCATGCTGTTTTCCGGTAAGGGCACGCACCGCCGTCCGTCCAAGGCCGCTCGCGCCATCGCCATCGCCGGTGTCACCGGTGCCGCCGTCGCCGCCCCGCTGATGGCGGCCGGCAACGCCTCCGCCGCCACCGCCTCCGAGTGGGAGGCCGTCGCCCAGTGCGAGTCCGGCGGCAACTGGTCCATCAACACCGGCAACGGCTACTACGGCGGTCTGCAGTTCTCCGCCTCCACCTGGGCCGGCTACGGCGGCACGAAGTACGCCTCCACCGCCGACCAGGCCACCAAGGCCCAGCAGATCGAGATCGCCGAGAAGGTCCTCGCGGGCCAGGGCAAGGGCGCCTGGCCGGTCTGCGGCAAGGGCCTGTCGAGCGCCGGCTACACCGGTGGCGGCGCCAGCGACTCCGGCAGCTCCTCGCAGAGCCAGAGCCAGAGCCAGAGCCAGCAGAGCACCGAGACCCGCGAGACCCAGCAGCCGGCCTCCCGCTCCGAGGAGCGCCCGGCCGCCAAGAAGACCGTCACCACCCCGACCGGCAAGAAGGTCAAGAAGGGCGACGGCGAGTACAAGGTCGTCAAGGGCGACACCCTGAGCTCGATCGCGGCCGAGGAGAAGGTCAAGGGCGGCTGGGAGAAGCTCTTCCAGCTGAACAAGGACATCGTCGAGGACGCCAACCTCATCTACCCGGGCCAGCAGCTGCACCTGAAGTAGGCAGCGGCCCATCCCCGTCCCCACGGGCTCCCCGTCCCGGTGCGTCGTCCCCCGTACGCACCGGGGCGGGGTTTTTTCGGCAACCGGCTTTGTTCCGTTCGGAAACAATTTACTCTCGGTTCTGTCCATGGGGTGGGCGACCCGGTGGCCGATCGCCCGGAGCCGGTTAGGCTCATGTCGCGAGCCACCGGCCCGCACCTCGCCGGGTCCACGCGACCCGCGTACCCGCGTCACATCAAGAAGGAGATGCTCGTGCCGTCCATCGACGTCGTCGTAGCCCGGGAAATCCTGGACTCCCGAGGCAACCCCACGGTCGAGGTCGAGGTCGGCCTCGACGACGGCAGCACCGGCCGTGCCGCCGTCCCGTCCGGCGCCTCCACGGGCGCCTTCGAGGCCATCGAGCTCCGCGACGGCGACTCGAACCGCTACCTCGGCAAGGGTGTGGAGAAGGCCGTCCTCGCGGTCATCGAGCAGATCGGCCCGGAGCTGGTCGGCTACGACGCCACCGAGCAGCGCCTGATCGACCAGGCGATGTTCGACCTGGACGCCACCGACAACAAGGGCTCCCTCGGCGCCAACGCCATCCTCGGCGTCTCGCTCGCCGTCGCCCACGCCGCCTCCGAGGCCAGCGACCTGCCGCTGTTCCGCTACCTGGGCGGCCCGAACGCGCACCTGCTGCCGGTGCCGATGATGAACATCCTGAACGGCGGCTCGCACGCCGACTCCAACGTGGACATCCAGGAGTTCATGATCGCCCCGATCGGCGCGGAGTCCTTCTCCGAGGCCCTGCGCTGGGGCGCCGAGGTCTACCACAC